>NZ_CP131914.1:3893296-4197914 GCF_040529045.1 Xanthomonas indica | reverse complement strand
ATCAGCTCGAACACATCGCCCTCGATGCCGTAGGTGCGGGCGAAGTAGCTCTCGGTGCGCGCCGGGGTGACGCCGTCGTTGATCAGTCGCTCTTCTTCGGCCAGCGCCTTGTCGCCGCGCACGCGGAAGTAGATCAGCGAGGCCAGCAGCAGCGCCACGCCGATCGGCAGCGGCGCGAACATGCGCAGCGGCTCGATGGTGGCCATGCCCGAAGGCAGGTTGTTGTTGGCCGACTGCAGCAGATCGTTGAGCAGGATCAGCGGCGAGTTGCCGACCATGGTCAGTGCGCCGCCCATCACGATGGCCGCGGCGATCGGCAGCAGCAGCCGCTGCAGGGTCAGCCCGGTGCGCCCGGCCAGGCGCGAGGCCACCGGCAGGTACAGCGCCATCACCGAGGGGTTCTGCATGAACGAGGAATTGAGCCCGGCGATGGCGGTGGTCAGCAGCATCAGCCGCTCCTCGACCCCGCGCGCGCGCCGCAGCAGCCACGACGCCAGCCGGTTCAGCGCACCGGTGCGTTCCAGTCCGGCACCGAGGATGGTGGTGGCGATGATGCTCATCACCGCATTACCGGAGAAGCCGCTGAACAGCTCCTCCGGCGCGATCAGGCCGGTCACCCCGAGCACCACCAGCACCACCAGCGCCACCACGTCGGCGCGGATCCGCTCGAACACGAACATTGCCATGGTGAAGCCCACCAGCCCGAGCACGAGCTTCATATCGGTGGTCAGCGTCAGCGCGGTGTCCATGCGAGGCCGGGAATGGGGAATCGGGAATGGAGAATGGCAGAAGCGGCCGGTCGTCGCAGGTCGACGCTATCGGGGAGCGGCAGACGAGGGCGCTTCCGATTCCCCATTCCCCGTTCCCGATTCCCGGTCATACAGCAAATCCCACACCCCATGCCCCAGATTCTGGCCGCGGGTCTCGAAGTGGGTCTGCGGGCGCCAGTCCGGACGCGGCACGTGGCCGCGCGGGCCGGCGCGGTTGACCAGGCCGGGGGTGGCGTCGAGCACGTCCCACATCTGCTCGGCGTAGTCGGCCCAGTCGGTGGCGCAGTGCAGGCGGCCGCCGTCGCGCAGCTTGCGCACCAGCAGCGCGGCGAAGGCCGGCTGCAGCAGGCGCCGCTTGTTGTGGCGCTTCTTGTGCCAGGGGTCGGGGAAGTAGATGCGCACCTCGTCCAGGCTGCCGTCGGCGATCTCGTGCTGCAGCACCTCCACGGCATCGTGGTGGTACAGGCGCACGTGGTCGGCACCGTCCTCGGCCAGGGCGTTGAGCAGGCGGCCGACGCCCGGCGCGTGCACCTCGATGCCGATGTAGTCGCGGCTGGGGTCGTGCTGCGCGGCATGGCGCAAGGCGGCGCCGTTGCCGAAGCCGATCTCCAGCACCTTGGGCGCGCTGCGGCCGAAGGTGGCGTCCAGGTCGCGCGGCTGGCCGCTGTAAGCCAGGCCGAAACGCGGCCACAACGCATCGAACGCGCGCTGCTGGGCCGGGGTGAAGCGGCCCTGGCGCAGCACGAAGCTGCGTACCTGGCGGTGCCCTTCCTCGACGGTGAAGGGTTTCGGCGGGGTCTTGGCGCCGGCGCTGGAGAACGGGTCGGTCATGCCTGCGGCCTCACCCGATCAGTCCGTCGACCGGCGAGGAGGCGCTGGCGTAGCGCTTGCGCGGGATGCGCCCGGCCAGGAACGCCTCGCGGCCGGCTTCCACCGCCTTGCGCATGGCGCTGGCCATCAGCACCGGATTGCGCGCGCCGGCGATGGCGGTGTTCATCAGCACGCCGTCGCAGCCCAGCTCCATCGCGATCGCCGCGTCCGAGGCGGTGCCGACGCCGGCGTCGACGATGATCGGCACCTTGGCGTTGTCGATGATCTCCAGCAGGTTGTAGCGGTTCTGGATGCCCAGGCCGGAGCCGATCGGCGCGGCCAGCGGCATCACCGCCACGCAGCCGATCTCTTCCAGGCGCTTGGCCAGGATCGGGTCGTCGCTGGTATAGACCATCACCTCGAAGCCGTCGGCCACCAGCATTTCGGCCGCCTTGAGCGTCTGCACCACGTCCGGGAACAGGGTGCGCTGGTCGCCCAGCACTTCCAGCTTGGTCAGGTTGTGGCCGTCGAGCAGTTCGCGCGCCAGCCGGCAGGTGCGCACCGCATCCTCGGCGGTATAGCAGCCGGCGGTGTTGGGCAGGATGGTGTACTGCTCGGGCGGCAGCACGTCGAGCAGGTTGGGCTCGCCCGGGTTCTGGCCGATGTTGCTGCGGCGGATCGCCACGGTGACAATCTGCGCGGCGGCGGCCTCGGTGGCCAGGCGGGTCTGTTCGAGATCGGCGAACTTGCCGGTGCCGGTGAGCAGGCGCGAACGGTAGGGTTTGCCGGCGATCACCAGCGCATCGTGGGGGGCGGGAGCGTTCATCGGCGGATTATCGCCCATCGCACCGGCCCTGCCGAGTCCGCGCCGTGGCGCGCGGCGGCGCGATTCAGCCGCCGCCCAGCGCGTGCACGATCTCGACCCGGTCGCCGGCATGCAGTTCGTGTTCGGCGTGCGCGCCTCGCGGCACGATCTCGCCGTTGACCTCGACCGCCACCCGCCGCTGCCCCAGCCCCTCGGCCTGCAGCAGCGCGGCCACCGTGGTGGCCGGCGCCAGCGTGCATTGTCTGCCGTTCAATTCGATGTTCATGCCATCATTGTGCAATGCGCGCCCGCTGGCGTGCGAGTCGTGTTCTTGCGGCAGTGCAACGTGAGCGTGTCCGGCAGAGGTGAAATGATGCCGGCCATGCGGCGACGTATGGTGCGGCCGCACCTCGGTTTCGTTCCACTTCGTGTTCCATTTCTGCCCGGGAGGGCTTCCATGACTTCGTCCGTCCGTCCGCTCCGCTCGCTGCTCGCCGCCGCGATCGTGCTCGCCGCCGCGCCTGCGTTCGCGCAGTCCACCACCTACAGCCGCACCGTGTTCTTCGGCGACAGCCTGACCGACGCCGGCTATTACCGTCCGCTGCTGCCGGCCTCGGTGCAGGCGGTGACCGGCCAGTTCACCACCAACCCGGACTTCGTCTGGGCGCAGTACGTGGCCCAGTACTACGGCACCAACGCCGCCGCCAACGGCAACGGCCAGATCGGCGACGACTATGCCGCCGGCAATGCCCGCGTCGGCGTGGCCAACGCCAGCGCCCTGGGCGTGGCGCCGTCGCTGGCGACCCAGGCCAGCAACTACCTGGCCGCCAACGGCGGCAAGGCCGACCCGAATGCGCTGTACTCGGTGTGGGGCGGCGCCAACGACCTGTTCGCGATCGCCGGCGGTGCGCCGGTGCAGGCCACCATCGGCAATGCCGTGACCGCTGAAGTGGGCATCGTCGCCAGCCTGCAGAACGCCGGCGCGCGCTACGTCATGGTCAACAACCTGCCCGACGTCGGCATCACCCCGCGCTTCCGCGCCGGCGGCGCCGCGGCGATGGCGCAGGGCACCGCGCTGGCCACCGCCTACAACACCGCGCTGTTCTCCGGCCTCAAGAGCGCCGGGCTGCGGGTGATCCCGGTCGACACCTTCCACCTGCTGCAGGAAGTGGTGGCCAACCCGGGCACCTACGGCTTCAGCAACGTCACCGGCACCGCCTGCCAGCCGCAGATCACCGCGCAGTCGCTGACCTGCAACCCGACCAGCTACGTCAGCGCCGACGCGGCCGACACCTACGTGTTCGCCGACGGCGTGCATCCGACCGGCCGCACCCACGAACTGCTGGCGCAATACGCGCTGTCGATCCTGGAAGGCCCGCGCACCCAGCAGATCCTGACCCACTCGGCGCAGATGGTCGGCCGCTCGCGCGCCGACCAGGTCGCCTGGCACGTCGATGGCCGCCCGGAGGCGGACGGCGTGCGCTGGTGGGGCAACCTGCGTGGCGACATGCAGCGCTACCAGCACGGCGACCTGTACGACGGCATGGCGCCGGCCGGCCTGTTCGGCGTGGACTGGTCGCGCGGCGAGTGGGTGTTCGGCGGCTTCGGCGGCTTCGGTCGCACCGATGCCGACTTCGGCAACCGCGGTGGCGACTACACCCAGGACGACAGCACCCTGGGCGGCTTCGCCGGCTGGTACGGCGAGCATGCCTGGGTCAACGCCCAGGTCAGCTACACCTGGCTGAGCTACGACGTCACCCGCAAGGTCAACCTCGGCCCGGCCACCATCGAGCACAAGGGCTCGCCGGACGGCAGCAACCTGACCGCGGCGCTGCAGGGCGGCTACGAGTTCGGCGAAGGCAGCTTCAAGCACGGCCCGGTGGCCGCGGCGATCTGGCAGAAGGTCAAGCTCGACGGCTACACCGAGAGCAACCCCAACTCCAGCGCGCTGGGCTACAGCGACCGCGACGTCGAGTCGATGGTCGGCCGCATCGGCTGGAAGGCCAGCATCGACGCCGGCACGGTGAAGCCGTACCTGCAGGCCACCTACGACCACGAGTTCAAGAAGAACCAGGAAGCCACCGCGTGGCTGCAGACCATGTCCGACCTGGGCGAGTACGCGGTGCCGGGCATCGACTTCGACCGCAACTACGCGTCGGTGGTGCTGGGCGCGCGGACCAAGCTGTGGGGCTTTGAGAGCAACGTCGGCATCGCCACCACCACCGGCCAGTCGCGCGCGCACGACACCTCGCTGTTCGTGAACTTCGGCGGCAGCTTCTAAGCACTGCCCGACGTCACCCGCCTTGCCCGGCTGCGAGCCGGGCAGGGTAGGGCGAGCGATGTACCGTATAGGGGCAGCAATGCCTGTTGTGGGAGGGGCTTCAGCCCCGACGGCTCAGAGTGCGAGCCGTCGGGACTGAAGCCCCTTTCGCATTTGCCGGCTCATGATCGCCGGCTGCTTCGGCACCATGGCGCGCTGCAGCCCGCATCGCGCCGATTTCTTGCGCAACCCCCGTCCCAACGCATAGACTGCACCGGCAACGCGGGCGTAGCTCAATGGTAGAGCTGTAGCTTCCCAAGCTACTGACGTGGGTTCGATTCCCATCGCCCGCTCCACGTCCTGCAAGCTTCCGGGACACTGTGCGCGCTCCGCAATCGCCGGACCGCTCCACAATCACGCTGTTGATGTCCCGCGACCTTTCCTGCTGTCGCGCCGCTGTGGTCGCCGTGTCCGTGTCCCGATAACGCCAACCTGCTGTGGCGACTGGGCTCGTGTCGTCCTTGCTCACCCTCTCCAGTCCCGGGCGATCCGGCGCATCTGGCGTCGGCCCGCATGCCGGCGACGCTATCGAGCGCGCTCCATGCCTTGGGACAGAGGGGCTCGTGGGCCTGGATGACCGGAGTCAATCCCTGCAAGCCGGCGCCACAACCAGTCCGCTGCGGGCCGAAGCACGGCGCCTTTGCGTTTCGCCACCGTGATTCGAAGCGTCTGGTCGGATTTCCAGGTCGCGGAGGCCAATTCGACGAGCCGTTCCGCCGCCAGGTCGTTGATCACCATGTGCTGTGGCATGCCTCCCCATCCCAGTCCGGCGAGCAACATGCCGTAGGCGGCGCCCAGGTCGTCGATGTGCCAGACATTGGGCGAATGGAAGGACATGTCCGTTCTGGACCTCGCCGCTGGATCGAGCAGGGCGATTTGCACATGGTCCTTCAGGTCTTCCGCTGCGACGGTCTTCGCGATCGCGGCCAAAGGATGATGTGCCGAGGCCACGGTAATGATCGGCACGGTGGCCACGGTCACCGCTTCCAGCTCCGGGTGAACCTCGGACGTCCCGTCCAACAAGCCGATGCTGGCCTGTCGGTCCAGCACCTTTTCCGCCGCCTCGCCTGCGTTGTGCATGAGCACGCTGGGCGAAACGGCTGGCCAGGCAGTGCTGAACGCGCGTAAGGCGCGGTAGAGGTCACACATCGGGAACAACGTGTCCACGGCCAGCCTGACTTCCGCCTCGGCGCCAGACGCCAGGTCTCTCGACAGCGCTTGGAACACATTCACCTCGTCGCAGATGCGACGCGCCCGCGTCAGGAGGGCACTGCCGGCGCTCGTGATCGCAGGGCGGTAGGCGCTTCGGTCAAAAAGCGTCACGCCAAGTTGCTCTTCCATGCGTTGAATGCTGTGGCTCACCAACGATTGCGCCTTGCCCAGTGCGCGTGCCGCAGCAGAAAAACTTCCGTGGTCGGCTGCCGCGATGAAAATGCGCAGTTGATCGAGCGAGAACGCATCTCCATCTGGAATCTTGATGGTCATCATCAGGTTGGCAGCAGTTTTTTAAGTTTTCGAGCTTCGTTAGCGTAGCGCATCTTTCCTGACGGAGTTTCTCGATGACGCGGCTTCTCGTTCTCAACAGCAGCATCAATGTGTCTGGCTCGATTTCCCGTGCAATGGTGCATGCCTACGTGCAAGCGCACCTGCTTGCTCATCCAGCGACCGTGGTGGTGCAGCGCGACCTGGTCAAGGAGCCACTGCCGGCGATGCAGCCGGAGATGCTTCCTCTGTATCTCGGCCGGCCGGAACAGGCGGACGACGCGGCCGCGGCGCTCTGCGATGCACTGATCCGCGAGGTGGAACAGGCCGACGTCATCGTCATGGGCTTGTCGATGTACAACTTTTCGTTGCCCGCCTCGGTCAAGGCATGGCTCGACTATGTGGTGTGTGCCGGCAAGACATTCCGTTACACGCCAGAGGGGCCACAAGGCCTTCTGCCAGCCGGGAAACAGGTGATCGCGCTGGTCGCCAGCGGAGGCATCTATTCGCACGGCGATGGCGCAAATTACGATTACCTGTTGCCCTACTTGAAAACCATCCTGTCCCTGATTGGTCTTTCTGACGTGCGAGCGGTGCGTGCGGAAGGCACGGCGCTCGGCGACGTGACGGCCATTCGAGAGAAGGCCATCGCGGAGGCTGCGGCGCTGGCGAAGCAGCTAGGACAAATGGGATCGTCGTGAATCGCGACCGCGATTGCCTGCACGGCAGTGCCTTCCAACGCCGAAAGCAAGGGCGTTGGATTGCACTAGACGCGAAGCCCCAGCGTGTGATGGGTTTCGTTGAGGCGATGCAGGGTGAAGTTGCCTTCCTCGATCGCGATTTCATTCACGCAGCACGGCTCCTGCTTGATACGCCAGTAGCGCGCCAACGGAAGCCCGAGGCATTGCAGGAGGAGCACCCGGTTGATGCTGTCGTGGCCGACCAGGACGACGGTCTGGCCACTATGATGATGCAGGATGTTGTGCAGCACCTTCATGGCGCGAACCAGCACGTCCGCCAGCGTTTCGCCTCCTGGAATGAGTGCGAGGTCGGGCATCGCAAACCAGGTGCGCGCGCTCTCGGGCCAGCGCGCGGTTACTTCGTCGTGCGTCAGCCCCTGCCACTGGCCGTAGTCGATGTCGGACAAGTCCTCCAGTATCTTGGCCGGCACGCCGGTCGTCTGCGCGATCGCAGCACCGGTCCGTACGCACCGCGACAGCGGGCTGGTGTAGATCGCGTCCGGTGCCCAGCTTTGCGCGACGCGCGTCGCGAGCGCTGCGGCCTGCAGCTCACCAAGCTTCGATAGCGGCAGTTCCGCGCGCCCGCGGAAGCGCTCGGGTGCAATCCAGTCGACATGCCCATGGCGGGCGAGGATCAGGGTGGTCATGTCGCCTTTCTCGCATTGTCTTGTCGAACCAATGCTGAGCGGCGAGGCGGTGCCATGTCCTCGATGCGCGGTGTCTGGTCGCTGGCGCGTCGCGACCGCCGGCTGTTCGACAGCCGCTGGCCAACTGTCAAACCCGCTTCATCGACCAGCGCTAGGCTGGCCGACGCCTGAGCGTTTGCTCGTTGCCGGTCCTGCTTCCCGTGGTCGAACACAGCCGTCGTCGTTTCCTCGCCCGCGCGTCCCTGGCCCTGGGGGCCGGCGCGGCCATGCCGCTGTTGCCCGGCGTCATCCGCAGTGCGCTGGCGGTGCCGCCGGCGCGGGTCACCGGTACGGTGCAGGACGTGCAGCACGTGGTGATCCTGATGCAGGAGAACCGGTCCTTCGATCATTACTTCGGCTGCCTGCGCGGAGTGCGCGGCTACGGCGATCCGCGGCCGTTGCGGCTGCCCAGCGGCAAGCCGGTCTGGTACCAGCCCGAGCGCAAGGGAAGCGATCGCTATGTGCTGCCGTTCCGGCTCAACAGCCAGACCAGCAGCGCGCAGTGGATGAAGGATCTCAACCACGACTGGAAGGGCTCGCACGAGACCTGGAAACACCACGACGCCTGGATCGCGCAGAAGAGCGCCATGAGCATGGGCCACTTCCAGCGCGAGGATCTGCCGTTCTACTACGCGCTGGCCGACGCCTTCACCCTCTGCGACGGCTACCACGCCTCGCTGTTCGGGCCGACCAACCCCAATCGCATGTACATGTTCACCGGCACCAGCGGGCTGAGCGTCGGCAACGACGGCGAGCAGGCGGTGAACAACCGCGACGACGGCAACTGGACCGCGGACATGGCGCGCGACAATCCGCGCTTCCCCGGCTACACCTGGAGCACTTACTCCGAGCGTCTGCAGGCGGCCGGCGTCAGCTGGCAGGTCTATCAGGAATTCGACAACTACGGCGACAACAGCCATCCGTACTTCGCCAACTTTCGCAAGCTGGACCGCGCCTCGCCGCTGTACCGCCGCGGCCGCGCCATCGTGCCGGGCTCCACCGCCGACAACGCCAAGGCCTCGCGCGGCGAACATCTGGTGGCGGCGTTCGCGCGCGACGTGCGCGCCGGCACGCTGCCGCAGGTGTCGTGGATCGTGGCGCCGTATCTGCTCAGCGAGCATCCCGAGGCGACGCCGGCCTATGGCGAATCCTTGAGCGCGCGCTTGCTGGAGGTGCTGGCGGCCTCGCCGGAGGTCTGGTCGAAGACGGTGTTCCTGATCAACTACGATGAGAACGACGGCTTCTTCGACCACGTGCCGCCGGCGCTGCCGGCGATCCGGCCGGAGCTGGGCGCCAGCAACGTGGACCTGCATGGCGAGGACTATCACGGCGTGCCGGTCGGCCTGGGGCCGCGGGTGCCGATGCTGGTGGTGTCGCCGTGGAGCCGCGGCGGCTGGGTGAACTCGCAGGTGTTCGACCACACCTCGGTGTTGCGCTTCCTGGAGCGCCGTTTCGGCGTGATGGAGCCGAACATCAATCCCTGGCGCCGCGCCGTTGCCGGCGATCTGACCTCCACGCTGGACTTCGTCGGCCACGATCCGGCGCCGGTGGCGTTGCCGGACACCCGCGACTACATCGCCCGCATCGACGCCACCGCGACGCTGCCGCCGCCGCAGCGTCCTGCGCAACAGGCGCTGCCGGTGCAGGAGCCTGGCCAGCGCCCGGCGCGGGCGTTGCCCTACGATTTCGACGTGCGGCTGCAGGTGCAGGCGGATGCGCGGGTGTTGCGCATGCGCAATCGCGGCGACGCTGGCGTGGCGCTCAATGCCTACGCCGACGGTGGCATGGCCGGGCCCTGGTTCTACACGCTCGCCGCCGACAGCGAGCTGCAGGATGCGCGCGCGTGGCGCGGCGATGCCGCCGATGCCGGCTACGCGGTGCGCGTGCACGGGCCCAACGGGTTCCTGCGCGAGTTCCATGGCGACGGGATCGGCGATGCCGGGCTGCAGGCGGAGGCCGACTACGATGCGGCCGCGCAGTGCCTGCTGCTGATGCTCGGCAATGCCGGCACGCAGCCGTGCACGCTGCGCGTGCACGACGGGTACCGCGGCGATGGCACCGAGCAGACGCTTACGCTGGCCGCAGGCGATCGCATCGTCCTTCGCCTGCCGCTGCAGGCGCAGCACCACTGGTACGACCTGACCATCGACAGCGCGACCCTGCCGCAATGGCGTCGGCGTCTGGCCGGACACATCGAAACCGGCCGCCCCAGCATGAGCGATCCGGCGATCGGCCGCACGGTCGGCGCGTAGCGGTCGCCGCCTTTCAGCGCGGGACGTGGTTGCTGGTGGCGGTGCCCGGTCGCGGCTGAAGCCGCTCCTACGGGTCATCCGGCTATCGTAGGAGCGGCTTCAGCCGCGACCGCTTCGCGCGCGTGTCACGGGATACACCAGTTCTGTTCCGCGCCGGCTCATCTACAGCACTCCGCACGTTTCAATGACCCCAAAAACAAACGCCGCCGCTGCAAGTGCAGCGGCGGCGCAGGGTGCCTTCCCTGGCGGTGTCGCCTCGGCTCAGAACTTGCCGCTGAAGGTGACGAAGAACTGGCGCGGCGCGCCGGCCATCAGCGTCTGGTTGTAGCCGTTGGGGTCGGAGACGACGTAGCCGTTGGTGCCGACGGTGGCGAAGTAGCGCTTGTCGAACAGGTTGGTGACGTTCGCGCTCAGCCCCAGGTTCTGGAACATGCCGACCTGGCCGAAGTCGTAGCCGGCGCTCAGGTCGAAGCGCCAGTAGCTGGGCACCGACGAGTCGTTGAGGTAGCTGATGTAGCGGCGGCCGGTGTACTTGCCGTCCAGCGAGGCGTGCCAGCCGGCGTTCTCGTAGGCCAGGCTGCTGGAGAACATCCACTCGGGGATGCCGACCACGCGCTTGCCGGAGGTCGCCACCACGCCGCCGTTGAGGTAGTCGTCCTGGTAGGTGGAGTCGTCGTAGGACAGCGAGTTCAGCCAGCGCAGTTGTTCGATCGGGCGCCAGATTACCGCCAGGTCGGCGCCCTGGCTGCGCACCGAGCCGACGTTGTTGAGCGTGGCCGAGCAGGTCTGGATCGCGCTGCACGGCGAGGTCACCAGCAGGCGGTCGTCGAAGGTGGTGTGGTACAGCGCCAGCGACGCTTCCACGCCGCCGCCGCGCACGCGGTAGCCCAGTTCGTAGGTCTGCGCGGTCTCCGGCTCCAGCGAGCCCTTGATCGCGTTGAACGCGGCCTGCGATTCCTGGAACGGGGTGAAGCCGAAGCCGGCCATGTTCTTGTTGTAGGAGGCGTAGACCTCCTGGTGCTCGTCGATCTTGAAGTTGGCGCCCACCTGCGGCAGCAGGTCGGAGTCGGCCTTGATCTCGCCGGCGGCGTTGGACGCGGACGGCACCTGCGACTGCGCGGTGGTGTCGACGATCAGCTTCTTGGCGCCGAAGTTCAGGGTCAGGCGCTCGTCCATCAGGCGCAGCGTGTCCTGCGCGTAGACCATGGTGGTGTCGGTGTCGTAGTGCTGGGCGAAACCACGCGCGAACAGGGTGCCGTTCTTGTTGAAGTAGTACAGATCGGTGAACGGGCCGTCGAGCAGGAAGTAGTTGCGCTCCTGCACGGTCTTGGCGTTCTGGTACCAGCCGCCGATCTCGATCTCGTTGCCGGCCACGGTGAAGTTCAGCGAGCCGGTGACGCCATGGCGGTTCAGGCGGTAGTCGGTGGTGCGCATCGACAGCGGCACGCTGGCCGAGGACGCCGCGTACGGCGTGGTCCACTGGCCTTCGCCGTTGTTGTCGTGGTAGTAGCCGGTCAGGTTCAGCGTGGCGCTGCCGCCGAGGTTGAACGTGCCGCTGAGCGCGGCCAGGTTGTCGCGGCGCAGGCCGGCGCCGGAGTAATAGGACGCATCGGCCTTGCCGTAGTCGGCGGGCAGGCCGTTGAGGCTGGCCGGGTAGCTGCCCTTGCCGTTGAGCGCGTTGGCGATCTGCACCGCGCTGTTCCAGTCCGGCATCAGGTAGTCCCAATCCCAGCCGAGGACCCGCTGCGAGGTCAGCGACAGGTCCATGATGTCGTATTCCTTGCGGTGCGAGCTGTCCAGGTACAGGCTGACCCGGTTGCCGTCGCCCCACTGGTATAGCGCCTTGGCGTTGGCCTGGTTGTACTCGTTGTTGCCGTAGCCCTTCCACTTGTCCATTTCGCCATGCACCAGCGAGGTGTACAGCGAGAAGCCGTGGATGTCGCCGGTGTCGCCGCGCAGGTAGGTGCGGCGGGTGCTGTCGGAACCGAGGGTCTGGCTGAAACGGATGCCGGCGTCGGCATCCGGATCGGCGGAGTAGTAACGCACGGTGCCGCCGAGGTTGCTGCTCGACGGCGTGCCCAGGCCGCCGGCGCCCTGCGCCAGTTCCACCGAGGCCACGTTCTCGGAAATGATCGCGCGGGTCACCTGCAGGCCGTCGCTGACGCTGTAGCTCATGTTGCCCAGCGGCACGCCGTCCAGGGTGAAGCCGAGCCGGCTCTGGTCGAAGCCGTGCAGGCTGATCGCGGTGGACCATTCGTAGGCGCCGAACGGGTCGGCCGACTGGAACTGCACGCCCGGCAGCTTGTCCAGCACCTTCAGCGCGCTGGTGCCGGGAGCGGCGATTCCGATGTCCTCACGGGTGATGCGCTGCACCTGGCGGGTGGTGCCGCTGGACACGACGGTGATCGCGTCGAGCATCGTGGCATCGTTGCCGCTCGCGCTGGCCGCCGCATCGGCGGTTGCGGTGGCGGCGGCCGGCGCGGTCTCGGCCAGCGCGGCGAAGGCCGGCAGGGCGGACGCAACGGCAAGCACCAGCGCGTGCGGGCGCAAGGATCTGGAAGTGGGGGTCATCGAAAGTCACCAATCATGAGGGGGAGACGTGCCGGACCTGCCGCGCGGGGCGCGGGCAGCCGGTATACCGGGCCTAGACGCGGCCCGCCCGCCACGATGCAACGGTTTTGTGAACGTTTCGGGGCGGTCCGATGTCGGCTGTGGGACAGCGCGCGGACCGTGGGTGATGGCGATCACCTCGCATACTCGGCCTTGCCGCGCCGGCGGCGGCTGCGACGACGCGCGGCATCGCAGTGCCGGTGACGCGACGTATGATGCCGGGCCTGCCACCGCCGCCGCCCTCGATGAAGCTCGCCATCCTGTCCCGCAACACCAAGCTGTACTCGACCCGGCGCCTGGTCGAGGCCGGCCGCGAACGCGGGCACACGGTGCGGGTGCTGGACCCGTTGCGCTGCTACATGCGCATCGCCGCCGGCGCCTTCACCATGCATTACAAGGGCAAGCCGATCACCGGCTACGACGCGGTGATCCCGCGCATCGGCAACTCGGTCACCCGCTACGGCACCGCGGTGCTGCGGCAACTGGAGATGATGGGCGTCTGTACGCCCAACCCCTCCGACGCCATCCTGCGCGCCCGTGACAAGTTGCGTGCACACCAGCTGCTGGCGGCCAAGGGCATCGACATGCCGATGACCGTGTTCGGCGACAACCCGGACGACACCGGCGACCTGCTGTCCATGCTCGGCCCGCCACCGCATGTGGTGAAGTTGAACGAAGGGACCCAGGGCACCGGGGTGATCCTGACCGAGAAGGCCAGCGCCTCGCGCGGCGTGGTGGAGGCACTGCGCGGGCTATATGCCAACTTCCTGGTGCAGGAATTCATCGGTGAGGCCGAGGGCGCCGACCTGCGTTGCTTCGTGGTCGGCAACCAGGTGGTGGCGGCGATGCGCCGCACCGCGCCGGAGGGCGACTTCCGCTCCAACCTGCACCTGGGCGGCACCGCCGAGCGCACCACGGCCAGCCGCGGCGAACAGGAGGTGGCGGTCCGCTCGGCCAAGGCGCTGGGCCTGGGCGTGGCCGGCGTCGACCTGATCCGCTCACGGCGTGGCCCGCTGGTGCTGGAGGTCAACTCCACCCCGGGCCTGGAAGGCATCGAGACGGTCTGCGGACTGGACATCGCCGGCAAGGTCATCGAACACCTCGAAGCTTGCCTGAAGCGAAAGAAATCAGCGGGTTAGCGGAATCTGTGGCTAAGGGTTCTGGCTTAACACCGGTTTAATTCCGCCCTGCGTAAGCTTCGTCGAACCGCAGCTCTGCCCTCCTCAGCAGGAACGGTAATCGGGATAGAACTTTTTCGGCCCAGGCAGCCCCGCTGCCTGGGTCTTTTTGTTGGCGAGCACCTACCTGACCCAGCCCGTCTACTGCTTGCGGCGGTGTTTGCGCGGGGGCTACATTGCCAGGCGCGTTCAACTGCGGGGGAAGGGGATGAAACGGTCGATGGCATTGGTGCTGGGCATGCTCCTGGCATGCACGGCGATGGCGGCGCCCAAAGGTGAGGCGCCCATGAACGTGAAGAAAGCGTTCGCGCAGCAACTCAGTACAATTCGGCAGCAATTGAACGATGGTAAGACCTATTCCGAAATCAATGCTGACGATCGCGGCAAGGTCGAAGCTGCATTGGCGCGAATGGCTGCGATACTCGACGCCCACCAGGACGTGGAGACCTTGAAGGAAGAGCAGAAGGTCGCATTGTTCAACGATCAGGAAACGGTGAATACGTTGCTGACCAAAGCGGCAGCGGACAGCCGGATGGTGTGCAGGCGCGAGGCCGTGACAGGCTCGCTGCGCACGACCACGCAATGCAGGACCGTGGCGGAACGCCGCCGCGACAACGAGGATGCGCAGGAACTGATGCGGCGCAATCCAACTGGCAAGTACGACTGACGGGGTAAATGTTGGTGCGAATTCTAGTGATCGAAGACAACAGCGACATCGCTGCCAATCTGGGCGACTACCTCGAGGATCGCGGCCACACCGTCGATTTCGCCGCCGATGGCGTCACTGGCCTGCACCTGGCGGTGGTGCACGAGTTCGATGCGATCGTGCTCGACCTCAACCTGCCGGGCATGGACGGCATCGAAGTCTGCCGCAAGCTGCGCAACGAGGCGCGCAAGCAGACCCCGGTGCTGATGCTGACGGCGCGCGACTCGCTGGACAACAAGCTTGCCGGATTCGATTCCGGCGCCGACGACTATCTGATCAAGCCGTTCGCGCTGCAGGAAGTGGAAGTGCGGCTCAACGCGCTGTCGCGTCGCGGCAAGGGCGTGCACACCCGGGTGCTGGAGACCGGCGACCTGGAATACAACCTGGATACGCTGGAGGTGCGCCGCCAGGGCAAGCTGCTGCAGCTCAATCCCACCGCGCTGAAGATCCTGCAGGCGCTGATGGAGGCCGCTCCGGCGGTGGTGACCCGGCAGGAGCTGGAGACCCGCGTGTGGGGCGAGGAATTGCCCGACTCCGATTCGCTGCGCGTGCATATCCACGGCCTGCGCGCGGTGGTGGACAAGCCGTTCGACGTGCCGATGATCCAGACCCGCCACGGCATCGGCTACCGCATCGCCGCGCCCGATGCCTGAAGCGCCGGTGTTGCCGCGGGTCGTGCGGCGGCGCGGGCGCTACCGCCGCCGTCTCCGCAGCCGCATCATCCTCTCGTTCGTGCTGTTGGGCTTCGGCTTGACCGCGCTGTTCGCGTTCGCCACCAACTGGGCGCGCGCGCGCGTGGAGAACCAGCTGGTCGAGGACGTGATGAACCGCAACCTGGAAGCGTCCTGGCGCAGCTACGTGGCCAGCGGTGGGCGCAACCTGGCGATCCCGGTCCAGCAGATGAAGGGCTTCGTCTACCGCCCCGACAAGCTGGATGGCCTGCGTCGCGATTTCCCGGAATGGGAGCGTCTGAGCGACGGCATCCACATGATGTCGGGTACCGACGCCGACGGCAAAGCGTTCGCCTACAAGGTCGGCGTCCGCAAAACCCCGGACGCGTGGTTCTTCATGGCCTACGACCTGACCCAGACCATGCAGGGCGAGGTCCAGCTCAAGCGCACCCTGATCCTGTCGGTGCTGGTGTTCAGTGCGTTGTCGCTGGTGATCGGCTGGTGGTCGGCGTCGCGGGTGATGCGGCCGGTGTCTGACCTGGCCGCGCGTCTGCGCGCCTATCGCGGCAGCAGCGATCCCAAGCCGTTGGCGCCGCACTTCCCCGACGACGAGGTCGGCCAGCTGGCCGAGGCGCTGGACGACTACTCGGCGCGCCTCACCGAAGTGGTGCAGCGCGACCGCGAGTTCAACGCCGACGTCAGCCATGAGCTGCGCACGCCGTTGGCAGTGATTCGCGGCGCCACCGAGCTGCTGCTGACCCGGCCCAATCTCGACGAGAAGGTGCTGCAGCGCCTGCAGCGCATCCAGCGTGCCGAACAGCAGTGCAGCGACCTGATCGGGTCGCTGCTGCTGCTGTCGCGCAACGAGCGCGGGCAGGGCCACAGCAACGTCGCCAAGGTCGCCGAGCAGTTGATCGAATCGCATCGCGCGCAGTTGGGCGGCAAGCCGCTGCAACTGCTGCTGGAAGGCGAGCGCAACCTGACCATCGATGCACCGGAAGCGGCGTTGTCGGTGGCGCTGGGCAATCTGATCGGCAATGCGGTCAAGTACACCCAGGAAGGGCAGGTAGTGGTGCGGGTGCTGAGCGATGCGGTGCAGGTGATCGACTCCGGCCCGGGCCTGAGCGAGGAGGACGCGGCCAAGCTGTTCCAGCGCGGCTACCGCGGCACCCATGCCGGTCATTCCCAGGGCGGCGGCATCGGTCTGTCGATCGTCAGTCGGCTCTGCGACCTCTACGGCTGGCAGGTCAACGTGCGTCCGGGCGCGACCAAGGGCGTGGTGGCGACGCTGTGGTTCAAGCCGGCTTGAGGCTGGCGGCAGGCCGTCCTCTCCCCGCGGTAGGAGCGGCTTCAGCCGCGACCAGGCTATTCCAGTCAGTGCGGGTCGCTTCTGATCCTTGATGGCGGAATAAACGCTTTTCTACAGCGAAGACTTTGCTGTGGCCAGGTCGCGGTACTGCCGATCCAGCCGATCCACCGCTTCCTGCAGTTCGGCGGCGGCGCCGTCGTTGACCACCACGTCGTCGGCAATGGCCAGGCGCGCGGCGCGGGTCGCTTGCGCCGCCAGCATGCGTTGCGCCAGGTCGGCGGTGATGCCGTCGCGCTGCATCAGGCGCGCATGCTGCAGCGCCTCGGGGGCGTCGATCACCAGGATCCGGTCGAGCCAGGGATAGGCGGCGCGTGCGCCGACCTCGGTCAGCAGGGGAATGGCCGCGATCGCATACGGTCCTGCGGCCTCGCGGCACTGTTCCTGCAGTAACTTGCGGATGGCGGGATGGGTGATCGCTTCCAGGTCGCGGCGCGCCGTCGCGTCCTCGAAGATGCGCTGGCGCAAGGTGGCGCGGTCGAGCCGCCCATCGTCCTGCAGGATCTGCGGCCCGAAGCGCGCCACGATCTGCGCCAGCGCCGGATGGCCCGGCGCGACGACTGCGCGAGCGGCGAGGTCGGCATCGGCGACGACGACACCCTTGGCCTCGAAGCGGCGGCTCAGTTCGCTCTTGCCGGAGGCCACGCCTCCGGTCAGGCCGACGACGAAATCAGTCAAGCCGCAGGCTCCGTCAGCGCAGTCCCGACCAGCGCATGTAGGTCTCCACGATCTCCGTGCCCCAGAAGAAGGTGATCCAGCCGGCGATCGCCAGGTAGGGGCCGAACGGGATCGGCGTGGCGCGGTCGCGGCCCTTGGCCGCCAGCCACAGCGAACCCAGGATCGCACCGACCAGCGACGAGATCAGGATGGTGGGCAGGATGCCCTTCAGGCCGCACCACGCGCCGATCGCGGCCAGCAGCTTGAAATCGCCATGGCCCATGCCTTCCTTGCCGGTGATCTGCTTGAACAGCCACCACACCGACCACAGCGAGAAATAGCCGACCGCCGCGCCGAGCAGAGCGGGTTTGGCCGGCATGTACAGGTTGTCCATGCTGCCGATCAGGCCGAGCCACATCAGTGGCAGCGTCAACTGGTCCGGCAGCAGACGGGTACGCAGGTCGATGCCGGACAGCGCCACCAGGAAACAGCTGAACACGATCGCGCCGAAACCCTGCCAGCCGAAGCCGAAGCGCCACACGCTGGCGACCACCAGCAGGCTGGTGAGCAGTTCCACCAGCGGGTATTGCGGCGAAATCGGCGCATGGCAGTAGCGGCATTTGCCGCGCAGCGCCAGCCAGCTGAACAGCGGGATGTTCTCGAACCAGGCCAGCTTGTGCTTGCAGTGCGGGCAGTGCGACGGCTCCACCACGATGCCGGGCGGCGGCGGATCGTAGATGTCCGGCAGCTCCAGGATCTCGCGCGAATCGCGCTTCCACTGCCACTCCATGCGCTTGGGCATGCGCAGGATCACCACGTTGAGGAAGCTGCCCACCAGCAGGCCAAGTCCGGCCGCGGCCGGGAAGCCGAGGCCGGGGTGTTGATCGAGAAATGCCATTAATGCTTATCCAACGACGGAGGCCAGCTTGAAGATCGGCAGGTACATGCCGATGACCATGCCGCCGACGATGGTGCCGATGAACACCATGATCAAGGGCTCGATCAGGCTGCTCAAGGCATCGACCGCATTGTTCACTTCCTGCTCGAAGTACTCGGCCACCTTGAACAGCATCGCATCCAGCGCACCGGCTTCTTCGCCGATCGCGGTCATCTGGATGACCATGTGCGGGAACAGATTTGTCTGCTTCATCGCCACGTTGACTGGGTAGCCGACCGCCACGTCGTCGCGCATGCGCAGCACGGCAGTTTCGTAGACGCTGTTGCCGGTGGCGCCAGCGACGATGTCCAGTGCCTCCACCAGCGGCACGCCGGCGCGGAAGGTGACTGCAAGAGTGCGCGAGAAACGCGCCACCGAGCTGTTGTGCATGATCTGGCCGATAATCGGCACCTTGAGCACCAATCGGTCCATCCCATGCTGCATCGCAGGCGAACGTTTGTAG
The DNA here is from genome assembly GCF_040529045.1 of Xanthomonas indica. Classification (NCBI taxonomy): domain Bacteria; kingdom Pseudomonadati; phylum Pseudomonadota; class Gammaproteobacteria; order Lysobacterales; family Lysobacteraceae; genus Xanthomonas; species Xanthomonas indica. Next base: position 4,179,461 of record NZ_CP131914.1, on the reverse strand, counting down.
GCGAAGATGAAGCCGCCGATGGTGCCGATCAGCAGGAGCAACAGCATCCACCAATACGACACCATGAAGCGCGATGCCGCGACGATCATCTGGGTGAAGGCTGGCAGTTCCGCGCCGAAGCCCTTGAACACGTCTTCAAATTGCGGGACGACCCAGACCAGCAGGATCGAGGTAACGATCAGGGCAACCGCCATTACCATGGCCGGGTAGAACAAGGCCTTCTTGATCTTGCCCTTCAGTGCCTCGATGTTCTCCTTATAAGTCGCAACCGTCTCCAGCACCGTCTCGAGCACGCCGGCGCCTTCGCCGGCCTTGACCAGATTGCGGTACAGCTCGTCGAACTGCACCGGATGCTTGCTGACCGCCTCGTAGAGCGAGGAGCCGCCCTCGATGTCGGTGCGGATCTGGTCGACCATCTTCTTCATGCGCGGGTTCTTGTGCCCGCTGGCGATGATTTCCAGCGAACCCACGATCGGGACGCCTGACTTCATCATCGTCGCCATTTGGCGACTGAAGAAGGCGATGTCCTTCGGGGTGATCTTTTTGCCCGCCGCGCCGAACAGCGGCTTGGGTTTGGGTTTGACCACCGACGGGGTGATGCCCTGGCGGCGCAGTTCTGCGCGCAACAGATTGGCGTTCTTGGCGATCTGCTCGCCCTTCATCTTGATGCCGCGCTTGTCGGTGCCCTCCCAGACGAAGGGCAACTGTTGGCTGGTATTGCGCGCGACCGGCTCTTTCTTGACTGCGCTGCGAGTTGCGGACATCAGGTCGTCTCCCCCGTCCGGCCATCCCCGGGCGGACATGCCAAGCATGGTATCGGTTTCCTGGGCGTCTGACACCCGTAGGGGCCGCGTCGGCAAGGTTCCCTGTCCATCGATGTGACCTCCAGCGTCACTTTTTGCCAAAATTCGACAGATGGCCCATTCTGTCGCAAATCTCCGATTTATCTGCCTCTTGCCTTGCCTGCTAGGGCATGATGCGCCACGAGGCATGGAGCAGGGCGGCGTCAGAAGTTGGCACGCCGTCTGCTTCTATCACCTCGCACGTGGCGCTTCGCCGCGGCGCTCGGGGAGTAGGATCCGCGGGCGAGTGCCTACCACCACCTCATTCCATCTCTAGGGGTTCACAATGAAGAAGCAGCAGGGCTTTACCCTGATCGAACTGATGATCGTGGTCGCGATCATCGCCATCCTGGCCGCCATCGCGCTGCCGATGTATCAGGACTATGTCGCCAAGTCGCAGGCCACCGCCGGTCTGGCGGAAATCACCCCGGGCAAGACCCAGTTCGAGGTGAAGAAGAACGAGGGCAGCACCCTCAGCACGCCGGCTCAGATCGGTTTGGCCTCGAGCACGACCCGTTGCAGCATCGCTGTGACCGATACCACGATTGCCTGTACTCTGAAGGGCAATGCGGCCAAGATCGCTGGCAAGAACGTTACTCTGACCCGTACTGCCAGCACCGGTACCTGGGCTTGCAGCTCGTCGGTCGACGCCAAGTACAAGCCGACCGGCTGCAGCTGATTCGCGTCTGCTGTACAAAAAAAGCCCCGGACATCGGGGCTTTTTTTTTCGCTGCGGTTCTAGTGATGACTGGTGACGGCCACCTATGAGCGTACTGGGGGAGAGTATGCAGCGACGTACGGTGCATGGTTTTACATTGATAGAGTTGATGGTTGTTGTGGCCATCATTGCAGTCCTGTCCGCCATCGCGTTGCCTATTTACATGGACTATTTGGCAAAAGCACAGGCGGTTGCCGCTTTGCGCGAAATTACAATTGGGAAAGCTGCGTACGAATCGCTGGTCGCGAGGGGCGCTGGAGTGGATGAATATAGCGCCCAGGGGGTGAGTCTTCAGGCGAGCAGCGTGCGCTGCAACGCGATCACGGTAAGTGCACCTGCAGACGGGATAACGCGCGCTATCGTGTGCAAGATGAATGGCGGGTCTGATATTCAGGATAAGGAAATGCGTTGGGACCGCTCGGCGGAAGGCGGGTGGATATGCAGTAGTTCGGCGCGGCAGAAATATATTCCGGTGGAATGCAAGGCTGACTGAGTGGATTCTCTATTTTGATTCGGGCCAAACGATGAAGCGCCTGTACTTCTTGTCCATGCTGAGCTTGGCCGCCATCTTGGCATGTGTTGTGTTTCTGCCAGGGCTGTCGGGAGGGTTCTTGTTCGACGATTACCAGGCGGTCGTCGAAAACAAATCCATCATGCTCAAGGCCGTGACGCTCCATGGATTGTGGGAGGCTGCGCATGCCTATGGAGGCCCAATCGGGCGGCCCGTCGCTACCTTGAGTCTTGCGCTCGGCTATTGGATGCACGGTATGGATCCCGGTGCCTACAAGGAAGGGAATCTATTACTTCACGCTATCAATATCGTGCTGGTGGGATTGCTCCTTCGACGCCTCGTCGCGCTCGCGTGGCCGACCGAGTCAAGTCGGAATCAAGCGGTCGCCAGTATTTTGGTGGCGTTTTCCTGGGGCTTGCACCCCTTGCAGGTCTCCGCGGTTCTTTATGTTGTGCAAAGAATGGAGTTGCTGGGGAACCTCTTTCTTCTTTTATCTCTGATCGCATATGTTTCAGCGCGCACCCGCCAGGTGGCAGGGGAGCGCGGCGGTGTTATGTTTATGCTGTGTTCTGTGTTTCTTGTGTTTGGGATTTTATCGAAAGAAAATGCCGCTCAGATGCCGGTCTACGCTTTTGTCATCGAATTGGCTCTGATGCGGTTTGATGCACAGAATTACCGTCTGAGAAAGATCATAAGGGGCGCCTATGGTTCGATTTTCGCTGTGGGTGCTGTGGTTTTCTTTGGTTTCCTGTTGCCACGCATTTCCGGGCAGTTCGCGATGCGCGATTTCACCATGTGGGAACGGGTGATGACGCAATTTCGTGTTCTTCCCGAATATATCTATTGGATGGTCTGGCCTTCTCCCGGGAACTTGACTTTCTATCACGACGACGTTGCTCCTTCGCACGGCATCTTTCAGCCTCCTACGACGTTTATCGGGTTGGTGTTCTTGGGTGGTGTGGTCTTGGTCGGCGTTCTGGCGCGTCGAAAGATGCCGTTGGTGAGTTTGGGTGTAGGTTTTTTTTTCGCGTCGCATCTCATAACCAGCGCGCCTTTGGCGTTGGAGCTCGTGTTTGAGCATCGAAACTATCTTGCACTGCTTGGGCCATTGTTGGTGGCGGCAGAGTTGGTGCGTTGTCTGATCAGCAGCCGCAAGCAGACTGTCGCAGTCGTGCTTGTTGGCGCGTGCATCGTCGGACTTGCGTTTGCCACCTTCTTGCGGAGCTCGGTGTGGGGAAATCCGGCGCTTTTTGCGAACTCTGCGGTGATCGACAACAAGAATTCCTCGCGTGCGTCATATGAGCTGGCCAGTATCTATATGGAGCGCTCTGGCGGTGAAGTCGATTCCGTCAACTACACGTTGGCCATGGCGGAACTGGCGAGAGCATCTGCCCTGCCTCGGTCCTCACCATTGCCTGAGCAGGCCATGATATTGATCAATGCGAAGGCTGGCAGACCAGTTAATCCAGAGTGGCAAGCCAGGATTGTGCAGAAATTCGAGACAAGGCCACTGGGGCCGCAGGAATTCAGTGCCTTCTATGCATTGCATAGTGAGCGCATGGATGGGACACCGGTATCAGATCAACTTTTGAAGACGATAAGCGAGATTTATGTGCGCAGGCAGCCAGGCCTTCTGGATGCTCACTTGTTGTATGCCGATTACGCGGGTCGCGTCCTGCACGATCCCCGCCTTGCATCGAGAGAGTACTGCGCCGCTGTTCGGATAAAAAAAGATCTTGCTTACGACGAGCATCTCATCGCATCGCTTGTCGAGCAAGGACGTGTCGAAGAGGCGAGACTTCTAGCCCCATGTATCGCCAGGGAAAATGCCCTGGTCACACAGTAAAGGCGGGCGATAACCTGGCTGTTAACGTGGCTAAAGAATCGGCCTTTTGCTATACGTTGGTGTGTGCCTGGGATTGCATCAAGTCCTGCCAACGCAGGGCGATTTGCGATGGTCCGAGATGCTTTAGGTAGTACATTCGGCCTGCGTCCGCCAATGAAGAGCGCAGTGTCACATCGGCGGCCAGCGTTTTCAGGCCTGCGACGATCTCTTCCGGTGTGTCCGATGTGAAAAGCGCGGGAATAGGGGGGGCGGAATCGGGTAAGCCATGATCTCGTTGCGTGATAATGGGCTTGCCGGCGGCTAGCGCGATGTAGATTTTAAAGGGGAGTACGCGGGCGGACTTCCCCTGTCCACCAAAGACGCCGAGACAAATGTCTGAATTCTCGATCAGTCGCATCAGCTTTTCAGTTGACAGCCATTCGCGTATCCACGTGACGTTTGGATTTTGGATCAGATAGGGTTGTGCTTCGGATGCGGCTTGCCCGTCCCCGATCAGTACGAATTCTATGTCGTTACGGTCGCGCAGTAAGGCGATCGTCTGTGCGATCTTGGTCGTGCCCTGCAGCGGGACGAACGTGCCGAAAAAGATGACCCGGGTAGCGTGAGGTGCTGTCTGTGGCCTGACGACGGTGCTGGACGTGGATATCTCGTCCATGGCGAGCGGGAGCGCATGGATGCGTGTGCGGTCTACGCCGAACGTCGCTGCGATATGGTCGGCATTCTTGTTGGTGTCAACAATGAGTCCGTTGGCGCATCTCAGGGCGCGTGATTCGAACCGAAGCACCAGGTTCGACAGCCGACCTCCTGCTTTTCCGCCCAGTCCGCGATCCTGGTAAAGCGTGTCCCATATGGTGATGTAGGCATCACATAGGCATGACGGCCGCAGGCGCTTCGGTACCCATGAGAGCATCCATAGTAGGAATGCTCCCGGATAGGGAATGTAGACCAGGTCATTGCGCCGCGTACCCAGCAAGATCTTGATAGCCGATGTCACGTTCAGAATCGCGAGTCTACCTAGGGCGATGGCTGCTCGCCAGGGTGGAAGTCGCGTCAGTTTCCACAGATGAAAGTCTTCCGGGAGCCAATGGCATAAGTCAACGATGTCTATGCCGGCTTTTCTAAGAATGCGTAGTGTGTTCCATGCATTGGGATAGCCGCTGCCACGAAGCGCGACGCCGCCGACAACAAGTCTCTGCCGAGTATTGCCGGTGCCAGATGACGCGGCGCCTTCGTTTGAGGTGCCGGAAGATTTCACTGGAAGCGGTTCTCCTTGCGGGCGGAACAATGTGTGGCCAGGGATAGCAGGAAGACAAGGAGGTCTCCCAATATGCTGGCAACCCTGGTCAGGAGTACAAGCAAAAGAATCTTTTCATGATTGTGCTGGCTCTCCAGGATCAACAGCATGATACCTTCGCGTGCGCCGAGTCCTGCTGGCGCGCCGGGAGCAAGGAAACCAAGGGTCCAGGAAAGCGCGAAGGCTGCGGTCGCCATGGCAAGGTCAACATCCGCTCCCAGAGTCTGGGACAACAGCCATATTCCGATTCCGACGGCAAGAAAGTTGACGGCGTAGGCTGACAGAGCGGTCAAGGCAGCGGTTGGCCCTGGGAGGCCTCCCATCCTTCCAAGCATTCTGATTATCAGCCGATTGCTTCGCTCAAGCGATGATGCTGGAAGGTCGAGACAAAGCAGGGCTGCGCCTAGAAAGGCCGCACATGTCAGCGCGTAGAGAGTCCGGATATGGCCATGTGAGTCCAGTGCCTGCACCCCGCTCGGCGATATCGCCAGCGCAGCACTGCCCACGCACAGGCTCGCTGCCACGGTAAGAAGTGCTTCTTGGCCGGCACTTGCAACATAGCCCTTGGTGGTCACGCCTGCCCTCATGGCCAATACGGCGCGCGAGGCGTGTTGAGCGATATTGCCGGGCACGTACTTGGCCAGCTGCGTCAAGCCGATGATTCTGGTGAGCAGAACTGCTGGATATGTTTGGCTTTGTCTTGCCAGTAACTGCTTCCATGCAAAGCCTGTCAGTGGGTAGATCAGGCAATAGCAGATGGTGGCGGCAAGGACGCCACTGACGACTTCCTGGTTTGATAGGGCTTGGCCGATTTCCCGAATGTCAAGATTTGCTGTCGCAAACCACAGCACATACAGTGCCAGCGCCACCGCCAGCAGCCTCGATGTCCAGCGCCATAGGGATTTCATCGCTTCCTGGCGGCGACCAGATAGCCGCTGCCCCAGTCCGTATTACGCGCAAGCGACTGCATCGCCACTGCTGCGCGCAAGCCGAGGCGGCCGGGCACTGACGCAATTAGCGTAGCCAGGCGTGAATAATCGCGCCGATCGATTCCGCTGGCATGGGTGGCTGCCAGTTTTGACAGATTGCCGCGCTCCTCGATCATTCTCCGATACCTAAACTCCCCAGCCCATTCAGTCAGGTTTGCAGCAGGGAAGCCGTAGCACTCGAAATGCACGCAATCGAGGTCCTGCGCTTCGAGCAGTCGCATGAGGCCGTCGCGATCGTACCTGCGCCAATGACCTGCCCATTCATCGCCGGCGCCCCAGCGCTGTGGATGCGCTGGTACAGACAAGACCATGGTGCCGCCAGGTGCGAGCCAGCGTTTCCATTCTTCTATGGCCGCACCATCGTGCTCAATGTGTTCAAGTACGTCGAAAGCGCAGACGACGACGAATTTTTCGCTCCAGTTCTCGTTGGCGACTTCTTCTATCGTATGTCGCCCTTGGTCGAGTTCGGCAAGGGTTCTCGCCATCGCAAGTGCTGATTCTGAATTCTCCAATCCAGTCGTCTGAAACCCAAGTCGGTCGAAGTCGCATAGCAGAGCGCCGGCCCCGCATCCCACCTCGAGCAGGTTTCCTCGCGGCAGGTGCTTTGCGATCTCAAGGACCCTCGCTCTCCGAAGCAAATAGCGGATGGGTGGGGTCCATCCCGCTTCCGGGGCGAAAATGCCAAGCGAGGTCGAATAGCTCATGGCTGCTTTTTTGTGGGCATCAATGATCGCGGCGGTAGGTTAAGTTGGTAATTTGCTCTGAGATCAGGCCGATCAGAAAAACGATCACGGCGGCACTGAACAATAGTGTGCTCATATTGGTGAAGCGGTGCATCGTCGCGAATGTGTAGCCGTAGTAGGCCAGTCCTGTGATGAAAAACGCAATGGAGACAGGAACGAACAATTTCAGCGGCGAGTACAGCGTTGCGATCTTGAAAATGATGAGCAGAAAACGGATGCCGTCTTTCAGTGGGCGGATATGGCTTGCGGTTCCGACGCGCTTTGCTACCGGAATAGGAACATACGCAACGGGATAGGCACTTCGGAAGAAGGCCATGGTGCTTGTGGTGGGATAGCTGAAGCCATTGGGGAGGAGGTGCAGGAACTCTCGAAATCGTTCCGCGCGGACGGCGCGAAAGCCGGAGGTGAGATCCTTGACGTGGAAGCCTGTCATGCGACTCGCCAGCCAGTTGTAAAAACGGTTGGCGAAGCCGCGGTGAATACTGGCCTGTCCGCTACGGTCACGTGCCCCAACGACCATGTCGTAGCCCGCATCGAGCATCGCCAGGAGCTTTGGGATGTCCTGAGGGTCGTGCTGTCCGTCCGCATCCATGAATACCAGGATGTCGCCGCTTGCTGCGCGAGCGCCACGTTTGATTGCGGCGCCATTGCCCATTGAATAGGGGCTGCCGAGTACACGCACCCCATGATCTCGAGCGACCTGCGCAGTTGCGTCGGTGGAACCGTCATCGACGACGATGATCTCTGCCCCTGGCAGGCAGTCGCGCAGCTTTGGCAGGGTGCGCGCCAAGCCCGCGACCTCGTTCTTCGCCGGCAGGATAATGCTGATTCTGTCCACTGATCGTTCCCGTTTCCCCACGCCCTATGTTAGTCCTAGTCGCCGCGGGATTCATGTCACCCGAAGCGGTGGCGGTAGATGCATCTTGCCGGATATGCAGTATCTTTGCCGTTATATACGGAGACTTCGGACATGAACGCAGCTGTATCGGCCAACCTTGTCGGCATCACCGGTATCGCCCGCCGTCTCGTGCAGGACGGTGCGCTGGACGAAGCCGCGGCGCGGGCCGCGATGGCCCAGGCGGGCGAGGCCAAGGTACCGCTGCCGCAGTGGTTCTCCGAGAAGAAGCTGGTCACCGCCGCGCAGTTGGCCGCCGCCAATGCGGTGGAGTTCGGCATGCCGTTGATGGATGTCTCGGTTTTCGACGCCAGCCAGAACGCCATGAAGCTGGTCAGCGAGGAACTGCTGCAGAAGTACCAGGTGCTGCCGTTGTTCAAGCGCGGCGGCCGCCTGTTCGTCGGCATCAGCAACCCGACCCAGACCCGGGCGCTGGACGACATCAAGTTCCACACCAACCTGACGGTGGAGCCGATCCTGGTCGACGAGGACCAGATCCGCCGGACCCTGGAGCAGTGGCAGGCCAGCAACGACTCGCTCGGCAACGCGCTGGGCGACGACGAGGGGATGGACAACCTCGATGTCGGCGGCGGCGACGAGGACATGGGCAGCAGCGGCGACACCGGCATCGACGCCAAGGGCGAGGACACCCCGGTCGTCAAGTTCGTGAACAAGGTGCTGGTCGATGCGATCCGCCGCGGCGCGTCCGATATTCACTTCGAGCCCTACGAGGACGATTACCGGGTGCGCCTGCGCATCGACGGCCTGCTCAAGAGCGTGGCCAAGGCGCCGGTCAAGCTCAACCAGCGCATCGCCGCGCGCCTGAAGGTGATGGCGCAGCTGGACATCGCCGAGAAGCGGGTCCCGCAGGACGGCCGCATCAAGCTCAACCTGTCCAAGAACAAGCAGATCGACTTCCGCGTCAGCACGCTGCCGACGCTGTTCGGCGAGAAGATCGTGCTGCGTATCCTCGACGGCAGCGCGGCCAAGCTGGGCATCGACAAGCTCGGCTACGAGCCGGAGCAGCAGAAGCTGTTCCTGGATGCGATCCACAAACCGTACGGCATGGTCCTGGTCACCGGCCCCACCGGCTCCGGCAAGACGGTGTCGCTGTACACCGCGCTGGGCATCCTCAACGACGACACCCGCAACATCTCCACCGCCGAGGATCCGGTCGAAATCCGCCTGCCCGGGGTCAACCAGGTGCAGCAGAACAACAAGCGCGGCATGACCTTCGCCGCGGCGCTGCGGTCGTTCCTGCGCCAGGACCCGGACATCATCATGGTCGGCGAAATCCGCGACCTGGAGACCGCCGAGATCGCGATCAAGGCCGCGCAGACCGGCCACATGGTGTTGTCCACCCTGCACACCAACGACGCGCCGCAGACCATCGCGCGCCTGATGAACATGGGCATCGCGCCCTACAACATCACCAGTTCGGTGACCCTGGTCATCGCCCAGCGCCTGGCGCGGCGCCTGTGCAACAACTGCAAGCGCCCGGTCCAGTTGCCGGAGAAGGCCCTGCTGGCCGAGGGCTTCACCGAGGCGGAGGTCGCCGCCGGCATCCAGTTGTACGAAGCGGTCGGCTGCGACGACTGTACCGAGGGCTACAAGGGCCGCACCGGCATCTACCAGGTGATGCCGATGAACGACGAGATCGCGGCGATCGTGCTGCAGGGCGGCAACGCGATGGACATCGCCAGCGCCGCGCAGAAGATCGGGGTCAAGGACCTGCGCCAGTCGGCCCTGCTCAAGGCCCGCAACGGCATCACCAGTCTGGCGGAGATCAATCGGGTGACGAAGGACTGAGAAGCTGGGAATGGGGAATCGGGAGTGGGGAATGGGAAAAGCGGGGTTTCCCATTCCTGTCGCTCAGTCCAAGCCCTATTCCCTGGCTCGCCGACGTGTAGCGCAGGGCGGACGATGCCGGCTGCAGCCACCGCATCGTCAGCCTGGCCGGATCATTCCCTGAGGCGAAGGGCCGGGAGAATCCGGGAAGCCCGCTTTTCCCATTTCCCAATCCCGACTCCCCATTCCCGGCCCTCCTACTCCATCCCCAGCTTCTTCAGCTTGTAGCGCAGCGCCCGAAAGGTGATGCCCAGCTGCGCGGCGGTGCGGGTCTTGTTCCAGCGGTTCTCTTCCAGCGCCTTCTGGATGGCGGCGCGTTCGAGTTGCTCGATGTAGGACGGCAGTGCGGAGGAACTGGGGTCGATGTCGACCACGCCGCGCGGCAGGGCGGGGGCGGCCTCGGCGGCGCTGCGGGCATGGTTGCCGGGTTGCGGCAGGCGCAGGTCGGTGGCGCTGATCTGATCGTCTTCGGCCATCGCCAGGGCGCGCTCGAGGATGTTCTCCAGTTCGCGCACGTTGCCGGGGAAGGCGTAGCTGCTCAGCGCGTCCAGCGCCGAGGGCGACAGCAGCGGGGTGGGGCGGCCGTGGCTCTTGGCCAGCCGTGCCAGGATCGCCGCGGCCAGCTGCGGCAGGTCGCCGCCGCGCTCGCGCAGCGGCGGCACGCGCAGTTCGATGACGTTGATGCGGTAGTACAGGTCGTGGCGGAAGCGGCCCTCGGCGACCAGGTCGGCCAGGTCCTTGTGCGTGGCCGAGAGGATGCGCACGTCCACCGGCACTTCGCTGGCGGCGCCGACCGGGCGCACCGATTTCTCCTGGATCGCGCGCAGCAGCTTGACCTGCATCGGCAGCGGCAGTTCGGCGACCTCGTCGAGGAACAGGGTGCCGCCATGCGCGGCCTGGAACAGGCCGGCCTGGTCGGCATGGGCGCCGGTGAAGCTGCCCTTCTTGTGGCCGAAGAACTCGCTTTCCATCAGTTCGGCCGGGATCGCGCCGCAGTTCACCGGCACGAACGGGCCGGCAGAGCGGGCGCCCTGTTCGTGGATGGTGCGCGCGACCAGTTCCTTGCCCACGCCGGACTCGCCGAGGATGTAGACCGGCGCCTGGTTGCGCGCGACCTTGGCGATGGTGCTGCGCAGCGCGTCCATCGCCGCCGAGGCGCCGAGCAGGCGGCTGGCCTGTTCCGGGGCCGGCTGCGGCGGCGCGGCGCGGCTCTCGTTGTTGAGTTCCAGTGCATGCTTGACCAGGCCGCGCAGCACCTGGATGTCCACCGGCTTGCTGACGAAGTCGAAGGCGCCGGCCTTCAGCGCTTCCACCGCCAGGTCCATGCTGCCGAAGGCGGTGATCATCGCCACCGGCGTGCGCGGGTAGTGCTTGGCGATCTCGCTGACCAGCTCGATGCCGTTGCCGTCGGGCAGGCGCATGTCGGTGATGCACAGGTCGTAGGGGTTGCTCGCCAGCAGTTCGCGCGCTTCGGCGAGGTTGGCGGCGGTGCTGATGCGCAGCCCCATCCGGCCCAGGGTCAGGACCAGCAACTCGCGGATGTCGCGCTCGTCGTCGACGACCAGGGCACTTCGGGTTTCGTTCATGTGCAGGGAAGATAGCGTAGGAACCGGGGCATGCGCCAATTTACCGGCGCCGGCCGCGCGCTGGCGGAGCGATTCTCACCTATCAGCCGCTGAGCATGGCGTGTGGCCCGGGCAGGGCGACGCGGAAACACGCGCCGCCGGCCGGCACCGGCACGTACTCCAGTCGCGCCTGGTTGGCCCGGCACAGTTCGCGGGCGATATACAGGCCCAGCCCGGTGCCGTGCTCTGAGGTGGTGAAGAACGGCCGGAACAACTGCGCCGCCACCGCCTCGGGAATGCCGGGGCCGCGGTCCATCACGTCGACGATGGCGTTGCGCTCCTGCAGCGCGACACGCAGGCGCACCCGCGCCGGTTCTTCCATCACCCGCCCGTACTTGAGCGCGTTGTGCACCAGCGCGCTGAGGATCTGGTGCAGGTGCTTGGGATCGACCAGCGCATGCACCGGCTGCGGGGCGAGGATCGCCTCGAGGCTGTCGGTCTCGATCGACAGGGTCTGTCGGTACTCCAGGACGAAGCGGCGCACGAACGCGCCCAGGTCCAGGTTCTCCGGATTGGAGCGCTCGCGCCGGGCCAGGCCGAGCACGCTCTCGACGATGCCGTTGGTGCGCTGGCACTGCTGGTGGATGATCTGCAGCAGGCGGCGGTCGGCATCGCCGATCGCCGGCGATTCCTCCAGCAGCTGCGAGGCGTAGTTGATCGCGGCCAGCGGATTGCGGATCTCGTGGGCCAGGCTGGCCGAGAAGCGGCCCAGCGCCGACAGGGTCAGCGACTCGGCGCGTCGCGACACCACCGTGGCGTCGTCCAGGAACACCAGGGTCAGGTCGCCCTCGGCCAGCAGCCGGGCGAAGCGCGGCTGCACTTCCGGCTGGTCCGGCGACAGCTGCAGCGGGCTTTCGTCCTGGTTCCAGCCGTTGCGCCAGCGCTGCAGGCGCCGGGCCAGTTCCGGCGCGGCGCTGAGCAGGTCGAGGCGGCCGCTCTCGCTGTTGCCGTCGGTGTCGCCGAGCAGGGCCGACGCGGCCTCGTTGGCCAGGGTCACCCGGTTCTGCGCGTCCACCACCAGCACCCCGGTGCGCATGCGGCGGATGATCAGTTCGTTGATTTCGTAGAGGTTGGCCACCTCGGCGCCGCGGCGTTCGGCCAGGCTCTGGCTGGTGCGGGCGCGCTGGCCGAGGCCGTTGCAGATGTAGGCCACCGCCAGGTAGCTGGTGGCGAACATCGCCAGTTCGGCCAGGCTGCGGGTGTTGTCGGCACCGTCCAGCACGCTCCATATGTACTCGGCCAGCGTCGCCGCCGAGGCGATCAGGGCGATGGCCAAGCCGCCGCGCAGGCGCAGCAGCATCGCCGCGGCGGCGACGTTGAACAGCAGCATCATCGCGATGCCGGCGCTGGCCGCGGGCAGGGCGTGCGCGGCCAGGGTCGCGGCGACGATGTCGGCCACGGCACTGAAGCCGACGATCGGCGCCAGGTGCGCCTCGTTGCGTCCCCACACCAGAAGCGCCAGCGCCACCGCCAGGTAGGCGGTGGACAGGGTGCTGGCCAGCTGCGGATAGCGCGGCTCGCCCACCAGCACGCTGAGCGGGCTGAACACCAGGGCGGCGATCAATCCGGCCACCAGCACGCGGTACAGCGCGAAGAAGTACAGCTCGCGGCGCGGAATGGACTCGATGCGATCGATGAGCGAGGCGCTGGTGGGCAAGCCGGACTCCGGGCGGGCAGCGGACGGCGCGAGTATAGGGGCGGTGCCGTGTACGTGGATGGCGGCCGGCGTGGCGACGACCTGCCTGGGCCGTCGCCGCCCATGACGGGAAGCCGCGATTGTCGCCGCTGGTGGTCCGGCGCCCGGGCAGGGCAAGGGGAAGGGCGAGCGAGCGCGGCAGGATGCGTGCGGCCCAGTGCCAGCTCCATCGGGTGGCGCCACCTCCGACCTCCCGGAGGCCTCGGTCGGGCCGGGACGCCGCCGCTTTTGCGCCGCCGCCCTGGGTCGGCGACAATAGGCGTCCCGTCCGTACCGCTCCCGGCCGCCACTCAGGGCCCGGATCGCTGCGGGACGGCCGTTCCTTTTCCCACGGTGACGCATGAATTTCCACGAATATCAGGCAAAACAACTGCTTGCCGAGTACGGCATCCCGGTCCCGGCCGGCAAGGTCGCGGCGACTCCGGAAGAAGCGGTTGAAGCCGCCAAGTCGCTGGGCGCTGGCCCTTGGATGGTCAAGGCGCAGATCCACGCAGGTGGCCGCGGCAAGGCCGGCGGTGTCAAGTTCTGCAAGACCACCGACGACGTGAAGGCCGTTGCCGAGAAGCTGCTCGGCACCAAGATGGCCACCTACCAGACCGCCGGCGTTGAGCTGCCGATCAACCTGGTGCTGGTGACCACCGCCGGCGAGATCGTCAAGGAGCTGTACCTGTCGGTGCTGGTCGACCGCGGCACCCGCACCATCAGCTACATCGCCTCCTCCGAGGGCGGCATGGAGATCGAACAGGTCGCCGCCGAGACCCCGGACAAGATCCACACGCTCAACGTCGACTTCGTCGAGGGCGTGCAGGGTTACCACGGCCGCGACATCGGCTTCAAGATGGGCCTGACCGCCAAGCAGGCCGGCCAGTTCGCCAGCATCATGGTCAACCTGTACCGCATCTTCAACGAGAAGGATCTGGCCCTGGTGGAGATCAATCCGCTGGCCATCCTGGACGACGGCAACCTGTACGCGCTGGACGGCAAGTTCAACAGCGACGACAACGCCAACTTCCGCCACAAGGAACTGGTCGCCATGCGCGACAAGTCCCAGGAAGACGAGACCGAAGTGACCGCTTCGGAGCTGGACATCAACTACGTCACCATGGACGGCAACATCGGGTGCATGGTCAATGGCGCCGGTCTGGCGATGGCGACCATGGACGTGATCAAGCTCAACGGCGGCGAGCCGGCGAACTTCCTCGACGTGGGCGGCGGTGCCAACAAGCAGCGCGTGATCGAGGCGTTCAAGCTGATCCTGTCCTCGGACAAGGTCGAAGGCATCTTCGTCAACATCTTCGGCGGCATCGTCCGCTGCGACATGATCGCCGAGGGCATCATCGCGGCGGTCAAGGAAGTGGGCGTCAAGGTTCCGGTCGTGGTGCGCCTGGAAGGCACCAACGTGGAAGAAGGCAAGCAGCTGCTGCGCGACAGCGGCATGGCCATCATCCCGGCCGACAACATCAACGACGGCGCCAAGAAGGTCGTTGAAGCTGTCAAGAACGCCGCCTGATCCACGACACCAAGGAACTCCAATGTCTGTTTTGATCAACAAGAACACCAAGGTGATCGTGCAGGGCTTCACCGGCCAGCAGGGCACCTTCCACGCCACCCAGATGATCGAGTACGGCACCCAGGTCGTCGGCGGTGTCACGCCGGGCAAGGGCGGCACCACCCATATCGACCTGCCGGTGTTCAACACCGTGGCCGATGCCGTGCAGAGCACCGGCGCCGACGCCTCGGTGATCTACGTGCCGCCGCCGTTCGCGGCCGACGCGATCCTGGAAGCGGCTGCGGCCGGCATCAAGGTCATCGTCTGCATCACCGAAGGCATCCCGGTGCTGGACATGCTGCGCGTCAAGAACGTGCTGACCCGCTCGCATCCGGACACCGTGCTGATCGGGCCGAACTGCCCCGGCGTGATCACCCCGGGCGAGTGCAAGATCGGCATCATGCCGGGCCACATCCACAAGCCGGGCAAGATCGGCATCGTCTCGCGTTCGGGCACGCTGACCTATGAAGCGGTCAAGCAGACCACCGAAGTCGGCCTGGGCCAGTCCACCTGCATCGGCATCGGTGGCGACCCGATCAACGGCCTGAACTTCGTCGACTGCCTCAAGCTGTTCAACGAGGATCCGCAGACCGAAGGCATCATCATGGTCGGCGAAATCGGCGGCGACGCCGAGGAAGCCGGTGCCGAGTACATCGCCAAGCACGTCAAGAAGCCGGTGGTCGGCTTCATCGCTGGTGCCTCGGCCCCGGCCGGCAAGCGCATGGGCCACGCCGGTGCGATCGCCTCGGGCGGCAAGGGCACGGCCGAGGGCAAGTTCGCGGCGATGGAAGCCGCTGGCGTCAAGACCGTCCGCTCGCCGGGCGACCTGGGTGCGGCGATCGCCTCGCTGGTGAAGTAAGCCGCCAGCGCCGCGGCAGCGACCCGCCTTCGGGTGCGTCGTTGTCGCCGCCGCTGTCCGGAAGGGCCTCGCGCGAGCGAGGCCTTTTTCGTTTCGAGGATCCGGTGCGCGGCACCGGTGCGGCGTCCCTGCCGCGATGAGGCGGATGGGGCGGCCACGCACTGGCGCCCCGCTAACATCTGCGCAATCAAGCAGTTGCGCCATCCCAGTGGTCGCCATTCGTCCCTGCCGCCCCGCCATTGGTCCCCTGGCCGGGTGATGCCGTCCCTGCGGCGCTGACATGGCCGGGCGCCGCGCCGACCCTGGCGCCACTTTCTTCGGCAGCGACAGGAGCGGATGCGTGATCAGGCGATGGCGGGCGGCGGTATGCGGGGCGGGCATGGCGATGGGCATCGGTGGTCTCTGCGCGGCGGCGCCGGGCGACTGGGCCAGTTATGCCGGCGCGCCCGGTGGCGGGCAGTATTCGCCGCTGACCCAGATCACCCCGGACAACATCGGCCGGCTGCGCATCGCCTGGTCGTTCCGCACCGGCGAACTCGGCGCGGGCCTGCCCGACCCGGAACGGCGGCGCTTCGAAGCCAATCCGCTGGTGCTGGGCGGGCGCATGTACCTCACCACCGGGACCGGCATCGCCTTCGCGCTGGATGCGGCCAGCGGCCGCGAGCTGTGGTCGTTCGATGCCAAGGTGCGGCGCGACAAGCACTACAGCGACCCGGCCTCGCGCGGAGTGAGTTTCTGGCGCGACACCCAGGCTGCGGCAGGCGCGTGCCGCGAGCGCATCGTGTTCGGCACCCTGGATGCGCGGCTGATCGCGCTGGATGCGGCCGACGGCCGGCCCTGTGCCGGGTTCGGCAAGGACGGCACGATCGACCTGCATGCCGGCATCGACGTGCACGACAACGCCAGCGATGCCTGGTCCAACTATGCGGTGACCTCGCCACCGGTGGTGGCCGGCGACGTGCTGGTGGTCGGCAGCTCGATCGGCGACAACCGCGGGCATGCGCTGGAGCAGGGCGTGGTACGCGGCTACGACGCGCGCAGCGGCCGTGAGCTGTGGCGCTGGGATCCGGTGCCGCGCGACCCGGCCAAGGCCACCGCCGCCGGCTGGCAGCCGGCGCAGGCGGCCACGGTCGGTGGCGGCAATGCCTGGGCGCCGCTGTCGGTGGATCCGGCGCTGGGCCTGGTCTACGTGCCGACCGGCTCGGCCAGCCCCGATTACTACGGCGGCGAGCGCCTCGGCGACAACCGCGATACCGACGCGCTGGTGGCGCTGGACCTGCACAGCGGGCGCCGGATGTGGGCGCAGCAACTGGTGCATCACGACCTGTGGGACTACGACCTGGCCTCGCAGCCGGTGCTGACCACGGTGCAGACCGCGCAGGGACCGCGCGCGGCGGTGCTGCAGGCGACCAAGACCGGCTTCCTGTTCGCCTTCGACCGTCGCGACGGCACGCCGCTGTTCCCGATCAGCGAGGTGCCGGTGCCGGCCTCCGACGTGCCGGGCGAGCGCGCCTCGCCGACCCAGCCGATGCCCGAGCCGGCGTTGCGCCTGGCGCGGCATGCGCCGCTGACCGCCGCCGATGCCTGGGGGGCGACGCCGGGCGCGCGCCGCGAATGCGCGGCGCTGATCGCCGGGCTGCGCTCGGAAGGCCTGTTCACTCCACCCAGCGTGCGCGGCACGATCGCGCTGCCTGGCTGGGCCGGCGGGGTGAACTGGGGCGGGATCGCCGTGGATCCGCAGCGGCAGCTGGCGATCCTGCCGGTGTCGGACCTGCCGATGCAGGTGGCGCTGATCCCGCGCGACCGTTTCAGCAAGGCCGAACACGCGCGCCATCCGGACCAGCAGTTCAACGACATGGAGGGCACGCCGTACGACATGCGCCGCGGCATGCTGAGTTCCTCCAGCGGCATTCCCTGCGTCAAGCCGCCGTGGGGGCGGCTGGTGGCGGTGGACCTGCGCACGCGCAAGATCGCCTGGGAGCGCCCGCTCGGCACCCTGGAAGAGAAGCTGCCGTGGCTGCCGCTGGAGGTGGGCACGCCGCTGCTCGGCGGCGCGGTGACCACGGCCAGCGGCCTGACCTTCATCGCCGCGGCCGCCGATGCGCGCCTGCGCGCGCTCGACACTGCCACCGGCAAGACCCTGTGGGAGGCCAAGCTGCCGGCCGGTGGCCAGGCCACGCCCTCGGTCTATGCGGTGGGCGGCAAGCAGTACGTGGTGATCGCCGCCGGTGGGCGCGAGGGCATGGGCACGATGGGCGATTACGTGGTCGCCTATACGCTCGACGGCGAAGGCAGGGACGTGGTGTTCCAGCACGGCGTCGGCGTGCGCATGGCGGTGCTGGGCGCTGCCGCGCTGGGGTTGTGTGCGGGACTGGCGATGCTGCTGCGGCGTTGGCGCCGGCGGCGGCGTGCACGGTCTGGCGCTGGCGCCCGCTGAAGCACAGGGCGGTGGCGGGGCGGCGCTGCGGGATTGCTGCAGTCGGGACTGAAGTCCCGCCCACAGTGGCGCGTCAGCACGTGCTGTCCCTGGAGTGAGCGCGGCTTCGGCGGCGACGCGCGGTGCATGCGCCAGCGATTTCTGTTGGTCGTGCATGTTGCTGTGGGAGCGACTTCAGTCGCGACGCGGGGTGCCTGGCTAAGCCGCTTTCTCGGGGCGTGCAGCAGAGCGCGCGGCCTGTGGCATCGCCGTGGCTGCCGCCATGTGCGCATCGAAGATGTGGCTTGCCCGGGCGACATGCCTGCACTCCAACGTGGCGGCATGCGCATCACCGGCCGCAACCCGGCACGGCGCTACACTGCGCAGGGCGCCACGCGAAGCAGCGGCGCCGCGGCAGGTGCGATGCGCTCGCGTGGCGCCTGCGTGTCTTCCCTTCGTTCCCGCAAGGTTGCCTATGTCCGCCTCCCTCCGTCTCGCCATGGCCCAGTTCGATTTCCCGGTCGGCGCCGTGGCCCAGAACACCGACCGGATCATCGCGTTGATCGAGGAGGCGCGCGACGAGTACGGCGCCGACGTGGTGCTGTTCCCGGAACTGGCGGTCAGCGGCTATCCGCCGGAGGACCTGCTGCTGCGGCCGGGCTTCCTGGCCGATTGCGAGCGCGCGGTACAGCGCGTCGCCGCGCAGGTGCACGGCATCGTCGCGGTGGTCGGCTGGCCGCAGAGTGCCGGCAGCGTGGTCTACAACGCTGCCAGCGTGCTGCGCGGCGGCCGCATCGAGCGGACCTATCGCAAGCGCGAACTGCCCAATTACGCGGTGTTCGACGAGCGCCGCTATTTCGACGTCGACCCGGACGGCGAGAACTGCGTGTTCGAGGTCAAGGGCACGCCGGTGGGCCTGGTGATCTGCGAGGACCTGTGGTTCCCGGAGCCGTTGGCGGCGACCGTGCGGGCGGGCGCGGAACTGGTGCTGGTGCCCAACGCCTCGCCCTACGAGCGCGGCAAGCATGCGCAGCGCGATGCCCTGCTGGCCGAGCGCAGCCGCGAGAGCGGCGCGGCGCTGGCCTATCTCAACGTGGTCGGCGGCCAGGACGCGCTGGTGTTCGACGGCGCCTCGGTGGTGGCCGACGGCGACGGCACCGTGCATCCGGCGGCGGCCGCCTTCACCGACCAGTGGCTGGTGGTGGAATACGACACCGCCGCACGCCGTTTCGCGCCGCTGCGCTGGACCGACGACGGCGACGAGAGCATGGATGCGCTGGCCTGGCGCGCGGTGGTGCGCGGGCTGCAGGACTACTGCGCCAAGAATCGCTTTTCCAAGGTCTGGCTTGGCCTGTCCGGTGGCATCGATTCGGCGCTGGTGCTGGCGATGGCGGTGGACGCGCTGGGCGCGGACAACGTCACCGCGGTGCGCTTGCCGTCGCGCTATACCGCCGACCTGTCCAACGACCTAGCCGCGGACCAGTGCCGCGTCCTCGGCGTGAAGCTGGAGACGGTGGCGATCGAGCCGGCGTTCGAGGGCTTGCTGAGCGCGCTCGGCCCGCTGTTCGCCGGCACCGAACCCGACGTCACCGAGGAGAACCTGCAGTCGCGCAGCCGCGGCGTGATCCTGATGGCGCTGGCCAACAAGTTCGGCGGCCTGCTGCTCACCACCGGCAACAAGAGCGAGTACGCGGTGGGCTACGCCACCATCTACGGCGACATGTGCGGCGGCTATGCGCCGCTGAAGGACCTGTACAAGACCGAGGTGTTCGGCCTGGCGAAGTGGCGCAATACGGTCGGCGGCACGCCGGTGATCCCGCCGGCGGTGATCGCGCGGCCGCCCTCGGCGGAACTGCGCGCCAACCAGACCGACCAGGATTCGTTGCCGCCGTACGACGTGCTCGACGGCATCCTGTACCGCTACGTCGACCAGGAAGAATCGCGCGACGAAATCGTCGCCGCCGGCTATGCCGCCGAGGTGGTCGACCGGGTGGTGCGACTGGTGCGCATCAGCGAATGGAAGCGCCACCAGGCCGCGCCGGGGCCCAAGGTGTCGCGCCGCGCCTTCGGACGCGAGCGGCGCTATCCGATCAGCAACGGGTACCAGGCCTGACGCGGTCGTCGACCTGGCATCTGTCTCATCTGTAGGAGCGGCTTCAGCCGCGACGGGCTTTACCAGTAAAGCCCGTCGCGGCTGAAGCCGCTCCTACGAGGGATGTCGTTGACAGGAAGCCGCCACCGCGCGTGCCGGGCTCGCTTTTGCCAATCCCCAATCCCGATTCCCCAATCCCGCCCTTCAGACCGCCTGCAGCAACCGCAACCCGAACGCATCGTCCTGCGCATTCCAGCCATGGCTGACACGCAGGCCGGCTTCGGCGGCCATCGCCGCGAAGCTCTGGTCGGTGTACTTGTGGCTGTACTCGACCTGCATCGCTTCGCCGTCGGCGAAATCGAAGCGCTGCCCGGCCACCGTCACCTGTTGGGCGCACTGGCTGACCAGGAAGGTCTCGATGCGCTCGCGCGCTTCCGAGTACACCGCATGATGGCGGAACTGCGCGAGGTCGAAGTCGCTGCCGATCTCGCGGTTGAGCCGGCGCAGCAGGTTCAGGGTGAAGGCGGCAGTGACCCCGGCGGCGTCGTTGTAGGCCGCCTCCAGCAGCGCCGTGTCCTTGACCAGGTCGATGCCGATCAGCGCGCAGCCGTCCGCGCCCATGGTCTGGCGCATCGAGCGCAGCAGGGCGATGCCGTCCTCGCGGGTGAAGTTGCCCAGGGTCGAGCCGGGGAAGAACACCAGGGTGCGGCGCGCGCCGCGCTGCGGCGCCGGCAGCGCCACCGGCGCGGTGAAGTCGGCGCATACCGGCAGCATCTGGATGTGCGGGAAGCGCTCGGCCAGCCGCGCGGTGCTGGACATCAGCATGTCGCGGGAAATCTCGATGGGGGTGTAGGCCACCGGCATGCGCAGGCCGTCCAGCACCAGCTGGGTCTTGCGGCCGCTGCCGCTGCCCAGTTCCACCACGTGCGCGCCGGTGCCGATCGCCTGCGCGATCGACGGCATCCGCGCTTCCAGCAGGTCCAGCTCGGTGCGGGTCAGGTAGTACTCGGGCTGGCGGGTGATCGCCTCGAACAGGCGCGAGCCCTCGGCGTCGTAGAAGTACTTGGACGGCAACTGCTTGGGGCTGCACGACAGGCCGGCGATCGCGTCGGCGGCAATGTCGTCGGCCTGCGGGTGCAGATCGGTGAGGGCGGCTTCGGTCAGGGCGCGGGCGGTTGCGGCATTCATGCGGGATCCTTGGCCAGGCGCACGCCGGCGAACTGCCACCGCGCATCGGAGGGGAAGAAATTGCGGTAGCTGGCGCGGATGTGATCGTGTGGCGTGGCGCAACTGCCGCCGCGCAACACCCACTGCGCGTTCATGAACTTGCCGTTGTATTCGCCCAGCGTGCCCGACCACGGGCGGAAGCCGGGGTAGGGCAGGTAGGCACTGCCAGTCCATTCCCAGACATCGCCGAACAACTGCTGCAGGCCGGTACTGGCCGGCGCCGTCGACTGCGGATGCAGCGCGTCGCGCTCGACGAAGTTGCCGGCGATGGCGACGCCGGCGGCCGCCTGTTCCCACTCCGCCTCGGTCGGCAGGCGTGCGCCGGCCCAGCGCGCGAACGCATCGGCTTCGAACAGGCTGAGATGGCATACCGGTGCGTGCGGATCGCGTTCGCGCCAGCCGCCGAGAGTGAATTCGCGCGCGCCGTCGGCATGCCAGTACAGCGGGCGCTGCCAGTCCTCGGCGCAACGCTTGGCCCAGCCGTCGCTGAGCCACAGCCCGACCGTGCGATAGCCGCCATCGGCGATGAACTCGGCGTACTCGGCATTGCTCACCGGACGGCTGGCCAGCGTATGCGCCGGCACCAGTACGCGATGCCGCGGCGATTCGTTGTCGTAGGCGAAGTCGGCATGCGCCGGCCACGGCGCGGCACCGATCTCGCTGATCTGCTCATCGCGCTGCAGCCAGCGCAGCGGGGACGCCGGCGCGTGCTGCGTCGCCAGGTCGGCGCGATAGGCCGGGCCCAATGGACTGCGCCAGAACGCGTGCTTGATGTCGGTGAGCAGCAACTCCTGGTGCTGCTGCTCGTGCTGCAGGCCCAACTCCAGGATCTGCAGGGTCTGCGGCGCCAGCGTGCCGGCCTGCAACTGCGCCAGCACACGGGTTTCGATCTCGTTCCGGTACTCCAGCACCTGCGTCAGCGAGGGCCGCGACAGCAGGCCGCGATGCGGCCGCGCATGCGCCGGGCCGATGCTCTGGTAGTAACTGTTGAACAGGTAGTCCCACTGCGGATCGTGCGCGCGGTACGCCGGATCGGCGCCGAGCACGAAACGCTCGAAGAACCAGGTGGTATGCGCCAGATGCCATTTGGCCGGGCTGGCGTCGTCCATGCTCTGCACCATCGCATCTTCTTCGCTCAATGGCGCGGCGAGATGACGGCTGCGGGCGCGCACGCGGCGCAGGCGGTCCGCCAGCGTCGCGACGGACGCGATGGGCGAGGGCGGTGACGCCGGAGAGATCGCTTGCATCGACCCAGTCTTAGCGCAGCGGCGTGAACGGACCGTCACGCGTCGCGGACCGCGGCGTTACCCTAGACACATGTCTACGAACGCCTCGCCCCATGCTGCCGGTCCGGCTTGCGCCGGCGAACTGGTCGACCTCGATGCCGCGGCGGATGCGTTCGCCTTGCCGGCCGGAGTGCGCTACCTCGACACTGCCAGCAAGGGGCCGCGCCTGCACCGTGCGCTGGCCGCGGGGCAGGCGGCGTTGGCCGACGCGATCGCGCCGTGGACGCTGTCCTTCGATACCTGGCGCGCGCAGATCGAAGACCTGCGTGCGCTGGCCGCAGCCACCGTGTTCTCGGGCGACAGTGAAGGCGTGGCGATGGTGCCGTCGGCGGCCTACGGACTGGCCATCTCGGCGCGGCAGGTGCCGCTGGCGCCCGGCGATGCGGTGCTGCTGCTCGATGGCCAGTTCCCCTCCAACCTGTTGGCGTGGCAGCAACGCTGCGCGGAGAGCGGCGCGCATCTCGCGGTGGTGCGGCGGGCGCCGGGCGAGGACTGGACCGACGCGGTGCTGGCCACGCTCGACGCGCAGCCGCGCGTGCGTGTGGCGACATTGCCGAATGCGTATTGGCGCGATGGCGGTCTGCTGGATCTGGACCGCATCGCGCCGCGCGTGCATGCGGCCGGCGCGATGCTGGTGCTGGACCTGAGCCAGAGCCTGGGCGTGCTGCCGGTGCGCCTGGACGCCTGGCGGCCGGATTTCGTGGTGTCGGTCGGGCACAAATGGCTGCTCGGGCCGATGGGGCTGGCGTGGCTGTGGGCCTCCCCGCACTGGCGCGCGCACGGCGTGCCGTTCGAGCAGCACTGGCAGGCGCGCGATCCGGGCGGCGACTGGCAGTTCCCGGCCGAAGCGCCGCCGCCCTACCGCAGCGGCGCGCGCCGCTTCGATGCCGGCGGCGTCGCCGATCCGCTGCGCCTGGCGATGGCCAGCGCCGCGCTGCAGCAGGTGCAGCGGTGGCAGCCGGCGCGCATCGCACAGCGGCTCGGCGAGCTTGGCGGGGCATTCGACGCCGAACTGCATGCGCTGGGCGCGGGCGACTGGACCGTGCCCGGGCACGCGCCGCACCTGTACGCACTGCGTCCGCCGGCATCGACGATGCCGGTGTTGCTGCCATGGCTGCAGCCTGCGCAGGTCATCTGTACCCATCGCCATGGTGCGCTGCGCATCGCCCCGTATCTGCAGCTGACGCCGGAGGCGATGCGTGGCCTTGCCCAAGAGGTGGTGGCTGCGGCGCGTGCATGAACGCACGTGCGTGCGATCGTTGTCCGGTTTCAGTTTCGATGGAAAAACAGCCGATTACCGATCCGGATCGGCGATCCTGTTGGGTGCATGGCTTCGTTGGTCGCGGCTGAAGCCGCTCCTACGGGAGAAACGGCATGCAGGCCGTAGGCGCGGCTTCAGCCGCGACCCATTGCCGGTGTGATGCGTTTCGCGCGGGTGGCGGTTGCCACGGCCGGTCGCACCTCTGACGGCCGTGGCGCGGCGCCCGGTTCACCGCCGCGCCGCCAGGCGCAACCCGCGCGGGGTCAGCGCGCGTTCCAGCAGCTCGAACAGGCCCTGGACCAGCAACGCCAGCAGCGCGGCCGGCACCGCGCCTTCCAGGATCAGGCCGAGGTCGTCCAGGCGGATGCCGGTGAGGATCGGCTGGCCGTAGCCGCCGGCGCCGATCAGGGCGCCCAGGGTCGCGGTGCCGACATTGATCACCGCCGCGGTCTTGATGCCGGCGAGGATGGTGCGCAGCGCCAGCGGCAGTTCGATCCGCCCCAGCCGGGTGCCTGGCGGCAGGCCGAGCGCGGCGGCGGTCTCGCGCAGCTCGCGAGGAATGCCGGTGATGCCGGCGTGCGTGTTGCGCACGATCGGCAGCAGGCTGTACAGGAACAGCGCGGCGATCGCCGGCTTGGCGCCGATGCCGAACAGCGGGATCATGAACACGAACACCGCCAGCGACGGCAGCGTCTGCAGCACGCCGGTCAGCGCCAGCACTCCCTGGCCGAGCCGTGGCCGGTACGCTGCCAGGATGCCCAGCGGCAGCGCCACCAGCAGGGCCAGGCCCAGCGACAGCCCGACCAGTGCCAGGTGTTCGCGGGTGCGTTGCAACAGCCGTTGCAGGCGTCCGTCCTGGGCCGGTGCGGCGATGCCCAGCCAGTGCGCGGCGATGGCGCTCTCGGCGCGCTTGTCGAGCTTGGCCTCGGCGTTGAGCCGCTGCATGGTCGCCGCGTCGATGCGTCCGCCCAGTCCCCGCAGCGCCTGCACGAAGCGCGGCGCGCGCTGCGCCAGATCGGCGCGATACAGGAACACCGCGGCATAGCGCGGGAAGTAATGCCTGTCGTCCTGCAGCACCAGCAGGTCGTGCGCGGGGATCTCGGCGTCGGTGCTGTACAGGTCGGTGAGGTCGATCGCGCCACTGTCCAGTGCGCGGTAGGCGAGGTCGTGGTCCAGGCCGGTGGGCGTCTGCGGCAGCCCGTAGGCGGCGCGCACGCCGGGCCAGCCGTCGGCGCGCGAGACGAATTCGTTGCTCAGCCCGAACTTGAGCCTCGGATGCGCGGCCAGGTCGGACAGGCGCACGATGCCCAGCGCCTGCGCGCGTTGCCGGCGCATGCCGAACGCATAGGTGTTGTCGAAGCCCAGCGGCGCGCTCATCGCCAGGCCGCGCTGCGCCAGCGCCTGCCGCAGCGCGGCGTCGTCGGCGCCCGGCATCTGCAGCAGTTCGGCGGCCAGGGTACCGGTGTACTCGGCATAGGCGTCGATCGAGCCTTGCTCCAGCGCGCGCCACAGGATGCGGGTGCCGCCGAGCTGGCGGCGGTGTTCGACCTCGACCCCGGCCTGGCGTCCGGCACCGGCGGCGATCTCGCCCAGCACCACCGCTTCGGTGAAGTTCTTCGAGCCGACCACGACCTTGGTCTCCGCGGCAGCCGCCGGCAGGCCCGACAGGCTGGCCACAGCGCCCAAGGCGACCAGCACGACCGCGCGCCAGCGCGCGCCTGGCGACGTCACCGCGCATCCTCCAGGGTGCGCTGCGCCTGCAGGAACTGACCGACGAACGGATCGGCCGGCGCCTCGAGCAGGTGGCGCGCGCTGCCTTCCTGCAGCACGCGGCCGCCACGCATCAGCACCAGGGTGTCGCCCAGGTAGGCGGCCTCGGCGACGTCGTGGGTCACCAGCACCACGGTCTTGCCCAGCAGCGCGAACAGCTCGCGCATCTGTGTCTGCAGTTCGCGGCGCACGATCGGGTCGAGCGCACCCAGCGGTTCGTCCAGCAGCAATACCGGCGGGTCCAGCAACAGCGCGCGGATCAGGCCCACGCGCTGGCGCTGGCCGCCGGACAGCTCGGCCGGGTACCGCGCCAGCAGCGCTTCCGGCAGCCGGCACAAGGCCGCCAGCTCGTGCAGGCGCGCGGCGATGCGCGGCCGCGTCCAGCCCAGCGTGCGCGCCAGCAAGGCGGCGTTGTCGCGCGCGCTCAGGTGCGGGAACAAGCCGCCTTCCTGGATCACGTAGCCGATGCGCCGGCGCTGCGCCAGCAGGGTGGCGCGGCGCAGCGGCTCGCCCTGGAAGCGCACCTCGCCGCGATCCGGCCATTCCAGCCCCAGCAGCAGGCGCAGCACGCTGGACTTGCCGGCGCCGCTGGGGCCGATCAACGCGGTGGTGCGGCCGGGGGCGATGCAAAGATCGACCTGGTCCAGTGCCAGCGTGTCGCCGTAGCGGCGGGTGACCCGATGCAGTTCGAACATCGCCGCAGCATAGCCGCAGGCGGCGACCACGCCGCGCGAAGACGCGGCACGCTCAGCGGGCGGCGTCGGTCAGCAGGCCCAGGGTCGGCTTCGGCCGGCTCAGGTCGTACATCAGGCCGAAATGGGCTTCCGCGCCCTGCTGGTCCGGCTGGTCGAGCAGTTCGTAGAGATTGATCTCGGCGACCACGTCGGCGTAGTCGCTGCGCAGGGTCTGCAGCAGTTCCGCCACGCTGTCGTAGCAGGCGCCATCGCCGGGGTAGCCGCCATCGGTGTTGCCGGTGTAGATCTCGGCGCAGTTGAGCTCGTTGACGTACACCTTGGTGCCGTACTTCTGCGCGGCGGCGCGCAGTTGTCCGAGATACAGGTCCATCCAGTAGCCGCGCTCCCCGTGGAAGGCGTAGTAGTGGAAGCTGATGCGGTCGAAGTCGAAGCCGGCGGCCTTGGCCTGGTCCAGGAACCACAGCGAGCCGTTGCGGTCGCCGGGGCAGCGTGCGGTGGCCGAATGATCGTCGCTGTTGCAGGCGGTGATGTTGATGGTGAACTGCAGGCCGGCGCCCACTTCGTCGGAGGCCTGCTTCATGCCGCGGTACATCGTGGTCATCGCCGCGATCCGCGCCGGGGCGGCGGCACGGTCCAGGTCCTGCTCGTTGCCGATCTCCCAGACCTTGATCTCGTTGGCATAGCGCCGCGCCAGCGCGTAGCCGATCTCCTGCGACATCGGATACACCATCGGCCGCAGCGCGATGTTGTACTTGCGCGAGAGCTGCACCAACGTGTCGAGCACGGTGAAGTTGCGCGGGTCGACGTCGAAGCGGTAGCTGCGCAGGTTGCGCTGGTCGAGCAAACGGAACACCGCCTCGCTCTGGCTGAGCGGGTAGGCCTGGCGGCCGTCGTGGCCGTTGACGCCGTACACGATGGCCGGTGCTGCGGCGGCCGGCAGAGCGGCGGCGGAGAAGACGGCGGCGAACAACCACGACAGCGGGCGCAGGATGGGCATGGGCAGGGGTCCCAGCGGATCGGCACGGAGGAGGTGTGGGGGCAGCCTAGCAAGGCTGCGCAGCGGTCTGGCCGACAATCGTCCGGATTGGGGCGCGCGTCGCAGTCCGCGACGCGGGGCAGGCCCGGCACCGTCGCACTGCCGCGGGTGTCAGCCGCCGAGTGCCGTGCCGGATCGGCCCGCCATTGCAGGGCAGGGCGGCGCCATAGTGGTCCCCAGAACGCGACAGGGGCCTTGCGGCCCCTGTCGGTGTGCATCCCGCCGGCGCGGTGGATCAGCGCTGCATCTGCGAGTTGGACTGTCCGGTGGCGGCGGACTTCTCGCCGGCGAACGGATTGAGCTTGCGGATCATCCACGGGTACTTCGGCCAGTTGCCGGTCAGCCACGGATGCTGCGGATCGTTGAGCTCCAGCACGCGGCGCGCGTCGGCGGCCAGGGTCTTATTGCCGAGGTGGGTGTAGGCATCGGCCAGCACCGCCACCGCGTCGTACTGGTAGGCGCTCTGCGGGTAGGTCTCGAGCAGGTAGGTGGCGCGCGAGGCGGCCGACACCCAGGCGTCGCGACGCAGGTAGTACAGCGCGTTGTCCAGCTCGTGCTGGGCGAACACGTTGCGCAGGGCGATCATGCGCTCGCGCGCGTCGGCGGCGTAGCGGCTGTTCGGGTAGCGCTCGGCGACGGTGTTGAAGTCGGCGTAGGCCTGCTGCGGGGTGGACAGGTCGCGGCGGCTGGGATCCAGCGACCACACCCGGCGCAGGAACACCGTGTCGCGGTTGGAGTTGGACAACCCGCGCAGGTAGTACATGTAGGCGATGTTGCGCTGGGTCGGATAGGTGCGAATGAAGCGGTCGATGGTGGACACCGCGTCGTCGTGCTTGCCGGCCTTGTACTGGGCATAGGCGCTTTCGATCATCGCCTGCTCGGTGTAGTTGCCGTAAGGGTACTGCGCGATCAGCCGCTTGAAGCTGCTCTCGGCGCCGGCCCAGTTGCCGCTCTCCATCTGCGCATGCGCCTTCTGGTAGAGCTGCTCCACCGGCATCCCTTCCTCGGGGTTCTTCTTCTGACGGTGGCAACCCGTCGCCACGACCAGCGTGACCAGCAGCAGGGCGATGAAACGGACGTGCGCGGACAGCGGGACGGAGCGTCGGATCATGGGTTCGGGCGCGGCAGGGCAGGAATACGAAGGGGCGATGATAGCCTAGTGGCCTGTCCTGCGACTGACTACGGCCGCCGCGACCCTCCTTTTCCGACCCAAGCCGTGCCCCTGCCATGCCCAATACCCCCCCGGACCTCCCCGAGGACGCCGCCAGCGACGGCCCGCGCCAGGCGCGCGTGCCCGACCATGCCGCCGGCCGCCGTTTCGACGCGGTGCTGGCCGAACTGTTCCCCGAATACTCGCGCTCGCGCCTGGCCGAATGGATCAAATCCGGCGACGCCCTGCTCGACGGCGCCCCGGCGCGGCCGCGCGATCCGCTGCGCGGCGGCGAGATCGCCAGCCTGCACGCGGTGCTGGACACCCAGACCCACGCCCTGCCCGAGGACATCCCGCTGGAGGTGCTGTACGAGGACGACCAGGTCATCGTGCTGAACAAGCCGGCCGGGCTGGTGGTGCACCCGGGCGCCGGCAACCCCAGCGGCACCCTGGTCAACGCCTTGCTGTACCGCGATCCGGGGCTGTCGGCGCTGCCGCGCGCCGGCATCGTGCACCGCCTGGACAAGGACACCAGCGGCGCCATGGTGGTGGCGCGGACCCTGCAGGCGCACACCTCGCTGGTGGCGCAGCTGTCCGCGCGCGACGTGCACCGGCAGTACCTGGCGGTGGTGGTCGGGGCGCTGGTCTCCGGCGGTACCGCCAACGCGCCGATCGACCGCCATCCGCGCGACCGCCTGCGCATGGCGGTGCGCGAGGACGGCCGCGACGCGGTCACCCACTACCGGCTGCGCGAGCGCTTCCGTGCGCATACGGCCCTGGAATGCCGCCTGGAGACCGGCCGCACCCACCAGATCCGCGTGCACATGGCGCACCTGAAGCACCCCATCGTCGGCGACCCGCTGTACGGCGGCCCGCTCAAGCTGCCCAAGGGCGCAAGCGAGGAACTGATCGGCGAACTGCGCGGCTTCAAGCGCCAGGCGCTGCACGCCGAGACCCTGGAGTTCAAGCATCCGCTGAGTGGCGAACCGGTTCGCGCCACCGCCGCAGTGCCGGCCGACCTGCAGCAGCTGATGGCCTCCCTGCGCGCGGATGCGCAGGCGGCGGCCGAGCGGGCGCGGCGCTGAGCATGGCCACGTCGCCGGGTTCCTGCGCCGTGGCACGCGGCACCGTCTCGGGTTGCGGCCGGGGACGTCCGCGAAGCGACAAGGCGGCCGCTGTCGGCCGAGGGTGCTGCTGATGCCGGACTTCGCCCTGCAGGCCGATTGGCCGGTCCCGCCGCGGGTCCACGCGCTGACCACCCTGCGGACTGGCGCCGGCGCCTCACAGCCGCCGTTCGACCGCTTCAACCTGGGCAACCGCAGTGCCGCCGACGGCGACGACCCGGCCACGGTCCAGCGCAACCGCGACGAACTGGCCGTGCGGCTGGCGCTGCCGACGCCGCCGCACTGGCTGCGGCAGGTGCACGGGGTGCAGGTGCTGCGCTTCGACGGGCCGCCGCACGGCACCGGCATCGACGCCGAGCCGACCGCCGATGCCGCGGTCACCGCCGAACCGGGCGTGGTGCTGGCGATCCTGACCGCCGACTGCCTGCCGGTGGTGTTTGCCGCCCGCGACGGCAGCGAGGTGGGCGCCGCGCATGCTGGCTGGCAGGGCCTGGCCGGCGGCGTGCTGGAGGCCACCGTCGCCGCGCTGCGCACCGCGCCGGCGCAACTGCAGGCCTGGCTCGGCCCGGCCGCCGGGCCGCAGCGCTACGAGATCGGCGTCGACGTCCGCGAGGCCTTCCTGCGCCACGATCCGGCCGCGGCCAGCGCCTTCGTCGCGACCCGTCCCGGGCACTGGTTGGTGGACCTGTACGCGCTGGCGCGGCAGCGTCTGGTCGCGGCCGGCATGGCGCCGGACCAGGTCCACGGCGGCGGCCTGTGCACCATCGCCGACGCGCAGCGCTTCTATTCCTACCGGCGCGACCGCCGCAGCGGGCGCATGGCGACCCTGGCGTGGATCGCGCCCTGACCGCGCCGCTGTTCGCGCAGGTGCTGGGGCCGGCGTTCGCGCAGTTGCCGCCGGTGCTGCGCGCGCTGCACACGCCGGGGCCGCGGTCGCGCTACGTCGGCCAGGCCGAGGTCGCCCGCGGCCGGCATCCGCTGCTGCCGCTGTGCGCGTGGCTGGTGCGGCTGCCGCGCACCGGACCGGCCACGCCGGTGGAGGTGGTGTTCCGCGCCGACGCGCGCGGGGAGTGCTGGGAGCGCCGTTTCGGTCGGCATGCCATGCCCTCGCGGCTGTGGCTGCACCGCGGCCGGCTGCGCGAGCGCCTGGGTGCGGTGGTGTTCGAATTCGCCCTGCGGGTCGACGGCGCGGGCATCGAATGGCGCGCGGCGCGGGCCTGGGCGTTCGGCGTGCTGCCGCTGCCGCGGCGCTGGCTGGCCGGCGTGCACTGCCGCGAAGACCAGCGCGACGGCCGCTATGCGTTTCTGATTGCGGTGACGCTGCCGTGGATCGGCCCGTTCATCCGCTACGAGGGCTGGCTTGCGCCGGCCTGAGCCGCCGCCGGTGGTGGCGCCCACGGCGCCGGAGGACGCGGCCATCGTCGTGTTCGACGGGGTGTGTGCGCTGTGCAGCCGCTGGGTGCGGTTCCTGCTGCGCCATGACCGCCGCGGCCGCTACCGCTTTGCGGCGATGCAGTCGCCGCGCGGCAGCGCGCTGTTGCGCGACCACGGGCTGGATCCGGCCGATCCGCTGTCGTTCCTGCTGCTGACGCCAGATGCTGCACTCACCGACTCGGATGCGGCGATCGCGGTGATCGCCGGGCTTGGCGGAGTGTGGCGCAGCGTCGCGGCGCTGCGCCTGCTGCCGCGGCGCTGGCGCGACGCCGGCTATCGGCTGCTGGCGCGCAACCGCCATCGCTGGTTCGGCACCACCGCGCAGTGTTTCCTGCCGGAGCCGCAACAGCGCGCGCGTTTCCTGGAGTGAGCGCGCTGGGCGGACCGGCTCAGCCGCTGCCGCGCGCGAACGGCAGCACCTTGCCGTCGGCAGCGCCGGCACGGCGGCTGTCGAGGCGGAACACGCCGACCGCCGCGGCCAGGCCGCCGGCCTGTTCCTCCATGCTGCGCGCGGCGGCGGTGGCTTCCTCGACCAGGGCGGCGTTGCGCTGGGTCACTTCGTCCAGCTGCGCCACGGTGCGGTTGACCTGTTCGATACCGCTGGACTGCTCGCCGCTGGCGGCGCTGATCTCGCCGATCAGGCCGGTCACCCGCTGCACCGAACCGACGATCTCGTGCATGGTGGCGCCGGCACGGTTGACCAGTGCCGCACCTTCGCCGACGGTGCGCGTGGACGCCTCGATCAGGTCCTTGATCTCCTTGGCCGCATCGGCCGAGCGCTGCGCCAGGGAACGCACTTCGGTGGCGACCACGGCGAAACCGCGGCCCTGTTCGCCGGCGCGTGCGGCCTCCACCGCGGCGTTGAGCGCCAGGATGTTGGTCTGGAAGGCGATGCCGTCGATCACTCCGATGATCTCGCCGATGCGCTGCGAGGACGCGCTGATCGCGCGCATCGTCGCCACCACCTCGTCCATCACCTGTCCACCGGACCGGGCGATCTCGCCGGTGTTCTGCACCAGGCCGTTGGCCTGCTGCGC
This sequence comes from Xanthomonas indica, assembly GCF_040529045.1. Classification (NCBI taxonomy): domain Bacteria; kingdom Pseudomonadati; phylum Pseudomonadota; class Gammaproteobacteria; order Lysobacterales; family Lysobacteraceae; genus Xanthomonas; species Xanthomonas indica. Next base: position 4,147,518 of record NZ_CP131914.1, on the reverse strand, counting down.
GTTGTCCGCGTTCTGCTTCACCGCCGAGGTCAGCTCCTCCATCGAACTGGCGGTCTCTTCCAGGCTCGCCGCCTGCTGCTCGGTGCGATCGGACAGGTCGGTGTTGCCCGCGGCGATTTCCGCGGCGGCGCGGCGGATGGTCTCGGCCGCGTCCTGGATGCCGACGATGATCTCGGTGAGCTTGGCCACGGTGCGGTTGGTGTCCTCGCGCAACTGCGCGAACACGCCCTGGGCCTGGCCGTCGACGCGATGGGTGAGGTCGCCTTCGGCCAGCGCCGCCAGTGCCGCCGCCAGGTGCGCCAGGTTGCTCTCCACCGCATCGGCGATGCGGTTGACACCTTCGGCCAGCGACTTGAGCACCCCGTCCATCGCCGCCGTCTCGATGCGCTGACTGAAATCGCCGCGCGCGGCGGCCTCGATCACCGTGGCCAGCGCCTGTTCGGCGCTGACCTGCGCGGTCACCTCTTCCCACTGCGCGATAGTGCCGAGGCGGCGGCCGTCGGCGCCGTTGATCGGGCTGTACACGAAATCGATCTGGCGGCCGAAGAACGGCGCGCGCACGCGCTTGGAGCCGGTCAGCGCACGCATGCGGTCGATCGCCGCCTGGCTGTCCGGATAGATGTCGCCGATGCTGCCGCCGACGAACTGCTCGGCGCGAAATTCCGGGCGGAAGCGCTGCACGTCCGCTTCGATGGTCTGCAGCATCTGCAGCAGCTTGCGGTTGGCGAAATGCACGCGGCCATCGTCGTCGGCGATGCGCACCATGGTGTCGAGATCGTCCAGCGCCTGGATCACGAAGCGGCCATGGCGCAGTTCCGCCTCGGTCTGCGCCTGGCGTGCGGCCAGCGCGTGTTGTGCGTTCTGCACCGCGCGCAGCAAGGCCACCTCGGCCGCATCGCCGGCCAGGTCCACGCGGTACTCGAAGCGGCCTTCGCCCAGCGCCTGCAGCGCCTGCGTGGCCCGGTCCAGGGCGCGTGGCGCGCTGCGTCTGCCGGCCCAGGCCAGCGCCGCGGCGACCGCGGCCGCAACCAATAGCGCCGGCAGCACGCGCGGCAACGCCGATCCGGTCGGCCCGACCGTGCGGCCGACCTGCAGCGCGTAGGCAGTCAGCGCCAGCAGCACCAACACGTGGGCCAGGACGAGCAGCGCCGACTGCGGGCGCAGCCACGCGGGAATGGTGGGGCGGAGAGCGGCGGATGGCGAGGGCATGGTGTGCACCGGCTGGGAAACAACGGGCAACGCCGCAGGGGCGACGCGATCTCGCGGGGGTACAGCCAGTATCTGCGCATTGCGCGGTGTGCTGGATCGCCGGCAGCTGCCGTTCGTCGGAAACTTCACATGACCTGCACGCCTGTACGGCGTGGGCGGCAAGGCGCGAGTGGGTGATGCGCTGCAGCAGGATGGGCGCTGCGCGGGCAATCCGCGGCAGGCCAGACGGGCGTGCCGGCTCGAGCGTGGCCGGGCTGACCGTCCTCGCCACCGGCCCCCTGTGGGCCGGTGGCGGGATGGGGCGGACGCTTACTTGGCCGGCGCCTGCGCGTCGGGCAGGGTCCAGGCGATCACGCTGTCGCCGGCCTTGGTGTCCATGCGGTCGTGTCCGCCGATCGCGGCGACGATGTACTGCTTGCCATCGACGGTGTAGCTCAGCGGTGCGGCCTGCGGCCCGGCCGGCACGCGCACTTCCCACAGCAGCTTGCCGGTCTGGGTGTCGTAGCCGCGCAGGAAGTTGTCCAGCGCCGCGCCGATAAAGGTCACGCCGCCGGCGGTGGCCAGCGAGCCGCTGTTGTTGGGCGTGCCCAGTTCGAACTTCATCTTCGACGGAATGCCCATCGGGCCCTGGTCGTAGCCGGTGCCCAGCGGACGCCGCCAGATCACCTGCTGGGTGCGCAGGTCCACGCCGGAGATATAGCCCCACGGCGGCGCCACGCACGGGGTGTTGAGCGGCGACATCCACGGCTCCTTGCGCGCGCCGTAGGGCAGGCCCTCCTGGGCCATGTAGCCGGGCGTCCTGCTCTTGCCGTTGAACACCGACACCACGCCCAGCGCCTGCATTTCCTGGCGCGGATACACCTGCTCGGTGTAGGGCAGGCGGTTGCTGTTCATCACCATGATGCCGCGCTGCAGGTCCACCGACACGCCGCCCCAGTTGATGCCGCCGTGGTTGCCGGTGAAGGCCAGCGAACCGCCCAGGCTCGGCGGGGTGAACATGCCCTCGTAGCGCAGCCGCTTGAACTGGATGCGGCACACCAGCTGGTCGAACGGGGTGATGCCCCAGGCATCGGATTCGACCAGGGTCTCGTACTCGTGGCTGGGCGCGCCGACGGTGTTGGGCATGCCCGGCGACACCGGCTGGGTCCTGGCGGTCCAGTCGCCGTGGTCGGTGCCCTGCGGCACCGGCTTCTGCTCCACCGGCATGATCGGTGCGCCGGTCTCGCGGTCGAGCACGAACACCTGGCCGGACTTGGTGGCCTGGATCACCGCCGGGCGGGTGCCGCCGCCGGGGACCGGGAAGTCCACCAGGTTCGGCTGCGGGCCGATGTCGTAGTCCCACAGGTCGTGGTTGATGGTGCGGAAATGCCAGCGCTCCTTGCCGGTGGCCGCATCCAGCGCGACCAGCGAGGCGGTGTACTCCTCTTCCTGCGGCGTGCGCTGCCTGCCGAAGAAATCCCCGGAGGCGTTGCCGGTGGGCAGGTAGACCAGGCCCAACTGGTCGTCGGCGGCCATCAGCGACCACACGTTCGGGGTCGAGCGGGTATAGGTCTGCCCGGCCGGCGGGGCCGCATCGATCGCCGGGTTGCCCAGGTCCCAGGCCCAGCGCAGCTGCCCGCTGACCGCATCGAAGGCGCGCACCACGCCGGACGGCGCATCGCGCTCCTGGCCGTCGCGAACCTGCCCGGTGGGCTGGATCACCACCCCGCGCATCACCACCGGCGGCGAGGTCGGGCCGACGAAGCCGGGCTTGGTGTTGCCGGTGTCCTTGTTCAGGTCGACATAGCCGTGGCTGCCGAAGCTGTCGCAGAGCTTGCCGGTGAGCGCGTCGAGCGCGCCCAGGCGGCCGTCCACCATCGGCCAGAAGATGCGCTTGGCGCACTCGGCGACCGGCGTGGTGGCCTCGAAGTAGGACACGCCGCGACAGGTGGTGGCGGCGACACCGGCCATGGCCTTCGGGTCGGTGTGCGGATCGAAGCGCCAGCGCTCCTTGCCGGTGGTGGCCTCCACCGCGATCACCTTCTGCGTGGGCGTGCAGATGTAGACCAGGTCGCCGACCTTCAGCGGGGTGTTCTGGAACGCGTAGCCGAGCTTGGAGCCGGCCGGCTTGAGGTCGCCGGTGTGGAATTCCCAGGCGATCTTCAGGTCCTTGACGTTGTCCGGGGTGATCTGTGCGCCGGGGCTGTAGTGGTTGGACAGGTTGGACCCGGCATAGGCGGTCCAGTTGCCGGCGTCGTGGTTGCCGGCGACGTTGCCGTCGGGGCTGTCCACCGTGGCGCGGCTGAAGGCGGCCTGCGGGCGCTGCTTAGCCAGGCCGGGGTCGGCCAGTTCCACCGTGCGCGGGAACAGCAGCGGCACGAACACCAGCGCCGCGCCGAGCACCGGCAGCACGCCGGCGACCAGCAGGTAGCCGATGCCGGAGACCGGCGCCAGGCGCCAGCGCGCCACCTTCCAGAACGGCAACAGCAGCAGGCCCAGCACCGAGATCATCGCCAGGCGCGGGATCAGTGCCCAGCCGTCCAGGCCGACCTCGGCCAGGGCCCAGGCGATGGTGGCGGCCAGGGTGACGCCGAACAGCCACAGGCCGACGCTGCGGCCCAGTGCGAGCATCAGGCCGGACACGGCCAGCGCCACGCCGGCGAGCAGGTAGTACCAGGAGCCGCCGACGGCGACGAGTTGCCCGCCCATGACGGCGAGCGCGACGCCGATCACGGCGATGAGGATGGCGTAGCCGGCGAACAGCCAGCGGCCAGGTCCGGGTGGGGAGGAAGCAGCAGTCATGAGCGAAACATCCGACGAGGATCCCTGGCGCGTGGCGCGAATGGCGGCGGTGCAGGCGGATCGTGGGGGGAGAGGCGAGGGCAGGGCCGCAACCGCGGCGCGCATCGCAAGTCAGCGACCGCGCTGCCGCGTTCTGGGAAAGCAGCGGAATCGGCGCGGCGCGTGCAGGCTATTTTAGGCGGTGCAGGTCGTCGGGCCGTGACGGCACGCGGAACACTGCGTCATGCGGCGCCGTGGCGGACGCCGCATGGGGACGTGGTGAGGCAGATCGCGGCGCGCGCAGGCGCGGGGCGCGCGACGTCGTGCGAAGCGCGTGCCGCCGCTAGCGCAGGCTTTCCAGCGCCTGCAGATAGCGCTGGCGCCAGGCGTTGATGTCGTGCTTGCGCAGGTGATCCATCATCGCCTGCCAGCGTTCGATGCGCTTGGCCTTGGGCAGCGACGCGCCGGTGGCGATGGCGTCGGCGACGCCGTCCAGGTCGTGCGGATTGACCAGCAGCGCTTCCTTCAGTTCGTCGGCGGCGCCGGCCAGCAGCGACAGCACCAGCACGCCGGGATTCTCCGGGTCCTGCGCGGCCACGTATTCCTTGGCCACCAGGTTCATGCCGTCGCGCAGCGGCGTCACCAGGCCGACCTGCGCGGCGCGGTAGAAGCCGGTCAGGGTGGCGTGGGTGAAGTTGCGGTTGACGTAGCGCAGTGGCGTCCAGTCCGGCTCGGCATGGCCGCCGTTGATGTGGCCGGCGATCTGCTCGAGCTGGTTGCGCAGTTGCTTGTACTCGGTGACGTCGCCGCGCGAGACCGGCGCGATCTGCAGGTAGGTGAGGCTGCCGCGCTGGTCCGCATGCCGCTCCAGGTAGCGCTCGAAGCCGAGGAAGCGTTCCGGCAGGCCCTTGGAGTAGTCCAGCCGGTCCACGCCGATCGCCAACTGGCGATCGCGCAGGCTGCTGCGCAGGTCGCGCACCGCCGGCTTGGACATCGCCGCGCGCGCCTGCTGCGCGATCAGTTCGGTGTCGATGCCGATCGGGAACATGGCTGCGCGGAAACGGCGGCCGCCCGGCGCTTCCAGCACGCCGTCCTTGATCACCTTGCCGCCGCCGAACAGGCGCACGTAGGCCTGGAAACGGTCGACGTCGCGGCGGGTCTGGAAGCCGATCAGGTCGTAGGCGTAGAAGCCGGAGAACAGCCGCGCGTGGTCCGGCAGCGCCTGGATCAGGTCGGCCGAGGGGAACGGTACGTGCAGGAAGAAGCCGATGCGACAGCCGATGCCGCGCTCGCGCAGCAGCGAGGCCAGCGGGATCAGGTGATAGTCGTGGATCCACACCGTATCGTCCTCGCGCAGCATCGGCGCGAGCTTGTCGGCGAACATGGCGTTGACCCGGCGGTAGCCCTCGCGGGTGGCGCGGTCGTAGTCCACCAGGTCCAGGCGGAAGTGCAGCAGCGGCCACAGCGTGCGATTGGCGAAGCCGTTGTAGTACGCGTCCAGGTCCGCGCGATTGAGGTCCATGGTGACGAAGCGGATGTCGCCCTGGGTCTGCTCGTGCATGGCGCCGCTGTCGCCGCGCACGGTCTTGCCGCTCCAGCCGAACCAGACACCGCCGCGTTCCTTCAGCGCCGCCAGCAAGCCCACCGCCAGGCCGCCGGCGCGGTTCTCGCCGGGCAGTGCGACACGGTTGGATACCACGACCAGTCTGCTCATGATGCCTCCTGCCAACTGCGCGACAAACGCATGGCGGCGATGATCAGGCCGACATGCGAATAGGTCTGCGGAAAATTGCCCCAGGCTTCGCCGTTGTCGAAGGCCAGATCCTCCGACAGCAGGCCCAGGTGATTGCGCCGGGCGAGGATGCGCTCGAACAGCTCGCGCGCTTCCTCCTTGCGGCCGATCGCGGCCAGCGCGTCGATGTACCAGAACGTGCAGATGGTGAAACTCGTCTCCGGTTCGCCGAAGTCGTCCGGCGCCACGTAGCGGTACAGCGCATCGCCATGCTTGAGGTCGCGGCCGATCGCCTCGACCGTGGCGATGAAGCGCGGATCGTCCGGGGCGATGAAGCCGATGTCGGCCAGCAACAGCAGCGAGGCGTCCAGCCGGTGGCCGTTGAAGGTGTCGGTGAAGTGCCCCAGCTCCGCGCTCCAGGCCTCGGCCAGCACGCGCGCGTGGATGCGGTCGGCGCGCTCGCGCCAGTGCGCCACGCGCTCGTCCAGGCCCAGGCGCGCGGCGATCTTGGCCAGGCGGTCGCAGGCGGCCCAGCACATCGCGCTGGTGTAGGTGTGCACCTCGGCACGGCCGCGGAACTCCCACAGGCCGGCGTCGGGCACGTCGTGCAGCGCGAAGGCGCGCTCGCCCAGCGGCTCCAGGCGCAGGAAGGTGTGGGTGTCGCCGGGGTCCTTCAGGCGCAGGTCGAAGAACAGCTGGGTGGAGGCCAGCACCACGCTGCCGTACACGTCGTGCTGCTTCTGGATCCAGGCCAGGTTGCCGCGCCGCACCGGGCCCATGCCGCGGTAGCCGGCCAGCGACTCGACCTCGTGTTCCTCCAGCGCCGCCTCGAAGCCGATGCCGTACAGCGGCTGCAGGCTGCCGTCGGTGGTGGCGATGTTGAAGATGTAGCCGAGGAACTGCTCCATGGTGCGGGTGGCGCCGAGCCGGTTCAGCGCACGCACCACGAAGGCGGCGTCGCGCAGCCAGCAGTAGCGGTAGTCCCAGTTGCGCGGGGTGTCCGGCGCTTCCGGAATGGAGGTGGTCATCGCCGCGATGATCGCGCCGCTGTCCTCGTACTGGCACAGCTTCAGGGTGATGGCGCTGCGGATCACCGCGTCCTGCCAGTCCAGCGGCACCGACAGGTAGCGCACCCACTCGCGCCAGTATTCCTCGGTGCGCTCCTGCGCCTCCTGGATGTAGCCGGTCAGCGAGCGGGTCAGCGATTCGTCCACGCCCAGCATCAGGTTGACCGGGTGGGCGAGCACGAACGGCAACTCGTCGCGGATGAAGCGCACCGGCACGTCGGTGGTCAGCCGCAGGGTGAAGTCCGGCAGCAGCCAGCGCACGTGGTTGCTGCCCCAGGTGCTCTCCGGCTGGCGCGCACCCCAGTCGGCCAGCGGCCGTGCGCGTGCGCGGATGCGGGGGTTGCCGGCCAGCGGCCGCACCTGGCGGATGATGCTGACCGGGCGGTAGAAGCGGCCGTGGTTGCGCCAGCGCGGCGCGAAGTCGATCACTTCCACCGCGCCGCCGTGGGCATCGCGCAGCACCGTGCGCAGGATCGCGGTATTGGCCAGGTAGTGCTGGTCGCTGTCGACGAAGTCTTCCAGCTCGATGCTGAAATCGCCGCCGGGATGCGCGCGCGGGGAGAGCAGGGCGCAGAACGCCGGGTCGCCGTCGAAGGCCGGCAGGCAGCTCCACACCACGCTGGCCCGTTTGTCGATCAGGGCGCCGAAGCTGCCGTTGCCGATGACGCCGAGGTCGAGATTGGGGGAACTCATGGAACGGACGGATCCTTGTGCGGAAGCAGTGGGGGAAGCGGCCACGGGACGCAGGCGGGCGGGCGCGGCGGCGCCCTCATCCGGCGTTATCGCGCAGCCAGGCGTGTACGCCGCGTGGATCGGGCAGCGCATAGGTGGCGACGCTGTCGGCGCGGGCGCCGACCAGCACGCTCCAGCCGCCGGCCTGGTTGGCCGCGGCGAAGCCGAACTCGTCGGTGAGATCGTCGCCGACGAACACCGGGCGGCGGCCGCGGAACGGCGGCTGCTGCAGCAGCGTGGTCAGCGCCACGCCCTTGTCGCTGCCTTCGGGCACGAACTCGACCACGTGGTCGCCGGGCTGCAGGCGGTAGCCGGGCAGGTCGGCGATCTGGGCGTGGGCGAACCCAAGCACCGCCTCGGCCGCGCTCGGCGCCGCGCGCCAGTGCAGCGCCATGCTGGCGCCCTTGTCTTCGACCAGCACGCCCGGATGCGCCTGGCGCAGGTGCGCGGCGCGCGCATGGAGCGCATGCAGAAACTGCGAGGTATCGGCGGGCATCGCCGCCTGCGCGTCGGCGTCGCTGCGCAACTCGTGGCCGTGCAGGCCGGCGGCAGGCAGCCGCAGCGGCGCGAACAGGGCGTCCAGTTGCGTCAGCGGACGTCCGCTGACCAACGCCACCGCGCCGCCGAGGCGCTGGTGCAGGCGGCCGATCGCCTCACGGACCTCAGGCAGCAACTGCACCTGGTCGGGGCGTTCGGCAAAGGCGATGAGAGTGCCGTCCACGTCCAGGAACAATGCGCAGGCATCGTCCAGGCGCGGCGGCGGCGGTCGGAGGGGGAGCGCGTCTGCCATCTTTTCATGATGAACGAGACAGCGTTAGCGCCAGGTGGATTGGTCGGGGGCCGGGAAACGGGAATGGGGAAACGGGAATGGGAGGAGCAAAAGCGGTGCCTGCGCGCGCTGCTGTTGCTTTTACCCATTCCCGATTCCCGTCTCCCCATTCCCCACACCTTCGTCAGAAGGTGTACCGCACCCGGCCGTAGTAGTAAGCGCCGTTGCTGCCGATCGGCGAGAGCACGTCGTAGGGCAGGTTGCCGAAGTAGGCGATGTCCGGCTTGGAGCGGTCGGCGTAGGTGTCGGTGAGGTTCTGTCCGCCCACCGCCACGCTCCACTGCGGGGTGAGGTGGTATTCGACCTCGGCGTCGAGTTGCCACTTGGCGCTGTAGGTCTGTTCCGGGGCGAAGCCGCCGCCGAAGTCGAACACGCGGGTGGCGCTGCCGTAGCGGGTGACGCGGGTCTGCAGCGACCAGCGCGCATCGCTCCAGTTCGCCGCCAGCTGCGCGCGGGTGCGTGGGGTCGCTTCGGTCAGGGTGTTGCGCTCTTCCACGCCGAACAGCACGTAGTCCGGATTCAGTGCCAGCAGCTGCGCCGGCGTGGCCACCACGTTCTCCAGCTCGGTCTTGGCGTAGCTCCAGGTGCCGGTCAACTGCAGTTGGCCATCGCCCAGTGCCTGCCGCCAGTTGCTGACCAGTTCGGCGCCGCGGGTGCGGGTGTCGGCGGCGTTGACGAAGAAGCTGGCGCTCTGCAGGCCGGTGATGCCGAAGCGCTGCGCGACGAAGTCGGTCAGGGCGTCGCCGTCGATGCTTTCCGACAGCGCGATGCGCTTGTCGATGTCGATCTGGAACAGGTCCAGCGACAGGTCGAAATGGCTGCCGACGCGGCTGGTGAAGCCCAGGCTGTAGTTGCGCGACTTTTCCGGCTGCAGCGTGCGGGCGCCCAGCGCCTGCGCGATCGGGTTGTCGACCGAGAGCAGGCGGCCCTGCAGCAACTGGCCGTTGGCGTTGTAGCCGGTGGAGCTGGCTTCGTAGCCGATCTGGCTCAGCGACGGCGCGCGGAAGTTGTTGGAGATCGCGCCGCGCAGGGCGAACGCCGGGACGAACTCGTAGCGCGCGGCCAGCTTGCCGGTCAGTTCGCCGCCAAAGTCCTGGTAGTGCTCGTAGCGCGCGGCCAGGTCGGTGGAGAGCTTGTCGCCGAACTGGCTGGACACGCTGGCGTAGACGCTGGCGACGTTGCGCGACAGGTCGGCCGCGTCCTGCGGGGTCAGGCCGCCGCCGGCCTGGGCGCCGGTGGGGCGGTCGGTGTAGGGGCCGGCGGCGTAGCTGGCCGGGTCGCCCGGACGGGTCCGGTAGTGCTCGCGGCGCAGTTCCACGCCGGTGCCCAGGGTGTGGGTGGCGCCGGCGGCGTCGAAGCTGCGGCTCAGGTCGAGGTTGGCCACGCCCTGTTCGAAGGCATAGTCGCCGGTCTTGAAGCGGGTCGGGCTGCCCGGGCCCAGCGAGGCGTTGAGCGAGTGCTTGAGCCGGTAGGTGAAGTCGTTGCGGCCGTAATCGAGGCTGGCGTCGTAGGCCCATTCGCCCCACTGGCCGCGCGCGCCGAGCACCGCCTGCAGGTCGCGGTTCTCGCCCAGCGACACCGGGCGGTAGCCCTGCGGATACACCTGGGTCCAGTTGGCGGCGCCGTCGGGGTAGCGGAAGTAGTTGTCGCCCTGCGTGTCGCGCTGGTTGTAGGTGCCGAAGGCATAGACCTCGCTGCCCTGGCCGAACGGCAGCTTGCCGTTGAGCCAGGCGTTGAGATCCTTGCTGGCGCCGTCGCCGAGCGCGTAGTTGCGTTTGCCGACCAGCGCCAGGTTGGCCGGGGTCTGCTCCTCGAACGAGGGGATCTGGTCGAAGCCGGCGCGGTTGGTGGCCTCGTGATTCTTCAGCTCCAGGCCGACCTTGAAGAAGCCGCCGTCCTCGCCCAGGCGCGTGCCGACCTTGCCGCTGGCATAGCCGGTCTGGCCGTCGGTGAGGGTGCGGTGGATCGGCTTGACGTCGGTATGGTTGGCGCCATAGCTGGCTTCCAGCGCGCCGCTGTCCGGGTCGTCGTCCAGGATCACGTTGATCACCCCGGCCACCGCGTCCGAGCCGTACTGCGCGCCGGCGCCGTCGCGCAGCACCTCGATGCGCTTGATCGCGCTGATCGGGATGGCGTTGAAGTCCACCGGCGTGGTGCCCTTGCCGATCTTGCTGTCGGTGTTGACCAGCGCCGAGGTGTGGCGGCGCTTGCCGTTCACCAGCACCAGCACCTGATCGGGCGAGAGCCCGCGCAACTGCGCGGCGCGCACGTGGTCGGCGCCGCCGGAGTTGGACTGGCGCGGGAAGTTGAAGGAGGGCAGCAGCGCCTGCAGCGCGCTGCCGAGTTCGCCGTTGACCACGCCGGCCTTGCGGATGTCCTCGGCGCTGAGCACGTCCACCGGGGCGGTGGATTCGAGCACGGTGCGGCCGCTGGCGCGGGTGCCGGTGACGATCACCGTGTCCAGATTGGTCGCGGTGGCGGGGGCGGCGTCCTGGGCGAGGGCGGGGGCCGCCAGGGCCAGGGCGATGGCCAGGCTCAACGGCCTGACGAACGGGGACGACATGGGGGTTCTCTCCTGAAACGATGACCATCAAGACCGGCCGCGCCGGCCGTGGCGGCGACTGGGGTCGGCAAAGGTTGCTGCATCCATCCGGATGAAGCGATATATTAGCCCGACGTTAAGGCGATGTGCGAGCCGCGTGGTCGGTGCTGTCGGGCATGAGCTCATGCCCGCCGGTTATCCGGGTCCGGACCGCGCCTGGCCTACGATCGCCCGTTCCCTTTCCGTTCCCACCGAGACCCTGCCGATGCTGCTGCGTGCCCCGTTGATCGCCGTCCTCCTGGCCCTGAGCGCATGCGCCAGCGTCGCGCCGTCCACGCCGACCGCGTCGACCGCGTCGAGCAAGGTCAGCGCGACCATGCAGGGCGATGCGGCGCGGCCGGCGCAGGCCAGCGGCTGGGTGCGCAGCGAGCTGTACTTCGGCGTGGGCGAGGAGAGCGGCCCGGCCGACCGCCCGCAGGCCGAGCCGATCAGCGAGGCGCGCTGGCGCGCGTTCCTGGACAAGGAGGTCACGCCGCGCTTTCCCGATGGCCTGACCGTGTTCGACGCCTATGGCCAGTGGCTGTTCCGCGGCGCCAAGGAACCGAACCGGCTCAACACCAAGGTGCTGGTGATCCTGCACGAGGACACCCCGCAGCGCCGCGCCGACATCGAGGCGATCCGGCTGGCGTGGAAGCAGGCCACCGGGCACCAGTCGGTGCTGTGGGCGCGTCAGGCGGTGGACGTGTCGTTTTGACTGCGGGGATTCGGGAGTGGGGATGACCAGCCGTTCGGCTGTGGAAAGCGGGGATTCGCAAGGGCGGGGTGCTGCGGTGACGGTGGGGTCGTTCGTGATCCGGCCCGGTGATCTCGACGATCCGGCGGTGCGCGGGTTGCTGGAGTACCACGTGCAGCGGATGCATGCGCAGTCGCCGCCGGGCAGCGTGTATGCGCTGGACCTGTCGGGTCTGCGGCAGCCGCAGGTGCGGGTGTGGAGCGTGTTGCGCGACGAGACGCTGGTTGCGGTCGGCGCGTTGCGGACGCTGGACGATGGCGGTGGCGAACTGAAGTCGATGCGCACGCATCCTTCGTTTCTCCGCCAGGGCGCGGCCGCGGCCCTGCTCGACCACCTGATCGCGCTCGCCCGCGCCGAAGGCCTGCAACGGCTGAGCCTGGAGACCGGCAGCGGCGCGGCGTTCGAGCCGGCGCTGGCGTTGTACCGCCGGCGCGGCTTCCGCAACGGGCCGGCATTCGGCGACTACCTGCCGAGCGCGTTCAACCAGTTCCTGCATCTGCCGCTGTAATTGTCGCGGCGCGCCGTCGCCGGAAAACGGCATCCTGCGCGTGCACCGATCCGCCGGTGCCGCTTCCCCTTACCATCCCTCGACTCCTCACGCCGCCACTGCCCGCATGTCCAGTCCCGCTCCCGTTTCACCGCGCCTGCGCTGGTTCGTCGCCGGCGACCTCAACGGCTTCTTCGGCCTGGTGGTCGACAACCTGTCGATCCTCGGCTTCATCACCCTGGCGCTGGTCGGCCTCTTCCAGTTCCCCGCCGAGGTCATCTACACCCGGATGATTCCCGGCACCGCCTTCGGCGTGCTGGTCGGCAACCTGCTGTACACATGGATGGCGCGGCGGCTGGCCGCGCGCAGCGGGCGCAGCGACGTCACCGCGATGCCGCTGGGCCTGGACGCGCCGACCAGCATCGGCATGGCGCTGCTGGTGCTCGGCCCGGCGTTCGTGCGCTACAAGCAGCAGGGCCTGGACCCGCAGGCCGCGGCGCTGGCCACCTGGCACCTGGGCATGGCGTCGCTGGTGGTGATGGGCGCGCTGAAGACAGTGCTGTCGTTCTTCGGCGACGCGGTGACCCGCGCCTTGCCCCGCGCCGCGCTGCTCGGCTCCATCGCCGGCATCGCCATCGTGCTGATGGGCTTCCTGCCGCTGCTGGAGACGCTGCGCACGCCGCTGGTCGGGCTGGTGGTGCTGGGCCTGCTGCTGTACGTGCTGATCGCCAAGGGGCGGCTGCCGTGGCGCCTGCCCGGGGTGCCAGTGGCGCTGGCATTGGGTACCGGCCTGTACTACTGGGCCAATGCGGCGGGAATCGGCATTCCCGGTCACCAGGCGCCGCAGTGGATCGCGCCGCAACTGGTGCTGCCGTGGCCGAGCCTGGGCTTCGTCGCCGGCCTGCCCGACACCGTGCCGCTGCTGCCGCTGCTGCTGCCGTTCGGCCTGCTGATGGTGGTGGGCGGCATCAACGTCAGCGAAAGCGCGCGCGCCGCCGGCGACGACTACCGCACCCGCGACATCCTGCTGGTCGAGGCCGGCGCGACCCTCATCGCCGGCGTCTGCGGCGGCGTCGCCCAGACCACGCCCTACATCGGCCAGCCGGCCTACAAGCACATGGGCGCGCGCAGCGGCTACACCCTGCTGACCGGTCTGTTCATCGGCCTGGGTGGCATGTTCGGGCTGGTCGCCGGCCTGGTGCAGTGGCTGCCGATGGCGGTGCTGGCGCCGATCATCGTCTACGTCGCCATCGACATCACCACCCAGGCCTTCCAGGCCACGCCCAAGCGCCACGCCGGGGCGATGGTGCTGGGCTTCCTGCCGTCGGTGGCCTACCTGCTGGCGATCAAGGCGCCGGGCTGGATCGCCCCGGACCAGCTGGCCAAGCTCACCACCACCCTGGACGGTCACGGCCTGCCGGAGCTGGCGGTGATCCTGACCCTGGGCAACGGCTTCATCATCACCTCGATGCTGTGGATCGCCACGGTGGCGGCGATGGTCGACGGCCGCCTGCGTCGCGCCGCGGCATTCCTGCTGGTGGCGGCTGGGCTGACCTTGTTCGGACTGATTCACTCGGTGGATCCGCGCGGCGGCCTGTACCTGCCGTGGACGCTGAGCGGCGTGCCGAAGCTGATCGCCTGGCAGTTCGTCGGCGGCTACCTGGTGCTGGCCGCCTTGCTCGGCCTGCTGTCGCTGCAGAAGCCGCGCGCGGTGCTGGTGGAGTGAGCGGCGCTGCGGTGCGCGTGCCGTCCGGCGTGAGGTCGTGCGGCCGCCGCTCGATAGCGCGGCGGCCGTGGTGCCGTTCCGCTGGCACCACCGCCAGGGTCTGCTGACATTCCCGCGCCGCCGCGCCCGCCTGCGGCCTGCGGCGTGAAACAGGTGTCGCAGGCCCGCGACGCTCATGGCGCGATGTGCAGTAGTCGGCGCTCTTCCGGTGAGGTGCGTCGAGACTGAACGCCAGCCGTCCCTTGCTGGAACCGGCACACATCACTGCGGTCACACCTCCATTGTCCGATGGAGATGTGCATCCCATGCAGCCGCGTCATTCGTTCTGGCCGTGGATCCTGGTCGCCGTGTTGGTGGCCGCCGCCGCGGCGTGGTTGTTCCGCGACAACATCGCGGCGCTGTGGCCCGCCGCCGCGCCGGCGCCTGCCGCGGTCGCGCCGCCCTCCACCGTGGCGCCGCCTGCCACACCCGACGCGCCGGCCGCGGCGGCAGCGCCGCCGCCGATCCAGCACCCCATCGATGCCGCGGAAGCCGCCGACGCGGCGATTCCGGCGCTGGCCGCCAGCGACGACGCGGTCTGGGCGGCGCTGAGCACGCTGGCCGGCGGCGACGCGCCGCTGGCGCTGCTGGTGCGCGACCACCTGATCCAGCGCCTGGTGACCATGGTCGACAACCTGACCCAGCGCCGCGTCACCGCGCGAGCGCTGGCGCTCAAGCCGGTGCCGGGCGAGCTGCAGGTGAGCACCGATGCCAGCGGCGCCAGCGTCATTGCCGACGCCAATGCGCAGCGTTACGCGCCCTACGTGGAGGCGTTCACCCGGGCCGATCCGGGCACGGCGGTGGCGGCCTACCGGCGCTTCTACCCGCTGTTCCAGCAGGCCTATGTGGAACTGGGCTATCCGCAGGGCTACTTCAACGACCGCTTGGTGCAGGTGATCGACCACCTGCTGCAGACCCCGACGCCGGCGGGGCCACTGGCGGTGGAGGTCGACCCGGTGCGCGGCAAGTACCGTTTCGTGGATCCGGCGCTGGAGTCGCTGTCGATCGGGCAGAAGGCGCTGCTGCGCATGGGCCCGACCCAGGCCGCCGCGGTGAAGGCGCAATTGCGTGCGGTGCGCGAGGCGCTGACGCGGACCTGAGCCGGACGCGAGGCGCGTGCCGCGTCACGTGGCCGCGCCTGCGGGCTTTTTGTTCTTGTAGGAGCGGCTTCAGCCGCGACAGGCGTTACCGGTAATGCCCATCGCGGCTGAAGCCGCTCCTACAGTCGCGATGCTTCGGTGCACCGCTTTTGTTCGTCATCTGCCAGCCCGCCGGGACAGCGGTCTTCCGGTAAATGACAAGGCCCTCGCCCCGCTCACCCATCCAGCTCCGGGTAATGCCGGAAGATGCCGTTCTCGTTGAACGGCAGGCGCCGTGGCGACGCCAGGTAGGCGGCGATCGCCGGGCGCTCGCACACGCGCTGCTGCAGCGCGCGCAGCCGTGGCAGCTTCGGCGACAGTTTTTTCATCGCCTGCGGGAAGGCGCAGTCCAGTCCACTCATCAGCTGGAACAGCGACAGGTCCACGTAGGAGTGCTCGCGCAGCACGTGGCGGCCGCCGCCCTGGTCCAGGACCTGCTCGAAATAGCCCAGGAACTTCGGCAGCCGTTGCTTGCGCAGGTCCTCGGCGCGGCGCAGCGCCTCGGCCTTCTGGTCTTCGTAGTACAGCCCGCTGGCGATGGGGTGGTGGCTGTCGTGGACCTCGGCGACCAGGTCGGCGATGGTCAATTGCAGCTGCAGCGCCTGCAGCCGCCGCGATTCGCTGTCCGGCACCAGGCCCAGCGGCGGGCCGAGGTAGTGCAGGATGTTGGCGACCTGCGCGATCACCAAGCGGCCGGCCTTGAGGAACGGCGGCGCGAACGGCCGCGCGCCGGCATGGGCGCCGTCGAGGAAGGGCTGCATCGCCGCGTCGCCCTGCTCGCGGGCGACATCGCGATAGCCGGCGCCGGCATCTTCCAGCGCCAGCCGCACGAACTCGCCGCGGCCCTGGATGCCGGTCCAGTAGTAGAGCTCGTAGTGCATGGCGGGGCCTGCGCGTGGGAACGAAGCGCCGAGGGTAGCGCCCTTGCGGTAGCGGCGTGTGACTGGCGGGTGCCAAAGTGCGGCCAACGGCACACCGCGTCGCGGTGCTCCTGCGTAGCGTATACGGACGCCGCCGGTGGTCTTGAAACAGGGGCGGACAGCCGCATTTTGCTGGCATGCCGGCGCGGCCGGCCCTTTCCTTCAGAGGACTTCCCGATGCGGATGGACAAGCTCACCTCGCGCTTCCAGCAGGCCCTGGCCGACGCGCAATCGCTGGCCGTGGGCCGCGATCACACCATCATCGAACCGGTGCACGTGTTCGTGGCGCTGCTCGACCAGGCCGGCGGCAGCACCCGGCCGTTGCTGGCGCAGGCCGGCGTCAATGTGCCGGTGCTGCGCGAGCGGCTCGGCGAAGCGCTGGACAAGCTGCCCAAGGTCAGCGGCCAGCCCGGCAACGTGTCGATGGGCAACGATCTCAGCCGCCTGCTCAACCAGACCGACAAGCTGGCGCAGCAGCACAACGATCAGTTCATCGCCAGCGAGTGGTTCGTGCTGGCCGCCGTCGACGACAGCGGCCCACTGGGCCTGGCGCTGCGCGCGGCCGGCGCCGACAGGAAGAAGCTCGAGGCCGCCATCGACAAGTTGCGCGGCGGCGAGACCGTGCAGTCGGAGAACGCCGAGGAACAGCGCCAGGCGCTGGAGAAGTACACCATCGACCTCACCGCGCGCGCCGAGAGCGGCAAGCTCGATCCGGTGATCGGCCGCGACGAGGAAATCCGCCGCACCGTGCAGGTGCTGCAGCGGCGCACCAAGAACAACCCGGTGCTGATCGGCGAGCCCGGCGTCGGCAAGACCGCCATCGTCGAAGGCCTGGCCCAGCGCATCGTCAACGGCGAGGTGCCGGAAGGCCTGCGCGGCAAGCGCGTGCTGTCGCTGGACATGGGCGCGCTGATCGCCGGCGCCAAGTTCCGCGGCGAGTTCGAGGAGCGGCTCAAGGGCGTGCTCAACGACCTGGCCAAGAACGAAGGCCAGATCATCCTGTTCATCGACGAACTGCACACCATGGTCGGCGCCGGCAAGGCCGATGGCGCCATGGATGCGGGCAATATGCTCAAGCCGGCGCTGGCGCGCGGCGAGTTGCACTGCATCGGCGCCACCACCCTGGACGAGTACCGCAAGTACATCGAGAAGGACGCGGCGCTGGAGCGGCGTTTCCAGAAGGTGTTCGTCGGCGAGCCGAGCGTGGAGGACACCATCGCCATCCTGCGCGGGCTCAAGGAGCGCTACGCGGTGCACCACGGCGTGGAGATCACCGACCCGGCGATCGTTGCCGCGGCCACGCTGTCCAACCGCTACATCACCGACCGCCAACTGCCGGACAAGGCCATCGACCTGATGGACGAGGCCGCCAGCCGCATCCGCATGGAGATCGACTCCAAGCCGGAGGAACTGGATCGCCTGGAACGGCGCCTGATCCAGCTCAAGATCCAGCGCGAGATGCTGAAGAAGGAGAAGGACGAGGCCTCGCGGCAGCGCCTGGCCGACCTGGAGAGCGACATCGACAAGCTCGAGCGCGAGTTCTCCGACCTGGACGAGGTGTGGCGTTCGGAGAAGGCAGCGCTGCAGGGCGCGACCAAGATCAAGGAGCAGATCGAGCAGGCGCGGGTCGAGCTGGAGGCGGCGCAGCGGCGCCAGGACTACGCCAAGATGAGCGAGATCCAGTACGGCCTGCTGCCGAACCTGGAGAAGCAGCTGGCCGCGGCCAACGAAGCCGAACAGCACGACTTCAAGCTGGTGCAGGACCGCGTCACCGCCGAGGAAATCGCCGAGGTGGTGTCGCGCTGGACCGGCATCCCGGTCAACAAGATGCTCGAGGGCGAGCGCGACAAGCTGCTGCGCATGGAGGACGAACTGCACCAGCGCGTGGTCGGCCAGGAAGAAGCGATCAAGGTGGTGTCCGATGCGGTGCGCCGCTCGCGCGCCGGCCTGTCCGATCCGCACCGGCCCAGCGGCTCGTTCCTGTTCCTCGGCCCCACCGGTGTCGGCAAGACCGAGCTGTGCAAGGCGCTGGCCGAGTTCCTGTTCGACAGCAGCGACGCGATGATCCGCATCGACATGAGCGAGTTCATGGAGAAGCACTCGGTGGCGCGGCTGATCGGTGCGCCTCCGGGCTACGTGGGTTATGAAGAAGGCGGCTACCTCACCGAGGCGGTGCGGCGCCGGCCGTACTCGCTGATCCTGCTCGACGAGGTCGAGAAGGCGCACAGCGACGTGTTCAACATCCTGCTGCAGGTGCTCGACGACGGCCGCCTCACCGACGGCCAGGGCCGCACCGTGGACTTCCGCAACACCGTCATCGTGATGACCTCCAACCTGGGCTCGCACCAGATCCAGGAGCTGAGCGGCGATGGCAGCGCCGAGGCCTATACGCAGATGAAGGCGGCGGTGATGGGCGTGGTGCAGGCGCATTTCCGCCCGGAGTTCATCAACCGCCTGGACGACATCGTGGTGTTCCACCCGCTGGACAAGGCGCAGATCAAGTCGATCGCGCGCATCCAGTTGCACGGCCTGGAAAAGCGCCTGGCCGAGCGCGGCCTGAAGATCGAATTGAGCGACCGCGCGCTGGAACTGCTCGGCAATGTCGGCTTCGACCCGGTGTACGGTGCGCGCCCGCTGAAGCGCGCGATCCAGGCGCAACTGGAGAATCCGCTGGCGCAGCAGATCCTGTCCGGCCAGTTCGTCAGCGGCGACACCATCAAGGTCGAGGCCGAGGGCGGCAAGCTGGTGTTCGAGAAGGCCTGATGGGGCTCGTCGTGCAGGCGCGCGCTGCCGCGCCTGCGGCACGCGCACTGTTGATCGACATGGATGGCGTGCTGCGGCTGTGGCCCGACGACGACGCGGCGCTGGAACGCGCGCACGGCGTGCCGCCGGGCAGCCTGCGTGCGGTGGCGTTCGCGCCGGCGTTGTTGGAGCCGGCGATCCGTGGCGCCACCAGCGACGCGCACTGGTTGGCCGAGGTCGCCACGCGCATCGCCGCGCTGGCCCCGGCTGCGGACGCCACTGCGCTGGTCGCCGCATGGTCCGCGCCGACGGCGGCCCGCCTCAATGCGCCGGTACTGGCACTGCTGCGCGAGGTGCGCCAGCGCCTGCCGGTGGTGCTGCTGAGCAATGCCACCTCGCGCCTGTCGCGCGATCTGCAGGCGCTCGGCATCGCCGATGCGTTCGATGCGGTGGTGAACTCCAGCGAGGTCGGCGCGATCAAGCCGGAACCGGCGATCTTTACGCATGCGCTGGCGCAGCTGGGGATGGCCGCCGACGAGGTGCTGTTCGTCGATGACACGGCGGCCCATGTCGAGGCCGCGCGTGGCCTGGGCCTGCGTGCCGAGCGCTATGTCGACGCTGCGGCATTGCGTGCCTGGCTGCTCGCCGAGGGCGCGCTCGGCGACGACTGAGGCCGGCATGCCGCCACGGTGCCGCCGAAGCGCTGACAACCCCGCGGCATGGCCTCATAACCGCAGGTTTGCATTCGCCGCCGCGCGCGGCGCTATCGTCTGCGCTCCCGTTGCCGAGAGCCGCCCATGTCCGACCCGAACTGGAAGCTGGAAACCATCGCCGTGCACGGTGGCTACCGTCCCGATCCGACCACCCGCGCGGTGGCGGTGCCGATCTACCAGACCGTGGCCTACGCCTTCGACGACACCCAGCACGGTGCCGACCTGTTCGACCTGAAGGTGCAGGGCAACATCTACAGCCGCATCATGAACCCCACCACCGACGTGCTGGAGCAGCGCATCGCCGCACTGGAAGGCGGCATCGGCGCGCTGGCGGTGGCTTCCGGGCAGGCGGCGGTGACCTATGCCATCCAGACCATCGCCGAGGCCGGCGACAACATCGTCTCCTCCAGCGCGCTGTACGGCGGCACCTACAACCTGTTCGCGCATACGCTGCCCCTGTCCGGCATCCAGACCCGCTTCGCCGACTACCGCGATCCCGGCGCATTCGCCGGGCTGATCGACGAACGCACCAAGGCCATCTTCGTCGAGTCGATCGGCAATCCGCGCGGCAACGTCACCGACCTGGAAGCGGTGGCCGCCATCGCCCACGCCCACGGCGTGCCGCTGATCGTCGACAACACCGTGCCCACGCCATACCTGCTGCGGCCATTCGACTTCGGCGCCGACATCGTGGTGCATTCGCTGACCAAGTACCTGGGCGGCCATGGCACCAGCCTGGGCGGGGCGATCGTCGATTCCGGGCGCTTCCCGTGGGCGGCGCACGCGCAGCGCTTCCGCCGCCTCAACGAGCCGGACGTGAGCTACCACGGCGTGGTCTACACCGAAGCGCTGGGCGAGGCCGCCTACATCGGCCGTGCGCGGGTGGTGCCGCTGCGCAACACCGGCGCGGCGCTGTCGCCCTTCAACGCGTTCCAGATCCTGCAGGGCATCGAGACGCTGCCGCTGCGCATGGACCGGATCAACCAGAACACCCTGGCGCTGGCGCGGCACCTGCAGGGCGAAGCGAAGGTGGAGTGGGTGAACTACGCCGGCCTGCCGGACCATCCCGAACACGCGCTGGCGCAGAAGTACCTGCGCGGCCATGGTTCCGGCGTGCTGACCTTCGGCCTGCGCGGCGGCCGCGCCGCTGGCGCACGCTTCCTCGACGCGCTGCAATTGTTCACCCGCCTGGTCAACATCGGCGACGCCAAGTCGCTGGCCACGCATCCGGCATCCACCACCCATCGCCAGCTCTCGCCCGAGGAATTGCAGCGCAGCGGCGTCAGCGAGGACACGGTGCGGCTGTCGGTGGGCATCGAGCACATCGACGACCTGCTCGCCGACCTGCAGCAGGCGCTGGCGCAGGCCTGAGCGCGCGGCAGCCTCGCCGCGATGGGGGCTCCTGCAACCCTGCTTGTGGGGCTTTGGGGCACTGAAGTGCCCTGTAGGAGCGGCTTCAGCCGCGACGGGGGCGTTCCCGGCAGCCCATCGCGGCTGAAGCCGCTCCTACCGGGAAACCCGCCTCCGGCGCGCTGGGCCGGAGGCGGGTGATGAGCGGCGCCTTTCAATCGGACACGCGCCAATCGGCGAAGATCTCCAGCAGGAAATCGACGAAGGCGCGCACCTTGCGCTCCTGGGTGGCGCGACGGGGGTAGAGCGCGGTGATCTCCAGGTCCGGCCAGCGCTGCCAGCCTGGCAACAGGCGCACCAGCTGGCCTTGGTCCAGCCGCGACTGGACCAGCGGCTGGGAGAGCAGGGCGATCCCGGCGCCTTGGGCGACCTGGCGGATCACCGTGGTCGATTCGTTTGAAATCAGCACCGGCCGCAGGGTCAGCTCGATCGCTTCGCCGGCGCCGTGCCGCAACGCCCAGGCGACCAGCGGCGCATCCGCGCCGACCGCGAGCACGGCGTGGCCGATGAGCTCCTTGGGGTGGGCGGGCGTGCCGGCGCGGGCCAGATACTCGGGGCTGCTCACCAGGATGCCGCGTGAGGCGCCCAACGGCCGCGCCACGTAGCTGGAATGGACCGGCGGCCCCACATGGACCGCAACGTCCAGGCCATGGCGGAGCAGGTCCAGCGGCTGATCGTCGTAGGTCAGCGCCAGTTGCACGCCCGGGTGGCGCTGGCGGAATCGCGCCAACTGCGGTTCCAGCACCAGCAGGCCCAGCGCATAGGGGGCCAGCACGCGCAGGGTGCCGCGCGCCTGGGCGCGCAGGTCGCGCGCGGCCTGCACGGCATCCTGCAGGGTCTGCTCGGCCTCCACGCAACTGGCATAGAAGGCACGCCCGGCCTCGGATACCGCCAGCCGCCGGGTGGTGCGATGGAGCAGTTGCACGCCCAGTGCCCGTTCCAGTGCCTTGATGCGACGGCTGACGCTGGTCAGCGGCACGCGCGCCTGGCGCGCGGCGGCGGTCAGGCTGCCGTGTTCGACCACGCGCAGGAACAGCCGCACGCTGTCGAAGTCCACGCTGTCGGCGCGGCGGTTTTCTTCCGTTTCTGGCAAGAGTCTATCCATCTCTGGCGCCATTATCTCGCAAGCGATCTGCTTCTACGATGACGGCCATGCGCCTGCCCTGCTTCGACCCGGTGTCGATGGTCCGCTTCCGTCCTTCGCCCGCGTTGTGGTTTGCGCTGCGGACCACGGCTGCCGCGCTGCTGGCGCTGGCCATCGCGCTGCTGTGTTCGATGGAAGACCCCAAGTGGGCGGCGATGACGGTCTTCATCGTGGCCCAGGCCGACCGCGGCATGAGCGTGGTCAAGGCGCGCAACCGCATCGTCGGCACGCTGGTGGGGGCCAGCATGGCCGTGGTGCTGATGGGCCTGTTCGGCCAGGCGCCGCCCTTGTTCATGATCGCGCTGGCGCTGTGGCTGGGCGTGTGCACCGGCATGGCCAGCGTGGTCTCGGCCTTCCGCAGCTATGGCGTGGTGCTGGCCGGCTACACGGCGATGATCGTGGGCATGTCCTCCACCGCCCATCCGCAGCAGGTGTTCGACATCGCCGTGGCGCGCGCCACCGAGATCCTGCTCGGCATCCTGGTCGAAGGCGCGATGGCGTCGATCTTCTCGCCGGCGTCGCCGCGCCCGGCACTGGAGTCGCGGCTGGAGACGTATCTGCGCCAGGGCAGCGCGCTGGCCGCGCGGCTGCTGCGCGGCGAGGCGACCGGCACGCAGATCCACGGCTTCTTCGCCAGCGCGCTGGCGCTCAACGATGCGGTCGACTATGCCGCCGCGCGCTCGCGCGAGATCGCGCGGCTGGGCGGGCGCCTGCGCCACATCAGTTACCTGATGCTGGCGCAGCTGTCGGCGGCGCAATCGTGCCGGGTCGGCCTGGATGGACGCGCGCCTTCGCGGGCGCTGCGCGGCGTGCACGACGTGCTGGTCCAGCGTGCCGAGGGCCGGCTGCCTGGCCAGGAACAACTGGCCGCCGCACTGGATCTGCTCGACCTGCGCCATCGCCGCCTGCGCCGGTTGTGCGCGCATCGGCGCGAGGCCTTCGACCGTGCGTTCGCGCTGGAACACGCGCGCAACATCGTGCGCGACCTGCAGGCCAGCCAGCACGAACAGGCGGCGTTCGAACAGGGCCGGCCGTCGCGCCACCGCTTCGCCACACGCCGCCATCGGGACCTGCACGAGGCGGCGTACAACGCACTGCGCGCCTTCCTGGCGGTGGGGGCGGCGTCCTTGTTCTGGGTCTACAGCGGCTGGAGTGCCGGTTCGGGCATGGTGACCATCGTCGGCGTGGTGTGCGCGCTGTATGCGACCCGACCCGATCCGGTGTCCGGCGGCCTCGGCTTTCTCAAGGGCGCCGGGCTGGCGGCACTGGCGGCCTTCGTGTGCATCGTCTGGCTGCTGCCCTGGGTGGAGGATTTCGCCGGGCTGGTGGCAGTGCTGGCGCCGTTCCTGATCCTGGCCGGCCTGGCGATGCGGCGGCCGTCGACCGCCGCGCTGGGCGCCAGCGGCTCGATCTTCTTCATCGATCTGGTGGGGCCGCTCAACGGCACCACGACCGGTGTGGTGCAACTGTTCAATGGCGCGCTGACGCTCTTGCTGGGGATCGGCATCGGCGTGCTGATGTTCACCGTGCTGCTGCCCAGTGGGGCCGGGCGGTACGTGCGCCGGCTGCGGCGTTCGGTCGATGCCGATCTCGCGGCGATCGCGCTGCATCCGCGGCGCATGAAGCGACGGGCCTGGTTCGGCCTGATGGCCGATCGCATGCGCGCGCGCCTGGGCCTGGCCGCCGCGCTGCCGGAGTCGACGCTGCAGCCCGACCTGGCCGCCTTGCTCGGCGCGCTGGGCATGGGCAGCGACGCGCTTGATCTGGCGCGGACCGATGGCGCGTCGGGGCCGCGGGTGCGTGCGGTGCTGCGCCGGCTCGCGCGCGGCGACCTGCCGGGCGTTGCCCACCAGGCCATGCGCGCGGCGCGCCACCATGCGGTCCTGGCCAGCGACCGCCTGGACGCGCAGGCCCAGGCGCACTGGCATACGGCGATGCTGCTGTGGGACATGGCGCTGTGCGCACGCGAATATCTGCAGGCCGGCGCGCAGGAACACGTGCAAGCGCAGGCGCCGCTGATGCCTTCGGCGCCGCTGCCGTCCTGATCGGCGCGCGATTCGACCGGTCGGCCGGGCTGTGCCGGCAGGGTGGAACGGCCGCGCGTCGTTCAGACCTGCGCGAATCCGCCGTCCACGAACACCTCGCTGCCGGTCATGAAGCTGCTCTCGTCCGAGGCCAGGAACAGCGCCGTCGCCGCGACCTCTTCCGCGCGCCCGATCCGGCCCAGCGGGAGCTGCGCGGTCATGCCGTCGAGGATCGCCTCCTGCTGGCCCGTGCCGGACAGCACCGCGTCCAGCCCGGGCGTCGCGATCGGCCCGGGCGAGAGCACGTTGACGCGGATGCCCGTGCCTTTCAGGTCCAGCGCCCAGCTGCGGGCGAAGTTGCGCAGGGCGGCCTTGGTGGCGCTGTACACGCTGAATGCCGCCGTGCCCATGCTGCCGGTGGTGGAACCGGTGAGGATCACCGAGCCGCCGGCGCCCATCAGCGGCAGCGCCTTTTGCACGGTGAACAGCGTGCCTTTGACGTTGACGCCGAAGGTGCGATCGAAGGAATCCTCGGTGATCGCGCCGAGCGGCTGGAAGTCGCCCAGCCCCGCATTGGCGAACAACACGTCGATGCGGCCCTTGCTGGCCTGGACCTGGGCGAAGACGCGGTCCAGATCGTCCAGCCTGGAAATGTCGCCCTGAATGGCGATGGCGTCGGCACCGATCAGGCGCAGCGCCTTGTCCAGTTCCTCCTGCCGACGCCCGACGATGACGACCTGCGCGCCCTCGGCGGCGAAGCGGATCGCGCTTGCCAGACCGATGCCGCTGTTGCCGCCGGTCACCACTGCAATCTTGCCGTTTAGCCTGCGCATGCTGCGCTCCAGGGAATGGGGAGGCGCCACTGTAGAACTGGGCTATTCTTTTGAATAGTATGCACCATTTGGTAAGTGCCTTCGGAGCGGTCGGATCATGGCGAACGCCACTTTCAGTTGCGGTCTGGAGGCCGCCCTGTCCGTGCTTGGCGGCAAGTGGAAGCCGCTGATCCTCTACCACCTGGCGAAGCGCGTGCACCGCTATGGCGAGTTGCGGCGTGCCATCGGCGGCGTGACCGACAAGGTGCTGATCCAGCAGCTCAAGGAGCTGGAACGCGACCAGGTCGTGGCCCGCACCGACTTCCAGGAGATCCCGCCCAGGGTCGAGTACGCGCTGACGCCGTTCGGGCAGTCCCTGGCGGCGGCGCTGGCAGGGCTGTGCGAGTGGGGCACGCAGCACATGCAGATGGTCGAGCGCATCAGCGCGCGTCGCGCGTCCGCCGTCTCCAAATCCAGGTCCAACGCCTGATCGCCGGTGCCATGGCCGGCAGCGACGCCGCATGGCCAGACGTCGGTGCCTGGCCGCGTGCTGGTGACTGCGCGGTCGCTGCGCCGCCGCCTCGGGACCGCTACCGGAAGAACTGGCTGGGCGGCTGCCCGAACTGGCGCTTGAACATGGCGGTGAACGCGCTGGGGCTGTCGTAGCCCAGGTCCATCGCCACGTCGATGATGCGATCGCCGGCGGCCAGCCGTTCGAGTCCGCGCAGCAGGCGCAGTTGCTGCCGCCATTGGCCGAAGCGCATCCGCAGGTCGCGCTGGCACAGGCGCTGGATGGTCTTGACGTCCACCTCCAATTGCGCGGCCCAGGCGTGCAGGGTGGTGGGGTCGGCCGGGTCGGCGTCGAGCGCGGCGCCGATGCGCAGCAGGCGCGGATCGCGCGGCTGCGGCAGGTACAGCGGCAGCGCCGGCAGCGCATGCAGTTCGTCCAGGATCAGCCGCATCAGCCGCCCGTCGCGCGAGTCGGTGGCGTGGTCCCAGGGGATCTCGGCGGCGCTGCGGATCAGCGCTTCCAGCAACGGCTCCACCGCCACCACGGCCGGCGTGTCGGGCATGCCGGCGATGGCGTCGGGGCGGATGTACAGGCTGCGCATGCGCAGCGTGCCGATCCAGCGCACGCTGTGCTCGGTGCCGGCCGGCATCCACAGCGCACGCGTGCTCGGCACCACCCAGTGGCCCTGGCCCGAGCGCACCACCATCAGCCCGGACACCGCGTAGACCAATTGGTGACGGGCATGGCGATGCGGGGGGATGGCGCTGTCGCCGGGGTAGTCGGTGGCCTTGCACACCACGTCGGCCACGGCGTCGTCCGCATTGCGCGGCGATGGCGGTTGCGGCATGTCCTTTTCGCGATAGGGAGTGGTCATGTCGCGCGGGAAGGTCGGGGCCGGGAAGCCTACCATGCGTCCACCCTCGCGCTGCCCGTTCCGCCATGTCCTCTCTGCGCCCCGCCGCGTCCGCGGCCACCCCCGCCTCCGCACCTGCCGCCAGCCCCACCGTCTCCAGCCCCACTGCCGCGCCGCGCAGGCTTGCCGCCGGCGTGCTCGCGGCCATCACCTCCTCGCACCTGATCAACGACATGATGCAGTCGTTGATCCTGGCGCTGTACCCGGTGCTCAAGGGCCAGTTCCAGCTCAGCTTCGCCCAGGTTGGCCTGATCACCCTCACGTACCAGATCACCGCCTCGCTGTTCCAGCCGCTGATCGGGCTGCGCACCGATCTCCGGCCGGCACCGTATTCGCTGCCGATGGGCATGAGTTCCACGCTGTGCGGGTTGCTGCTGCTGGCCTACGCGCCCAGCTTCGGCATGGTGCTGCTGGCCGCGGCCCTGGTCGGGATCGGCTCGGCGATCTTCCATCCCGAATCCTCGCGCATCGCGCGGCTGGCCTCGGGCGGCCGCCATGGCCTGGCCCAGTCGGTGTTCCAGGTCGGCGGCAACACCGGCACCGCGCTGGGGCCGCTGATCGCCGCGGCGGTGATCGTGCCCAACGGCCGCCACAGCGTGGCCTGGTTCGGCGGCGCGGCGCTGCTCGGCATCGCCTTGCTGTCCTATGTCGGGCGCTGGTACGCGCTGCACCTGCAGGCCGCGCGCGCCGCGCCGCGGCCGGTCGCCACGGCGCCCGCGCTGCCGCGCGCCATGGTGGTGCGCATCGTCGGCATCCTGCTGCTGCTGATCTTCTCCAAGTACTTCTACATCGCCGGGCTGAGCAGCTACTACACGTTCTATCTGATCCAGCGCTTCGGCGTCTCGGTGCAGAGCGCGCAGTTGCATCTGTTCGCGTTCCTGCTGGCGTCGGCGCTGGGCACGCTGATCGGCGGCCCGGTCGGCGACCGCATCGGCCGCAAGCCAGTGATCTGGGTGTCGATCCTGGGCGTGGCGCCGTTCGCGCTGGCGCTGCCGCACGTGGGCCTGCATGCGGCCACCGCGCTGACCGTGCTGATCGGCTTCGTGCTGTCCTCGGCGTTCTCGGCGATCCTGGTGTACGCGCAGGAAATGATGCCCGGGCGCATCGGCACCATCTCCGGGCTGTTCTTCGGCTTCGCCTTCGGCATGGGCGGGCTGGGCGCGGCGGTGCTGGGCCTGCTCGCCGACCACCGCGGCATCGTCTTCGTGTACCAGGTGATGTCGTTCCTGCCGCTGCTGGGGATCGTCGCGGCGTTGCTACCGAGCCGGCGGCCGGGCACCGCCGCGGCGCACTAGCGCGGGCAGTGGCGGCCGGCCTCGGTCGACGCGGACAGCTTGGCGAAAGCCAGCGGCAGCATGCTGTCGCGCCGCGCGTCGCGCCCCCATCGCCGTTTCCGCATGCCTGCCATCGCCATGGTTTCGTCCATTGCCCACGCCTGGTCCACGCTGGTCGACCTGGTCGCCAGCCATGCGGTGGCGCCGCTGCTGGCGGCGCTGCACCTGACCGGGCTCAGCGACGATCCGCACGACATCGCCGCCTCGCTGCTGGTGGCCGCGCTGCAACTGTCCATCATCGCCGTGCTGTTCCGGCCGCTGGAGAGCCTGTGGCCGGCCGAGCGCTGGGAACACCGGCGGCTGGCGCGGATCGACTTCCACTACACCTGGCTGATGCTGATCGGGGTGTTCCCGCTGTTCTCGTTCCTGATCCTGACGCCGGTGGTCAACGCGCTGGGCGGCGCCGACCCCAATGCCGCGGCGGCGCCGGAGACCGGCCTGCGCCATGCCTGGCCGTGGCTGGACCAGCATCCGCTGGTGCTGTTCGCGCTGTACTACCTGGCCTACGACTTCACCTACTACTGGATGCACCGGGTGCAGCACTGGATGCCGTGGTGGTGGGCCATGCACAGCATGCACCACAGCCAGCGCCAGCTCAGCTGCTGGGCCAACGACCGCAGCAACTACCTGGACGGCATGCTGCAGTCGTTCGTGCTGGCCGCGGTGGGCATCGCCTTCGGCATCGAGGCCGATGAGTTCGCCTGGCTGATGCTGCTCGGCGAACTGGTGCAGAACCTGTCGCATGCCAACACCCGTTTCGGCTTCGGCCCGGTGCTCAACAAACTCCTGGTCGATCCGCCGTTCCATCGCCTGCACCACATGCGCGTGGATCCGGAGCGGCCCGGCCTGCACAACTGCAACTTCGGCCAGGTGTTCGCGTTCTGGGACGTGCTGTTCGGCACGGCGCTGTACGGCGAGCCGGTGCGGCCGACCGGGGTGGGCGATCCGATGGTCGACCGCGACAACGAACTGGGCCTGGTGGCGCTGCAGGTAGAAGGACTCAAGCGCTTCTGGGGCGCGGTGCGGCGGCGTTCCGGATGGACGCTGGGCGAGGTCGCGTTCGGCGAGGACTATGCGCCGATCCCGGTGGATCATGCGGGGATGCCGTTGAACGGCGGGGATTCGGGAGTGGGGAGTCGGGATTCGTAGGAGCGGTGGCGGTTGGCAACGCGGTTGTTGCCGGTCTCGCTGGCTGTCGTACCCTCACCCCAACCCCTCTCCCGGGGGGAGAGGGGCTGGCGCCTTTCCTTCTCCCCTCGGGACCATGGCCCCCTTTTGGGGGGGAAGGTGCTCCGAAGGGGCGGATGAGGGTAAGGGCGTAGCCTCGTGCACCCAAACACCGCGAGACGCTGCGCGCCGTACCCGCACCCCAACCCTCTCCCAGGGGGAGAGGGCGAGCGGGCTCACTGCTTTTTGAGGCAGCCGCTCATGAAGGTCTTGCGGGCGTCGCCCTGCAGTTTCTGCGTCGCGGCTTGCGCGTTGCAGTCCTTCATCCGTTGCTGCGAGGCGTTGCCCGCCGCCGGGGGGGTGCCACCGCTGAGGCAGGCTTTTTGCGCGCTCTTGTACTCGTCGCCTTTCTTGCCCTTGTTCTGGGCCGAACACTTGGCCATCAAGGTCTGTTGTGCGGTTTGTGGCTTGGTCGCGGCGGTGGCCAGCAGCGGGGCGGCGGTGAAGCTCAGCAGCAAACAGGTGGCGGCGAAGCGAGCGGAACGGGTCATGGCGGCAGCTCCGGATGGTGTGCCGGCAGGGTGTGCCGGCACGGGCGAGCGGATCATGACGCGGGGGTGGCCGGGTCGGCAATGCGGCGCTGCGGCATGGCGTCGGCGGCCTGCGCCGGGCCGTCGAGGAACAGCATCTGCGGCGGCGGATGCATCAGGAACTGCTGGTGCGAGATGTTCCAGGCGTAGGCGCCGGCCAGCGGGAACGCCAGGCAGTCGCCCGGCGCCAGCGCGGCCACCGGCTGGTCGCGGGCCAGCACGTCCTTGGGCGTGCACAGCTGCCCGACCAGGGTCACCCGCGCATCGCGCAGCACCGGCGGCTGGGTGCCGCGCAGGACCAGGAACGGATGATCGTGGCCCTGCGCGGCGGGCGTGCGGAAATGATGGGTGCCGCCGCGGCCGATGGCGAACTGCGCGCCATGGCTGCGTTTGATGTCCAGCACCTCCATCAAATACCAGCCGCAGGCGACGCTGACGTAGCGGCCCGGTTCCAGGCGCAGGCGCAGGCCCTCGCCATGCGTGTGCAGCAGCATCGGCAATCCCGCGCAGAACGTCGCCCAATCGAACGAGGCCGCCGGATCGGCATAGTCCACGCCGAAGCCGCCGCCGGCGTTCACCGTCAGCGGTCCCAACCCATACGCCTGGCGCCAGCCCTGCACGGTCTGCAGGTAGTGTGCGATCAGGCGCAACTGCAGCTGCGCGTCGCGCTGGTGCGACAGCAGGTGGAAGTGGAAGCCGTCCAGGCGCAACCCGCGCGCGCCGCGCAGCACCTGCATGGCCGCGTCCAGGTCGTCCACGTCCAGGCCGAACGGCGAGGGCCGCCCGCCCATCACCAGGCGCGTGTCCTGCATGCCCGGCACCACGATGTTCAGGCGCAGGAACACCGACAGCGGCCGCTCCCTCGACGCGGCGATGCGGGCCAGTCGCTGCAGCTCGCCCAGGCTTTCCACGTGCACGCTGCAATCGGGCAGGCTGGCGGCCAACTGCAGTTCGGCATCGAGCTTGCCGGGGCCGCCGAACAGCAGCCGGCGGCCCGGTTGATGCGTGTGCAGCCACTGCAGCTCGCCGCCGGAGGCCGCTTCGAAGCCGTCCACCCACGGCGCCAGGGTGCGCAGCACGGGCGGCTCGGCGTTGGCCTTGGCCGCATAGAACAGCTCGCACCCGGCCGGCAGGTGTGCGCGCAGCATCGCCGCGTGCGCCTGCAGCGCCGCCAGGTCGTAGACGTAGGCGCAGACCGGGCCGTCGGCCTGCGCGCGCAGCCGCGCCAGCGCCGCCGGCAGCGGCGCGGGATCGATGCGCAGGCTCATGCCGCCACCTGCCGCAGGGCGGCGCTGCCGATCGGGTTGGGCAGGAAGCTGTAGTCGGCGTGGCGGTCGGCGCGCTGCAGCAGGCGCAGGCGCAGGTTGTTCTTGGCCGGCAGCGGCGCGCCATCGAGCAGGGCCTGCAGCGCCGGTTGCGCGCCGTGGCGCTGCTGCCAGCGGCGGGCGATGTCGCCGACGATCTGCCACAGCTGGCGTTCGCGGCGGTCGTGGCCGTCGGCGAGGTGGAAGATCGCTTCGGCCAGGTTGTTGACCAGCGCGCAATAGGCGATGCGGTTCCAGCCGCGTTCGGCGCTGTAGTACAGCGACTGCCGCGCGGTCTCGGACATGCCGGGCAGGCGCGCGGCCGGCCAGCGCGACGGCAGCAGCTTGGTGCCTTCCAGGTCGCGGATCCACACCTGCGTCGGCAAGCCCTCTTCGCAGCCGATCACGGTGTTCTGCAGGTGCGGCTCCAGCACGATGCCGTAGCCGAACCAGGCGCTCCACACGCCGTCCAGCAGCAACTGCGCGTAGGCGCGGAACCAGGCTGCGGTGGCGGCCTCCACGCTGCTGCCGCTGCGCTTTGCCAGCGTCTGCAGCGCGGCGGCGCAGGCCGGCTGGCCACGCGCGTCGAGGGTGAACAGCGCGCCGGCCACCTGCGGGCGATAGCGTGCCCGTTGCGCTGCCGGGATCGCCTGCCGGTACAGCACGCCGAAGCTTTCGCCGAGTTCGCGGCAGGCCTGCGCATCGGCCTCCAGCGCGGAGAAGTCCAGGTCGGTGGCGGCCGGCTCCAGCAGCACGTGGAAGCCGGGCACGCGCTGCGCCAGCGCCTGCCAGTCCGGGGCCAGCAGGCGGGTCAGCGCCACCGCGCTTTCCAGTTCGTACCAGGCGTTCTTGCGCACGCAGTTGGTCAGACGCACGTGCACCGACAGCTTGAGGAAATGATCGAGGTCGGCGTGGTACAGCGTGCGCACCGACGAGGTCGGACGCAGCGCCAGGCCGCGTTCGCCCAGCGGTTCGATCCAGCCGCGCGCCTGCGCCTGGCGCAGCAGCGGATGCGCCAGCACGCGCTCGGCCTCCCACGGATGGCAGGGGTACAGGTCGGCGCCGCCGCCGGCCTGCGCCAGCGTGGCGCGCACGTCATCGCCTTGCGCGCGGTACAGGCGTGGGTCGATGCGGAACCAGAACAGCGGGAAGGCACTGCGCGCTTCCGGCGCGCAGGCCAGCACCTGCTCCAGCGGCACGCCTTCGCGGCTCTTGGGCGTGGGATGGAAGGCGTGACCCCACAGCATCGACTGCTCGGCGTCGATCAGCGCCTCGCCGGTGGGCGACGCGGCCTCGGCCTGGCGCAACAGTTGCGCGGTGATGGCGATGCTGTTGGCGCTCTGCGCCAGCAGTTCCAGGTTCGGCGCCTGTTCGCCTTCGCTCAGCTCCTGCAACAGCAGGCGCACCAGCGCCTCTGCGTCCAGGCAGTGCCAGGGACGGCCGTCGGCCTTGAGGTAGGGCGCCGAGGCGAAGCGGCAGCGGCCCAGGCCGTCGGCATGCGCCAGGCGTACGCAGAGCGTGGCGCCGGAGGGCAGGCGCAGGCGCAACCAGCGTTCGTTGGCGGTGGCGACGCCGGGCCGGTCCAGGCCGCGGTAGTCGAAGTCGGCCAGGCCGCGAGCGAGCGCGACTTCGCGCAGGTAGCAGTTGAGCCAGCAAGTGATCGCCTGCGCTTGCGCGAGGTTGTCGTACCACGGGTCATGCATCGGCAACGGGGACATGGACGGTTCTCCGAACGGACGTGAGCATCAGGGCCGGCAGCAGCGCCAGCAGGGCGGCCGCGGCGGCGGCGAGGAACGGCACGGCCAGGCCATGGCCTTGCACCAGGGCGCCGGCGAGGGCGCCGCCGGCGACGCCGGCGCACTTGCCGGCGGCATCGAAACGGCCGAACAACTGGCCGGCGCCGTGCCCGCCGGCGATCTCGGCCAGGCTGCGGTTGAGGCCGCGCAGCGCCATCCACATGCCCAGGCCAAACAGCAGCCGCGCCGCGATCAACCAGCCCGGCGCCGGCGGCGCGATCTGCAGCAGGCAGGCCAGCGCGAACAGCGCCAGCCCCGCCGGCAGCGGCGAGGTGCGGTGGTCGCGACCGCGCCAGCACGGCATCAACACCAGGTAGACCAGGTGCGGCAGGCTGTACAGCAGGCCTGCGACCGCGCTGCTGCCGATGCCGTGCGCCTGCGCATACGGCAGGAAGTACGGAAACGTCACCACCATCGCGAAGCAGAACAGGAACTGCGTGGTCCACAGCGCCCAGCGCTGGCGGCGCTGCGCCGCATCCAGGTGTGGCGCGGCGGGCGTGGACGCGCGTGACGCCGGTGCGCGCGGCGGATCGGCCGGCAAGCGCCAGCTCAGCGCGAAGGCGAGCAGCGGCAGCAGCGCCAGATAGCGGTAGAGCGACTGCGCCGGCCCCAGCGCGGTGGCCAGGCCGAGCAGCGCCGGGGCGGTGACCATCGCCAGCCGCGCCGAGAACTGGGTCCAGTCCAGCGCCCGCGCCAGCGAGCCACTCTGCGCCTGGCTGCTGAGATAGGCGTTGGTCGCGGCCAGCGAGCCGCCGCAGGCGCCCTGCACGACCAGGCCGGCGACCAGCCAGCCCAGGTTCGGCGCGAAGCCGGCCATGACGAAGCCCAGCGCCAGGCCGAGCTGCGCGCGCAGCAGCGAGCGCTTGCGTCCGTAGCGATCCGCCAGCCGGCCCCAGGCGCTGGCGGTGAGCGCGGTGCACAGGGTCGGCAGCACGTAGAGCACGCCGCTCCAGCCGATCGCCGCGCCCGGCGCCAGCTGCTGCAGCACCTGCGGCAGGAACAGCGGCATGCCCAGCGCGGTGAAGGCGGCCAGGTAGTGCGCGGCCAGCACCGGGCCGAGCAGGCGCTTCATCGCGCCGCCCCGGCCGCGGCCGCGCGCGCCGCCAGCGCATCCTCGCGCAGCAGGTTGGGCGCGCTGTCGCCGTAGAACTTGTTGATGTCCGCCGCGCCGGTGATCTGCTTGCCGAGCAGGCTGCCGGCGCTGAGCAGGTACTTCACCGGCAGCTTCGGTGCATCCAGCAGCGTCTGCGCCGGGGCGATATCGATGCCCTCTTCGCGCAAGGTACGCAGGGTGCCGTGCAGGCGCGCGCGCAGCAGCGCGTAGAGCGTTGCGCGCAGTCCCGGCTGCCATTCCGCAAGTCCTTCGAGCACCGCCTGCAGATCCAGCTGCAAAATGATGGTGCAGAACATCCGCGCCAGCGCGGTGTCGTCCTGCACCGCGATGCGTGTGTCGCGCGGCGTACCCAACGCGGCCAGCGCCGGCCGTTGCGCGTGCAGCCGCGACAGCAGCACCCGCGCCGCATCGTTGTCCTTGAGCAGCAACCGCGGCGCGCGCCCGGCGGCGTAGATCAGCACGCTGTTCTGCTGGTTGGCCTCCAGCGCGATGCCGTAGCGCAGCCACAGCCGCAGGTGCACCTCGCACATCAGCGCCAGGTAGCTGTCCCACCAGGCGGTGAGGTCGCCGCCATGGAAGCGCTCGGCCAGGTGCACGGCCAGCGGCCGGCCGTCCGGCAGCGCCGCGCACAGACCGGCCACGGGGACCAGGGTCGCCTCCGGCAGCGCCGGATAGCGGCGCAGCAGGTAGGACAGGTGCCGGGTCTCGCCGACATGGCCGGCATGCGCCTCGTCCACGTGCAGGTAGCGTTCGCCCAGCGCCGGATCGTGCGCGGCGAGGTCGCGCAGCACGCGTTCGAACCAGTGCCCGTCGTACAGCGTCGACGGCTTGATCAGGCGCAGGTTGAGCGCGCCGAGCGTGCGCATCGGCACCGGCAGCTTCAGGTGATGATCGGGAAACGCCAGCGGAATCACCGTGCGCAGCGACAGCGACGGGCGTACCTGCAGCCACGGCTGCGGCGCGGCGATCGCGCCCTCGGGCACGGCGAAGCTGTCCTCGCCCAGCCGCGCGAAGATCAGCGGATGCAGCGGCCAGGCGACGTGATCGGCGTCCAGCGTCGGGTCCAGGCCGAGCATGCTCGGGCGCGGCCAGAAGGCCGGTGGCGGCGTGGTCTGGGTGACCTGCGCGGCCGGCAGCGCCAGCCAGCGCAGCGCGAAGCTGGGGCCGAACTCCGGCGCGTAGCGCGGCAGGTCGGCGTCGTCCAGGCCGAGCTTGGCACGCGCGCTGGGATAGAACGGGTGGTCGCGGTGGCTGGCCAGTTGTTCGCAGCGGTAGGCGCGTTCGTGCGCGTCGGCCGCGTCCAGCGCGGTGGCCAGCAGGGGCTGTTGCTGCGTGTAGGCCTGCCGCGCCAGCGCGCGCTGGCGCACTGCGCAGTCGGCTTCCTCGACGTAGGCGCGGTGCAGCGCCTGGGTTTCCATGTCGAGTCCGGAGCCCAGCCGCGCCAGCCACTGCGCGGCGCCGGATTCGTAGGCGCTGTGCTGCCCGGTGTGCAGCACCCAGCCGTCGCTGCAGGCGCTCACGGTCTGCAGGTAGCCGGCGCGGCGCAGCGGCAGCCACAGTTCGCCGTCGGGCAGGTGCGCGATGCGCCACCAGGTGGCATCCGCGGGCAGCGGCGCCTGCGCCCAGGCGGCGAGCACCGCCGGCGGCGGCGTGGCGGCGGCGCCGCGGCTGACGATGCCGCGCAGGTCTTCGCGCAGGCAGGCATCGATCACGCGCAGGTCGATGTAACGGCGATCGGCGTCCTGGCTCATGCCGCCACTCCGGTGGTGGTGTCGATGCGCCAGTGCAGGGCCGCCTCGGTGCTGGCCAGCGCTCGCTGCAGGTCCGATTCGGTGTCGGCGAGCACGTCCAGCACGCCCAGGTAATCCTTGTTGGAGTGGCTCAGGCGGATCGCGTCGCCGGGTTGCCGCAGGCGCCGGTAGCGCGCCTCCCAATGTGTGTCGCTGCTGCCGTGGTCGGCGCTGGCCACCGCCAGCGTGCCGTCGTGCTCGGCCACGTAGTAGCGCACCAGGGCGTGCGCGCGGCGCGCCTGCAGCGTCGGCAGCGGCCGGCCCAGGTGCAGGCCGAGCACGCTGTCGAACCAGTGCCCGCCGAACAGCCGGTCGAGCAGGAATTCGCGGCCGTCGCCGATGCTGCGGTAGTTGATCTCCACCAGCACCGGGCCGTCGGCGGTGAGGATGAATTCGCTGTGGCACACGCCGAAGCCGATGCCGAACGCCTGCAGTTGCGCCAGCGCCTGCTGCAGCACCGGCGTGTCGGTGGCGCCGCGCCAGCGCGCCTCGCACTCGACGAAATGCGGCGGTGCCGACAGTTTCACGTCGAAGCCGCCGATCGGCTGCAGGCTGCGCCCGTCGCCGAGCGTTTCCAGGGTGAACAGCGGGCCGTCCAGCACGCTTTCCAGCAGCACGCTGCGCTGCGGGTGGCGCTGCCAGAAATCGTCGAGGTAGGCCTGCAGCGCCGTCGCGTCGGCGCAGTGGCGCACGTCCATGCTCGCCACGCCTTCGCGCGGCTTGGCGATCAGCGGCCAGGAGACCTGCGCCGGCGCCGTCGCGCCCGGCGCCAGGCTGCAGAACCACGGCGTCGGCAGGCCGAGTGCGCGCAAGCGCTGGCGCATCGCCGCCTTGTTCTTGGCCGCGTAGCAGACCTGCCAGTCCTTGCCGGGCACGCCGAGCGCGGCGGCGACCACGGCGGCGCTGGTCTGCAGGTGGTCGCTGTTGCTGAACACCGCGCGCGGCGGCTGCGGCAGGCTGCCGAGCAGGTCGAGCACGCCCAGCGGATTGAACACGTCGCACTCCAGCACCTGCACCGGTGCGGCGGGCGGATGGCGGCGGAAGTGGTCGAGGTGGGCGTGGCGGTGGTCGGTCAACAGCAGCACCGGCACGCCCAGGCGCTGCGCGGCGGGAAGGAAGCCATCGGTCACCGCCGGGTGGCAGACGTGGCTGAGGATCAGCAGGGGAGCGTCGTGCGGGGTCATGTGCGGGTCTCGTCGGGCGCAGGCGCACGCACGCCGGCGCGGCCGCGCGGAGGCGGACACGGGAGGCATGCGCCGCGGCTGCGGCAGGGTCGCGTGGTTGCCTGGCGCATCGCATCGGGCGCGCGCTGGGTAGGGAAGGACGCGGCTGCGTCCGTTGCACTGGCCCGCGTCTCCCGCGGGCGGCGGCGCGCCGTGCTGGCGCGCGGTGGTGCGGCGTCCGGCGTCGTCGTCCGACGCCGGGATGGATCAGAACGTGTACTCGAGGCCGACGGTGACGCTGCGGCCCGGCGCCGGCTGCCGGCCCCAGGGGCTGGTGTCGATGCCGCGGTACCAGTACTTGCGATCGAACAGGTTGTTGACCGCCAGCGACGCGCTGAGCTTGCCGCTGGTCCCTTCGCTGAGCACCTGGCTCAGCTGCGCGTTCCACACCCAGTAGGAGGGCAGTTCGCCGACCGAGGCGATCGCGTTCTCCTGCACGGTGTTGGCCGCATCGCTGAAGGCACGGCTGAAGTAATAGCTGGAAACGGCGACGGTGGTATGACCGGATTCGGGCCGGTACGACGCGCCGAGGGTGAGCTGGTTGCGCGAGGTGTAGGGCACGCGATTGCCGTCGTACACGCCCGATTCCTGCCGCGCGTCCAGGTAGGCGTAGCCGGCGTTGAGGGTCAGCGCGCGCAGGTGCGCCGGGCTCCACTGCACTTCCACTTCGCCGCCCTGGTGGCGGGTCTTGCCGAGGTTGCGGTAGGTGCGGGTGGTGTTGTCGAGCTGGATTTGCTGATCGAAGTCGATCAGGTAGCCGCCGAACTGCACACGGGTGCGCTCGTTGGGCTGGTAGCGCGCGCCAGCCTCGTAGTTCCAGGCCAGTTCGGCGTCGAGGTTGTCGCCGAAGATGATCTGGGTGACCTGCGGCGCGCGCAGCGAGCGCTGGCCGTCGGCGTACAGGTACCACTGCGGGCTGGCCTGGAAACCCAGGGTCAGGCCGGGCAACACGTCGTCGGTCTTGTTGCGCGTGCGCGCGCCGCTGGCCAGGTTGTAGTAGCGCGAATCGACCTGCTCGTAGCGCAGGCCAGGGGTGACGGTGACGCGCCCGTCGGCGAACGCGATCGCGTTGCTGACGTAGGCCGCCGCGCCGCGATCCTTGAAGCGCCAGTCGCGCACCAGGGTGTAGACGCCGTTGCTGAGGCGGGTGTTGCCGACCAGGAAGTCGATGTCCTCGTTGATCGCGCGCGCGCCGAGCGTCCACTGCTGGCGCACCGCGTCGCCCATCGTCCAGCTCAGCCGCGGTTCGCTGCCGTAGACCCGGAAATCGCGCGGCGCGCTCTGCCGCAGTTGCGGCGGCAGGTCGGGGCGCCAGGTCTCGCTGGAGGCCGAACGCATGCCGACGATGAAGTTGCGGCTGCTGCGCGCGCTGAAGTTGCTCCAGTCCAGGCGCAGGTCCTGGAACGGCCCCACGTCGCCGAAGTCCTGCTGGTAGACCAGCGAGGCGCGGGTGGTACGGCCGGTGAATGCATCCAGCGGCCGCGTCGACTGGCGCGGATTGCGCAGGTAGTCGGCGGTGGACAAGGCGCCGGCCATGTCCATGTCGGCGACATAGCGCTGCACGCTGGCCTTGAGCAGCTTGTCCGGCGCCAGCCACCACTCTGCGCGCAGGCGCAGGTTCTTGATGTCGGTGGCGCTGTGTTCACGCCAATAGTCGCCCTTGGTCCAGTTCGCATCCAGTTGCAGGCCGAAGGTCTCGCTGGCGTAGCCGCCGGTGCTGATCGCGGTGTCGCTCAGGTAATGCCCGGCGCCGCCAGCGGTGACCTTCTGGCCCAGCGTGGTGGTCCAGGTGGTGGGGATGTCCGGGCTGATCAGGTTGATCACGCCGCCGACGTTGTTGGGGCCGTACTGCACCGCGGCGCCGCCGCGCACGATGTCGATGCGGTCGATCTGGTTCATGCCGACCGGGAACAGCGACAGGCTGGTCTGCCCGTACGGCGCCAGCGCCAGCGGAATGCCGTCCTCCAGCACCTGTACGCGGCCGCTGCGGCTCTCGTACAGGCCGCGCAGCATGATCTGCGGCAGCGCGCCGGTGCCGGTCTCGTCGAACACCTTGATGCCCGGCACCTTCTGCAGCGCCTCGTCCAGCGAGCGGTTGGCGCCGGTGCGCAGCTGCGTGCTGTCGATCACCTGGCGGCTGCCGGCGTAGTGCTGCACGTCCTCGACGGTGGAGCGGCCGAGCAGGCTGCCCTGCACCTGCACCGCGTCGAGTTGGCGGATCCGCGCCTGCGCGTCGGCATCGGGCGGGACGTCCTCGGCGCGCACGCTGGTGGGAGCGAGCATGGCGGCGACGAGGGCGACGGCCAGCAGCGAAGGGGAAAGCGAAGCGATCAAGACGACGACTCCAAAGGCACGAAAACGGTCAGGGACGGCGCAGGTCGGCTGCGCGCTGGCGCAATGCGGCCTGCAGCAGCGCGCGGTCTTCGCCGGCGAACAGCCACTGCAGGTCCGGTTGCACCAGCCAGTGCGCGCGCTGTGCGGCGTCGCGGGGATTGGGGCAGAACGGAACGCCGGCGGCGCGGCAGGCCGCATCGATCGCCAGCAGGTGATCCCAGACCTGCGGGTGGGTGGGCTGCGGGCCGACGCCCAGGTCCAGCGCCAGGTCGAGCGCGCCTTCCATCACCAGCGACACGCCGGGTACCTGCAGGATCTGCGGCAGCGCGCGCACGCCGGCGGCGCTCTCGATCATCGGGATCACGCGCAGGCGCTCGCGGCTGCGGGCGATGTAGTCGGCCAGGGCCACGCTGCCGAAGCCGGTGACGCGGCCACCGGTGATGCCGCGGCGGCCGTGCGGCGGGAAGTGCGCGGCGGCGACCGCGCGCTTGGCCTGTTCGGCGCTGTCCAGCCCGGCCAGGACCACGCCGCGGGCGCCAGCGTCGAGCACCCGGCCGATCAGCTTGGCATCGACCTCGGGCACCCGCACCCAGGCTTCGCAGCCGCCCAGCTCGCAGGCGCGGATGGCGTGTTCCAGCTCGGCTGGCGAGCGCAGCACGTGTTCCAGATCGAGCACCGCAAAGTCATAGCCGACATGCCCGAACATCTCGCACAGCAGGGCACTGGGCACGGAGTTGAGCAACCCGATCTTGCAGGCCATGGGGGAGGGCGAGCGGAACTGGGGAAGGGAGCGCAATCCTGCCGCAAACGAGAATGCTTATCAAGAAGATTCGCTGCGCGTCGTCACGGCCGCTGTAGACGCTTTCTGTGCGCTACCGCGCTTCTCGCTGCGACTCACTCTTCGAAGAGGAGCCGCTTTTGCGAATACCCGATCCCTAATCCCCAATCCCTGCGGTCAAGGCCTCAGCGTGCGGCAGCGCGCATCCCCCGGTACGGCGGCGTCGCCATCACCATTTCCGCCAGCGAATACGCCAGCTCGCGCTCGGCCATCACCGTGCCGTCGGCGCCGTGGTCGAGCAGATGCTTGACCTCGGCATCGCTGTGCGCCCGCGCCAGCAGGGTCAGCGCCGGGTTCAGCGCGCGCAGCTTGGCCAGGGCCTCGCCGGCCTCCAGCGGCTGCGGGATCGCCAGGATCGCGATCTTGGCCTTTTCCGGATGCGCCTCGGCCAGCACGCGGTCGGCAGCGGCGCTGCCACGGATGCCGGGGATGCCGTCGGCATGCGCGCGTTCGACGTGGTCGCGGTTGTCGTCGATCACCAGCACCGGCACGCCGCGCTCGCGCAACACCGCCGCCAGCGCGCTGCCGACCCGGCCGTAGCCGATCACGATGGCATGGTCGACCAGGTCCAGCGATGGGCCCGGCGGCAGTTCCGGTTCCACCGTCACCGGCGCCTCCACCGCCTGCCGCGCCTGCCATCGGTCCAGCCAGGTGAACAGCAGCGGATTGGCGATGATCGACAGCAGCGCGCCGGCCAGGATCAGGTCGCGGCCGGTCTCGGGCAGGATCGCCAGGCTCACGCCCAGGCCGGCGAGGATGAAGGAGAACTCGCCGATCTGCGCCAGGCTGGTGGAGATGGTCAGGGCGATGCCGGTGGGATGGCCGAAGGCCCGCACGATCACGAACGCGGCCAGCGACTTGCCGACGGTGATGGTCAGGAAGGTGGCCAGCACCTGCCACGGATGCTCGAGCAGGATGTGCGGATCGAACAGCATGCCCACCGAGACGAAGAACAGCACCGCGAAGGCGTCGCGCAGCGGCAGCGAGTCGTTGGCGGCCTTGTGGCTGAGTTCCGATTCCTTCAGCAGCATGCCGGCGAAGAACGCGCCCAGCGCGAACGACACGCCGAACAGGGTCGCCGAGCCGAACGCCACGCCCAGCGCGATCGCCAGCACCGACAGGGTGAACAACTCGCGCGAACCGGTCGCGGCCACCTTTTCCAGCGCCCACGGGATGGCGCGGCGGCCCACCACCAGCATCACCGCCACGAACGCGGCCATCTTCAGCAGGGTGACGCCGAGCGCGCCGAGGATCGAGCCGGTATCGGCGCCCTTGCCGCCGAGCACGTCGGCCAGCGCCGGCAGCAGCACCAGTGCCAGCACCATCACCAGGTCTTCCACGATCAGCCAGCCGACCGCGATGCGCCCGCGCAGCGTCTCCAGCAGGCGCCGTTCCTCCATTGCCCGCAGCAGCACCACGGTACTGGCCACCGACAGCGCCAGGCCGAACACCAGGCCGTGCAGGGTCGGCCAGCCCATGCTCCAGGCCAGCCCCCAGCCGAGCAGGGTGGCGACCGCGATCTGCGCCAGCGCGCCGGGGATCGCGATCCACTTCACTTCCATCAGGTCTTCGAGCGAGAAGTGCAGCCCCACCCCGAACATCAGCAGCATCACCCCCAGTTCCGACAGCTGGGTGGCCAGGGCCTGGTCGGCGACGAAGCCCGGCGTGAACGGACCCACGCAGATGCCCGCCACCAGGTAGCCGACCAGCGGCGAGAGTTTGAGGCGATGGGCCAGCGTGCCAAGGAGGAAGGCGAGCGCGAGCCCGACCGCGATGATGTCGATGAGACTGGTGTCGTGATGCATTCAGGATCGCAGAACAAGTAGGCGTCGAGTGTCGCCGATCGGGGCTTTTGTCGGCAAATCGCTGTAGCAGGGATGGCGTGACAACAGTGGCCGCAGGTACTGGGCGCGCGCCTCTGCGTCCTCGGCCGCGGAACGCAGTGGCGCGACAGGAAGAGCCCGGCCAGCGCTCCGTGCGCAGCCAGGCCTGGCCGGCCGTGTCCTGATTGGATCAGGTGAGGCTGGCTCGGAGGAACTGGATCCGCCCGTCCCCGCACGCGACCGATCCGTTCGGTCAGGTATGGTCGAAGCGGGCGGCGCGGCGCCGATCGTTGCGCAGTCGGTACCGGCGTCGGTCCTCCACCGTGGCCCTGATGGCCACTCCCCGACAGCGCGATTGGGATGGAGGTCGCAGGGATCGGGTGTCGCACGCAACTCCCTGTCAGGAAAGGCATTACACCCAATGTTGGACGTTAACTGTCTACTGTTTCGGCCCATTCCCTGGTGTATGTTTGCGCCATTGGTGTCCTGCCAGGACAGGGTGGCATGGCTAGACTGAAGACCTTCGCGAGCGGAATCCTTCTGAGTGCTTTGTACTGCGCGGCCTACCTGGCCGTGTGGCACTGCTCTCTGGATCAATGGTTCCTGCCGATCGGACTGCGCACGGCAGCACTGCTGTTTCTCCCGTATCGGCTTTGGCCCTACGTTTTTCTGGGAGACGCGGCGGCGCTGCTGAGCATGCGTGTGCCGATGATCGATGCGGAGGGCGCAAATCCGGTCTGGGTGTATGGCAGTTCCTTGCTGTTGATGCCGGCCTTCTCGCTGCTGCCCTGGGCGGTCCGGCGTAACCTGCCCGATTTCCGGGTCGAGCAGAGTTGGCTGCCGCTGATCTGCCTGTGTGCGGCGTTGTGGGCCGTGCTGGTCAACAAGGGCGCCAACTGGCTGCTCGGTGGACCTGCCGCCTACATCAACCTGGAAAACACGC
The DNA here is from genome assembly GCF_040529045.1 of Xanthomonas indica. Classification (NCBI taxonomy): domain Bacteria; kingdom Pseudomonadati; phylum Pseudomonadota; class Gammaproteobacteria; order Lysobacterales; family Lysobacteraceae; genus Xanthomonas; species Xanthomonas indica. Next base: position 4,105,018 of record NZ_CP131914.1, on the reverse strand, counting down.
TCAAGTTCTGGATCGGTTTCTATCTGGGTATCGTCATGTTCGTCTTTCCGGCACTGCTGTGGGTCAGGCGAGCAGAGGGGGATGCAGGTACGCGACGGGCGGTGCTGCACAGCGCCGGCATCGCCGCGCTGCTGATGGGCGTTCTGTTCGGTATCGCGATGCAGGTCGAGGGCGTCCTGCGCCAGTTCCTCCTGGTGCTCATGATCACGCCTGCCGTCTGGCTGACGTTCAAGCATGCCTGGCGGGGCGCTGCCATCGGTGTGGTGATGGCCAACTTTGCGGTGGCCATGTCCCTGCCGAAGACCAACTATGCCGGTGCCTACGACGCGGATACCTTGCAGGTGCAGTTGTTGATCGCATTTGCCGTCACCGCGCTTGCCTCACTCGGCGCCAAGCTGTCTGTCGCCTTCGACCAGGTGCAACGCTTCGGCTTTGCCGAAAGGGAGGCGCTGCAGGTCGCCCAGGCCAGCTACATGTCGGCCGAGCGTACCCTGCGCAACCGGGTGATCGAGTACACCGACATCCACGTGCATATCAACAAGCTGCGCCGCGACATCGCCACCACGCTGAAGCAGCACGGCCACTACGCGGCGGCGATGGAAATGAACCGCACCGGGGTGATCCAGGCGCAGCTGCTGGACGACTACGTCGCCGCACTGTATCCGCTGGATATCGAAACCCATGGCCTGTATGGCGCGCTGAATTCCATCGCCTTCGCCAATGCCTGCGATACCGAGGTCGAGGCGCGCCTGCACGGAGATTCGCGGCGGCTGTCGATCGGGCTGCAACTGGCGGCGTATCGCTGCGTGCTCAACGCCATGCAAATCCTGCCCGACGCGGGCCGGCACACGATCGCGGCGCGGGTCTGGTCGGCCCGTGGCAAGCGCGGCGTGGTGGTGACGGTGGAAGCCGATGCGGCGATGCCGGGTGCTGGGCGCAAGCCTCACAACGCCGACGAGATGGACTGGGAGTTGGCCAGCCGGTTGAAGGCTCATGACGGCACCTGCCGGCGCCGCCATGAGCAGAAGATCAGTTTTCTGATCTCCGAGCCGCTGGAAAGGACCGTTACTTCTTGATGGTCACGGTCCAGACGTCGCCGTTGGCGCCGCTGGCCAGCTGCACGGTGAAGTAACGCGCGTCGTAGACCACGGTGCCGCGGCTGCTGTCGAAGGTGTCGACGGTGCTCACCCGATCCACGTCCTTGCCCATCGGCGTCACCCATGCGGTGTCGCCGACGCGGCCGATCGCGCCACGCACCTGGCCGGTGGTGTCGTTGATCTGCAGATAGGTCACGCCGTTACGCTCGAACTGGTAGATGCGTGCCGACGGGTTGCTGGACAGATTGGTCGCCGCCGGGGCGCTTTCGCCAAGGCCACGAATGGCGATCGGCGTGCCGACACCACCGCCCGGACAGCAGCTTTGCGCATAGGCATTGGACACCAGCGCAGAGCAGAGCACGATGCCCGAAAGCGTCGCGAGTTTAGAGGTCTTCCACATAATTACGTCCTTCCCCTGATGGGGTTTTTTTTGCCTGCCGTTCAGGCGATTCCACATTACGCGAATCGCAACAGGCCACTGTTGACAAATAATCAAGCGATTCATACTTGTGATGTGCATCACTTTTATATTCTGGGAAATGATTCCCAGAAAAGTGGGCCGCATCGGCTTGCTCAGGTATGGCCCCAGGTCATCGCAGCATCGCGTGACCGGTCCGGCGTCGCCGGGCTGTCGGGCGCCGTGCTTGGTGCAGTTTCCATGCCATAAGCGGCCATCCCTGCGCGGCGTGGTGGCCGAGCGTGGCCGGTCGCATTGATGCGCACCTAAATACGTGCGGGTCTTCGCTGGCGGTGGCTTGGATCGAATGGCGCTGTCTATCGTCCGCGCACTGCGCCGCGGGTAAAACGCATTGTCCCGCCCGGCGTTTTGCGAGTGCGGCGCGGCGGTCCTGTGTCGGACATCGCGATCATTGGAGGCAAGCAAACGGCTGCCACGTATTCACCGATGCATTCCCATCGCGCGACGAATGCTTGACGCATGTGCGTCGCCGCCGCCGCGATCAGGTCGAGCCCGCGCTGTAAAACGCGATAAGAATGGCGACGGTCGGAGATGCGCCGCCGAACGGCATCTGGCAGGTCGGGCGCGCATGCGTCATGCCGAATCCGTATCGCCACTGCGTTTGGCACGTAGTCCAATCCTGTTGCGCGGCCGTGCTGCCGCATGCCATCGCACGCCACCGGCGCACGCGTGCGGTCGCGGTGTTGCCACGACAAAGACGGCGGCGGTGCCGGGGCACCGCCGCCGCCTGCGCTTTACCAACTGTAGTTGACGTTGGCGTAGGCGAAGGCGCCATTGAAGCCGAACGGCGAGGAGGTGCTGTACGGCAGGTAGGTGCGGGTGCCGGCACCGGCGCGCGAGCGGTCGGGGTACTCGTTGAGCACGTTGTCGCCGCCGACAGTCACGCGCCACCGACCCAGGGTGTAGGCGGCCGACAGGTCCAGCGTCCACTTGGCCGCATAGGTCTGATCGGCCGCGGGCGTGGTGCCGAAGTCGGTGAACTCGCCCCAGCGCGTGGCGGTGGCGGTGAAGGCCCAAGCGCCGGGCGACCACACGCTGCTCAGGAAAAACTTGTCGCGCGGCGAGCCGCGGGTGATGCGGCCGATCTCGGCACGGCCGATGCGCACCGCGGTCGGGTCGATCGCCTCCAGCACCGCCGGGTTGCCGGCAATCTTCTCGATGTCGGTCTTGTTGTAGTTGTAGCCGGCGGTCAGATCGAGGCTGCTGGCGGGCAGCGCCAGCTTGTAGGTGCCGATCGCGTCCACGCCCTGGGTCTTGGTATCGATGGCGTTGGTGAAATAGCGGCCGCCGCCGATGCCGGCGTAGCCGTTGCCCTGCAGGTAATTGCGCACGGCCGTGGAGGTGAGGTTCTCCGAGAGCACGATGCGGTCGTCAATGTCGATGCGGTAGGCGTCGAGGGTGATGTACAGCGCGTCCACCGGCTGCAGCACCAGGCCCAGGCCGTAGTTCTTGGACTTCTCGGCCTTCAGCGGTTCGGCGCCGAGCGCGATCGCCGCCGGGTTGTCGGTGCGGAAGGTGCCGATCTCGAACGGCGTGGCGGCGATGCTGCCGTCGGGCTGGGCGACGTTGATGAAGTTGGTGGCGACCGACTGGAAGTACTGCTGCTGCAGCGAGGGCGCGCGGAAGCCGGTGGAGACGGTGGCGCGCAGCGCGACCTTGGGGCTGAAGGCATAGCGCAGCGACAGCTTGCCGGTGGCGGTGTCGCCGAAGTCGCTGTAGTTCTCGTAGCGTCCGGCCAGGCCGGCGGAGAACTTGTCGGTGATGTCGCCTTCCAGGTCGAGGTAGGCCGAATAGCTGTTGCGGTCGTAGTGGCCGGAGTCGCTGGGCTTGAAGCCGGCGAACACCTGCGCGCCCGGCAGCAGGGTGCCGTTGGCCGAGGGGATGCCGCCGTTGACGTAGGACGCCGGCGCGCCCGGCGATTCGTTGAACTTCTCGCCGCGCCATTCGGCGCCGAAGGCCAGGGTGAGGGGGTAGGCCAGGCCAACCTCCAGCGATTTGCTGAAGTCGGCGTTGAGCACGTTCTGGGTGACCTGCAGCGCGCCGGCATAGAACTCGGTGGGGCTGGCCAGGCCGAGGCTGTTGTTGAGGCTGTGGCGCACGTCGAAACTCAGGTCGTTGCGGCCGTAGTTGTAGCTCAGGTCGATGGCCAGGCCGCCGGCGGTGCTGGACTTGACCCCACCGACCCAGGACACGTCCTTGCTGACGTTGTAGATCTGCGGCAGGAAACCGTCCGGGTAGATCTCCGGGCGGTTGCGGTTGTCGCCGGACCAGCGGAAGTAGCCGTTGGACAGCACTTCGCGGCGGCTGAGCATCGCGTAGGAATAGAAGGTGATGTAGTCGGCCGGGCTGTACTGGCCGTTGTAGGAGAACGCACCCTGGTCGACGTCGGGGTCGCCGTAGCGCTGCTGTACCTGGCCCTGGTACGGCGTGGCGCGGTCGGTCTGGTCCTGGTGGCCGGCCTGCGCGGCGAAGTGCACGCTGCCGGTCTCGGCGAAGGTGAGCCCGGCATCGCCGGAGAGCTGGTACTGCTCGCCGTCGCCGGCGCTGTACTTGCCGTAGCGCGCGGCCAGACTGCCGCCGCTGCCGCTGCCCTTGAGCACGATGTTGATGACGCCGGCGATGGCGTCGGAGCCGTATTGCGCCGAGGCGCCGTCGCGCAGCACTTCGATGCGTTCGACCGCGGCGATGGGAATGGTGTTGAGATCGGCCGGCGACGAGCCGCGGCCCTGCGCGCCGTTGAGGTTGACCAGGGCGGTGGTGTGGTAGCGCTTGCCGTTGACCAGCACCAGCACCTGGTCCGGCGAGAGCCCGCGCAACTGCGCCGGGCGCACCGCGTCGGAACCGTCGGTGATCGCCGGGCGCGGGAAGTTCAGCGAGGGCACCGCGCGCGACAGCGCGGTGGCCAGTTCGGTGGTGCCGGTGGACTGCAGCGTTTCCGGCGAGATGATGTCGATCGGCGACGCCGATTCGGCCACGGTGCGATCGGCCACGCGGGTGCCGGTGACGATGACGGTATCCAGCGTTTGCGCGTTGCCGGCGTTCTGCGCGTGGACGGAAACGGCGGAGGTCGCCAGACACAGGGCGACGGCGTGGGCGAGCGGAGTGAGCGTGCGCGTCATGAGGGAGGCGGCTCCAGTAGTGGGGGAGTGCGTCGCTGCACGCGCGCTCCCCTTGTCCCCTGGCGGATGCGGCGACGCCACTTAGGGATTACCGACGGATGTCAGCAGTGTCAATGTTCCGTTAAGCGCGAGGTGGAGGTTGCAGTTGCAACCACCGCTGCAGGCATTGCGGCAGCGTGGATCCGCGGATTTGCCGGGGTTGTAGACAAAATGGCCGGGCACGCGCGACGGCGCGGTGCCTGCGCCGTGCCTGCGCGGGATCGCGTGCGCATCCTGCGTGACGCTGCGGGTTGCGCAGCTGTGAGGTGCGGGCTACATGGCCGCGGGCGTCATCCTGTGGATTGACCGCGGCGGCGTTGCCATGGGGGGCGCCAGCGCATGGCTGGTCGTTCCAGCAACATCGCCCGCTTCGACGCGCTATAGATGAAGCGTCGCGGCTGAAGCCGCTTGTGTCTTATGAGGGTCTATCGTTATAGGTGAGAGCGGAGTGCGGCAGGCCGTTTAGCCGCAGTGCCAAGCAAGCACGAGTAGGAGTCAGCGCCGCCGCACTCCGTACTCCTGCCTCACAAGCCCGAACAGTTGCCCGAGTCGCGAACTCGAACTCCACAAGCATGGGCATCGGCAGGAGTGCTCTCACCCCTGAGTCTACTGCGGAGAACGTCTATGCGACGCTTTGTCGGGATCGATGTTGCCAAGGCCGAACTGGTCATTCATGTCCTGCCGGAGGGCCACACCTGGACCCAGCCGAATACCGCACAGGAGCGGCGTGCGCTGGCCCAGCGCCTGACGGGGCTGGACTGCGAGCGGATCGTGCTGGAAGCCAGTGGTGGCTATGAACATGCCCTGCTGCGAGTCCTTCGGGAGGCGGACCTGCCCGCGGCAAGGGTGGCCGCCGATCGTCCGCGGGACCTGGCCAAGGCCCTTGGCCTGCACGCCAAGACCGACGCCCTGGACGCGCGCCTGTTGGCCATCGCCGCCCAGCACATCCCGGCCACACCCACAGCCGTACTACCCGAGCATCTTCAGTCCCTGCGCGAATTGCTGGACCTACGCGACACTCTGGTCGGCCAGCGTGATGCCCATCGGCGGCGGCTGGAGCACATCACCAGCCCCGAGGTGCAAGGCCACTGCCAAGAGGTGATCGCCCTACTGAACCAGAAGATCCAGGCGTTGACGCGGCAGATCGAGCAGCAGGCTACGACCTGCTCCACCCTGCCGAAGGTGCCCGGACTTGGCGCGATCCTGCGCGCGGTCCTGGCCGCACGGCTGCCGGAACTGGGCACGTTACCGCCGCGCAAGCTCGCTGCTCTGGTCGGGCTAGCCCCGTTCAATCGCGACAGCGGCCGCTGGCAGGGCCAGCGTCGCATCAAAGGCGGACGGGCCGAGATCCGACGCGTGCTGTACATGGCCACCTGGGCCAGCATCCGCGCCAAATCCCCCTTGGCCAAGACCTATGCCCGCCTGCGTGCGGCCGGCAAACCAGCCAAGGTCGCCATCGTCGCCTGCATGCACAAGTTCCTGCGCTGGCTCAACGCGATTGCGCGTGATCAGGCAGCGTATGCCCCTCCTGCCATCGCGGCTGCATGACAGTTGACTCCTACGGGTGTCACGGGCGTACGCTGCGCAGGCCAGGCCAGGCCAGGCCAGGCCGGCGCGCGCGGTGCGTTCGTCTGGTGCCTTGATGACGGGATGGAGAGGCACGCAGGCGAGGGTGGCGGCGAAGTCACCATCGCCGATCGCCTCCAGCGGTTGTCGCTGGGTTGAGCCAGGGGAGATGCCGTGCGGCAACGTCATTCGCGGTTGGTACGTTCGCGTTTCGCAGGAGCGGCTTCAGCCGCGACCCCTGCGCGATCGCGTCGCAGCTGAAGCCGCTCCCACAAAAACCTAGGCAGGCGAACACGTCGCAACCGATAAATTGCCGATCCCGAATCCCGAATCCCGAATCCCGAATCCCCAATCCCCAATCCCCGCCCGCAAAAAACAACGGCCCGGAAATCCGGGCCGTCGTCATGCCGCATAACGTAGGCGCCATCCACGCCCGGGCCCGCGATCACCAGCGGTAATTGATCCGCCCGTACACGTAGGCGCCGTTGAAGCCGTACGGCGAGTAGTTGCTGTACGGGAGCATGCCGTAGGTCGAGTTGATCAGGTTGGCGGTCTTGTCCGGGTACTGGTCGAACACGTTGTCCGCGCCCAGCGTCAGCGTCCAGTTGGTGCTCGGCTTGAAGCTGGCCGAGGCGTCGACCACCCAATCCGCGCCGTAGGTCTGGTCGCGCGCGGCGGTGGCCGAATTGCGCACGGTGAATTCGCCGTAGCGGGTGGCGGCCAGGCTAAGGTCCCACTTCGGCAGCTTCCAGGTGCCGCTGAGGATCAGCTTGTCCTTCGGATAGCTGTCTTCCAGGCGGCCGATCTCGTCGCGGCCCAGCGTGGTCTGGGTCGAGCCGATGGCGGCCAGCGCCTGCGGCTGGGTCACCGCATGGGTGATATCGGTCTTGCTGTAGCCGTAGCTGGCGGTGAGGTCCAGCGTGCTGGCCGCGAACGGGATGCTGTAGGTGCCGACCACGTCGACGCCGCGGGTGCGGGTGTCGGCGGCGTTGCTGAAGTAGCGCACGCTGGTGACGTTGCTGTAGCCGAGCTGGCGCAGCTTGGCCAGCACCGCCGCGTCGTTGAGGTTGGACGACAGCAGGATGCGGTCGTCGATCTCGATCTGGTACGCGTCCACGGTCAGGTACAGGCGCTCGACCGGCTGCAGCACCAGGCCCAGGCTGTAGGACAGCGAGGTCTCGGCCTTCAGCGGCGCGGCGCCCAGCGCCTGGGCCACGGCGCTGTTCACCGGGAAGGTGCCGGATTCGAAGAAGCTGCCGTTGATGTAGCTGCTGGTCACCGCCTGGTACTGCTGCTGCGCCAGCGACGGCGCGCGGAAGCCGCTGGCGACGGTGCCGCGCAGCGCCACCTTGTCGGTGAAGGCATAGCGCGCCGACAGCTTGCCGGAGGTCTTGCTGCCGAAGTCCGAGTAGTCCTCGTAGCGGCCGGTGAGGCCGGCGGAGAACTTGTCGGTGAGGTCGGCTTCCAGCCCCGCGTACACCGCGTAGTTGTGGCGGTCCGAATGCACCGCGTTGAGCGGCGCGAAACCGGCAAAGCCCTGCGCACCGCCGGTGGTGCCGGTGTACGAGGCCGGCTCGCCCGGCGACTGGTTCCACTTCTCCTGGCGGTACTCGGCGCCGAAGGACAGCGTCACCGGATAGGCCAGGCCCCACTCCAGCGGCTGGGTGAAGTCGGCGTTGATCGCGTTCTGGGTGTACTCCAGCGCGCCGTCGTAGAAGCGCCGCGGGCTGTCCGCGCCGAGGCTGTAGTTGATGCTGTTGGCGGTGTGGAAATCGACCTTGTTGTAGCCGTAGTTGTAGCTGATGTCCCAGGCGAAGCCGCCGGCGGTGCTGCCCTTCAGGCCGGCGAGCAGCGAGCGGTCCTTGGAGTACTGCTCGATCTGCGGCACGTAGCCGTCCGGGTAGACCTGCGCCAGCAGCGCGGTCTGGCCGTTGTGGTTGCGCGAGCGGTAGAACGCGAACGAGGTGATGTCGCGGTTGCTGGCGATCGCGGTGGCATAGCCGGTGAGGTGGTCGCTGAAGCGGAACTCGCCGTTGGCCGAGACCGCGGTGGCGTCGACCTTGGGATCGCCGTAGACGAAGGTGGTCTGGCCGATGCCGGGATAGTTGCCGGTGTTCGGCGCGGTGCCCTGGTACGGACCGGCGCGATTGGTGGCGTCCTGCTGGCTGATCTGCCCGGCCACGTGCAGGCTGCCGCGGCCATCGCCGAAGCCGACCCCGGCATCGCCGGAGAGCTGCGACTTGGCGCCGTCGCCGGCCGAGTACTGGCCGTGCTCCACCGCCAGGCTGCCGCCTTCGCCGGCGCCCTTGAGTACGATGTTGACCACGCCGGCGATGGCGTCGGAGCCGTACTGCGCCGAGGCGCCGTCGCGCAGCACTTCTACCCGCTCGATCGCGGCGATCGGGATCGCGTTGAGATCCACTGCCGAGGAACCGCGGCCGATGGTGCCGTTGACGTTGATCATCGCCGAGGTGTGGCGGCGCTTGCCGTTAACCAGCACCAGCACCTGGTCGGGCGAGAGCCCGCGCAACTGCGCCGGGCGGATGCCGCTGGTGCCGTCGGTCAGGGCCGGGCGCGGGAAGTTCAGCGAGGGCAGCGCGCGCGACAGCGCGGTGGCCAGTTCCGAGGTGCCGGTGGCCTGCAGCGCCTCGGGGGTGATGATGTCGATCGGCGATTGCGACTCGGCGACGGTGCGGTCGCTGACGCGGGTGCCGGTGACGATCACTGTGTCCAGCGTGCTGGGCGTGCTGGACGCCTCGGGGGCGGTCTGGGCGGAGACGGAGGGAGTGGCGAGGGCGGCGAGCACGGCGCTCGCCAGCAGCGACAACGGACGGTTCATGAAAACTCCAGCAGGTGCCGAAACGGCAGGCGGGGCGCGGCGGCTGGCCTGGCCAGGCAGGCCGCGTCCCAGGGGGCGTCTTATTATTTTTTAACATGCGTGCTGCGTCGCAGGATGCAAGCGCATGTTCTTATTTCTTTACGTTCTAAGCCGCCCGCGCCGGAGCATGGCCGCGCCCCTGCGGCCATGCCGCGTTCCCTGGCTGTCTCAGAAGCGGTAGCTCACCCGCCCGTACCAGTAGCGCCCGTTGAAGCCGAACGGCGATAGCGGCGAGTACTGCAGGCCGTTGGGGCGGTCGTCGTAGATGTTGTTGAGGGCGGTCCGGGTCGGGTACTGGTTGGTGACGTTGTCGGCGCCCACGGTGAAGGTGAGGTCGTGCCAGGCATAGCTGGTGGACAGGTTGAGCAGCCAGCGTGCGGCGAAGGCCTGGTCCTGGCTGCCGTCGGCCTCGTCGCCGCGGCGGGTGATGGCGCCGTAGCGGGTGGCGTCGCCGTGCAGGGTCCAGCCGGCCAGGGTCCAGTCGCCGCTGAGCACGTACTTGGTGCGCGGCGTGGCGTCGGTCAGCAGGCCCTGGCTGGCGCGGCCGAAGTTCGGATCGGAGATCTCCAGGATCTCGATCTTGTTGTAGTTGGCGCTGAAGCTGAGGTTGAGCGTGCCGGCGCGGTCGAGGTCGAGCAGGTAGTTGTTCACCCAGTCCACGCCGCGGGTGCGGGTCGTGGCGCCGTTGACGAAGAACTGCGCGGCGCTGACCTGGCCGATCGGTTCGGCCAGCGAGATCTGGTCCGAATACAGGATCTGGTCCCAGATGCGGATCTGGTACAGGTCCAGGGTGGCGTTGAAGCCGCCGCCGGGCTGCCAGACCACGCCGACGCTGTAGTTGGTGGATTTCTCCGGCGCCAGCGGCTTGGCGCCGAGGGCGATGGCCACCGGATCGGAGGTGCGGTAGGTGCCGATCTGGCTGAGCACGCCGTCCACCGGCAGGGTCACCACCGAGGCGTAGTTCTGTTGCGCCAGCGAGGGCGCGCGGAAGCCGTTGGAGAGCGTGCCGCGCACGGCGAAGGCGTCGTTGAGCTGGTAGCGCGCCGACAGCTTGCCCGAGCGGGTGGTGCCGGCATCGCTGTAGTCCTCGTAGCGCGCGGCCACGCCGCCGGACAGGCGCTCGCTCAGGTCCGCTTCCAGGTCGGCGTACACCGCCTTGCTGTGGCGCTGGAATTGCCCGGCCACGGTCGGCGACAGGCCGGGGAACACTTGCGAGCCGCCCGGATACGGCGCACCGGTGTCCGGGTTGATCGCGTTCGGATCGAAGTAGATCGAGGTGGGCGAGCCGGCCACCACGGCGTACTTGTCCTGCCGGTACTCGGCGCCGAAGGCCAGGTTCACCGGGTAGGCCAGGCCCCAGTCCAGGGACTTGCTGAAATCGGCGTTGAGCGCGTTCTGCTCGTTGCGGAAGCCGCCGGCGTTGAAGCGGGTCGGCGAGGCGCCGGTGCTCCAGTACAGGTTGGTGTTGATGGTGTTGCGCAGGTCGAAGGTGACGTCGTTCTTGCCGTAGTCGGCGGAGACGTCCCAGGTCCAGCCGTTGTCGGTGCTGCCCTTGACGCCGAGCACGGCGGCGCGGTCGTTGGACGGGTTGTAGATCTGCGGCAGGAAGCCGTTGGGGTAGACCGCCTGCACGTTGCGGTCGCTGTTGTCCCAGGCGCGGTAGTAGCCGTTGGACAGCACCTCGCGGCGGCTGAAGTTGGCGTAGCCGTACAGGTCGACGTGCGGGGTGAGCGCGTAGCCGAAATTGACCAGCCCCTGGTAGGTCTTGACCGCCGGGTCGCCATAGCGCTCGTAGGGAACGCCGCTGGGGTTGGCGGCACCGGCCAGGGTGGTGGCCTTGTCGGTGTTCTCGGCGCGATTGGTGTTCATCGCGTTCTGGTAGTTCCACGACACCCGCACCCAGCCCGGCGCCTCGCCGTCCGGCGCACCGCCGAAGGCCAGGCCGTAGGAGCCATCGATGCCGTTCTGCGCACCGTCGCCCTTGTCCATGATGCCGCCGTTGACCGTCACGCTGTTGCTGCCTGCCTTGGCGCCGTGCTTGAGCACGATGTTGATGACGCCGGCGATGGCGTCGGAACCGTACTGCGCCGAGGCGCCGTCGCGCAGCACCTCGATCCGCGCGATCGCCGACATCGGGATCGAGTTGAGGTCGGCCGGCGCCGAGCCGCGGCCGACCGAGGGGTTGTAGTTGACCAGCGAGGTGGTGTGGTAGCGCTTGCCGTCCAGCAGCACCAGCACCGCGTCCGGCGACAGGCCGCGCAGGGTCGCCGGGCGCAGCGCGTCGTTGCCGTCGTTGATCGCCGGGCGCGGGAAGTTCAGCGACGGCAGCAGCTTGCCCAGCGCGCTGGCGAGGTCGCTGGCACCGGTGGCCTGCAGCGCCTCGGGCGCGATGATGTCGATCGGCGATTGCGATTCGGCCACCGTGCGGTCGGCGATGCGGGTGCCGGTGACGATGATGTTGTCCAGCGTGGTCGGTGCCTGCTGGGACTGGGCGAGGCTGCTGGTGGAGGCGAGCGCGAGCAGGACGGCACTGACGAGGGGGAGGCGGCGTTGCGTCATCGGGCGGAGACTCCAGTGGCTGGGGGGATTGGCGTGGGTCTGACGAGTTCCGGTGGAGGCAGGGGGAATGCTGCGATGCAGCGCGTGCCATCGGATTGAAATCCGTTTTTCACGCCGGCGCGTATACAAAAATGGACCTGGGTCGGTTTTTTGCGGGGCGCCGGGGGCGGCCCCGGACAGGGCAGGGTGGCCTCGCAGGTGGGCCGGCGCGGGCGAAGCGGCTACACTTCCGCCTCGCTAGCCGAGTGCCCTGCCTTGATTTCCCTACGTAATTTCGCCTTGCGCCGCGGCGAGCGGCTGCTGTTGTCCAATGTCGACCTCACCCTGCATGCCGGTTACCGGGTGGGCGTGGTCGGCCGCAACGGGGCCGGTAAGTCCAGCCTGTTCGCGGCGGTGAAGGGCGAACTGGAGGCCGACAAGGGCGACGTCGACCTGCCCGGCAAGGTGCGCATCGCCAGCGTCGCCCAGGAAACCCCGTCGCTGCCGGACCCGGCGCTGAGCTTCGTGCTCGGCGGCGACACCGCGGTGGCCGCGGTGCTGGCCGAAGAGGCCGAGGCGACCGCGCGCGAGGACTGGGAGGCGGTCGCCGCGGCGCACACCAAGATGGCCGAGATGGGCGCCTACGATGCCGAGGCGCGCGCCGGCAAGCTGCTGCACGGCCTCGGCTTCCCGGCCGAGACACACCAGCGCGCGGTGTCCTCGTTCTCCGGCGGCTGGCGCGTGCGCCTGAACCTGGCGCGCGCGCTGATGATGCCCAGCGACCTGTTGCTGCTCGACGAACCGACCAACCACCTCGACCTCGACGCGGTGTACTGGCTGGAGCAGTGGCTGCTGAAGTATCCGGGCACGCTGCTGCTGATCTCGCACGACCGCGAGTTCCTCGACAACGTCGCCACCCATACCCTGCATCTGCACAACGGCGGCGCCAAGCTGTACACCGGCGGCTACACCGATTTCGAGCGCCAGCGCGCCGAGCAGCTGCGCCAGCAGCAGATCGCGCACGAGAAGGAACAGGCCGAGCGCGCCCACCTGCAGAGCTTCATCGACCGCTTCAAGGCCAAGGCGTCCAAGGCGGCGCAGGCGCAGAGCCGGATGAAGCGCCTGGAGAAGCTGGCCGGCACCGAGGCGGTGCGCGCCGAACGCGAGTTCCGCATCGAACTGGCGCCGCCGGCCAAGCTGCCGTTCTCGCTGATCCGCCTCAACCACGCCGAGGCCGGCTATGGCGCGGACGCGGTGATCCTGCACAACGTCGGCTTCGGCCTGGAGGCCGGCCAGCGCATCGGCCTGCTGGGCCCCAACGGCGCCGGCAAGACCACCCTGGTCAAGACCCTGGTCGGCGAACTGCCGCCGATCGCCGGCGAGCGCATGGCGCATCCGGACCTGCGCATCGGCTACTTCGCCCAGCACACGGTGGAGTCGCTGCACGAAGGGCAATCGCCGATGGACCACATGCGCGAGATCGACAAGGAGGCCAGCAACCAGGCGTTCCGCGATTTCCTCGGCAAGTGGAATTTCCCCGGCGACCGCGCGTTCGAGCCGGTCGATGGCTTCTCCGGCGGCGAGCGCGCGCGCCTGGCGTTGGCGCTGATCGCCTGGCAGCAGCCCAACGTGCTGCTGCTCGACGAACCGACCAACCACCTCGACCTGGAGATGCGCGAGGCGCTGGCCGAGGCCTTGAGCGATTTCGAGGGCGCGATCGTGATGGTCTCGCACGACCGCCACCTGATCGGCCTGGTCTGCGATACCTTTTGGCGCGTGGCCGATGGCGTGGTGGAGCCGTTCGACGGCGACCTCGACGCCTACGCCGCGTGGCTGCGCACGCGGCCGGCCGCGCAGGGCACCAAGCAGAAACTGGCCGAGGCCGCGCCGACCCCGCCGCCGCCGGTCAAGCCGCTGCCGGCGAAGAAGCCGCCGAACCCGCACAAGCTGGCCGCCGCCGAGAAGCGCGTGGGCGAACTGGAAGCGACCCTGGCCGAGCTCGACCGCCAACTCGCCGATCCCAAGCACTACGCCGATGCGGAGAAGATGGCGGTGCTGGGCCGCGAGCGCGAGGCCGCCGCGCGCGACCTGGCCCAGGCCGAGCAGACGTGGATGGAGCTGATCGACGGCGCCTGAAACGCGCCGTAAGTCTCCTGGCCGGTGCACGGCCGCGAAGGTGGCCCGCACGCGTACGCCGGGCACCCGCCGAGTCGCCCGCGGACCATCGTGAATTCAGTCTCGTCGGCGGCGCAGTGCGGCACTGGGCCGCTTTGCACCGATCCTGCCGTGCGTGGCACGCTCCGTGCCCGGCCCTGCACGACAGCGCGAGGAGGAGCGGCATGATCAGCGGCAGCATCACGGTGGAGGATTACCTGGCCGCGCAGCGCCTGCATCAACGGTGCGCGCTGCGGCGCGTGCTGCTGGCGATGGCGGCGTTGCTGCTGGGCGGATTGATGCTGTTCGCTTTTGCCCGGCATGGCTCCGGTATGGCCATGCTCGGCATCGTGCTGGCGGGTGCCGGTGGCGGTGGCTTGATCGGCCAGACCATCCAGTCGGCATGGACGATGCCGCGCAAGGTGCGGCGCCTGTATGCGCAACAGGCGGCATTGCGGCATCGCCTCACCTACCGCTGGGACGAGGCCGGCCTGGAGGTCACCTGGGCGGATGGCCACGTGCGTCGTTCCTGGCGCGACTACGTGCGCTATCGCGAGAGTTCGCAGGTGCTGATGCTGTACCAGAACGACATCCTGTTCGACCTGGTGCCGACGGCCTGGTTCGCCGATGCCGCGCAGCGCGATGCGTTCCGTCAACTGGTGGCGGCGCAGGTCGGCGGCGATGCCGGCAAGCGCACCGTGTAGCGAGTGGCGCGGCTAGGGCATGCGCTGGAGAGACGGGAGCGGTGGATGTCCGGGCGGGTCTGTTCCCGCGGATGCGGCGCGGCGATGGTTGCGCCGCCAAGGCACGGATGATTCCCGCCGAGCCAGCGATTCCTTCTCCCTGCGGGAGCAGGTGCCCCGAAGGGGCGGATGAGGGTGCGGGTGCCAGGGAGTCAGGGCAGCCGGCCGTGCATGCCGGCGTACCCTCACCCCAACCCATCTCCCGGTGGGAGAGGGGCTTCAGTCGCTTCTTGACGCGGCTCCAGGCGAGGCCAGAGCGCGAGAGCGCCGGTCTGTAACGCTCAGGCGGCGGCGCTGGCCACGACCAGCAGGCCGCCGGCGATCGCGGCCCAGTCCAGCGGCGTGCGCGAGCGCAGGCTCTGCAGCGAGGGGCGGGCGGTCGGCGTCGGCCGCAGACCGGCCTTGAGCGCCATCAGCGCCAGGCCCGCGGCGCTGAGCGCCCAGTGCCATTCGCTGGCGCCGCCGCGCAGGAAGTAGGCCAGATGCAGTACACACAGGCAGCTCAATGCGGCTGCCAGCACGACGTCACGCGAGACCAGGCCCGGACGGGCGGTCAGGACAACACGGTTCATCAGCATGTTTCCCCCTGAACGGTGAGCGCCATCCCCGGCGCACATTGCCACTGCGACCAGGATCATATTTCGTGTCTACACGCCCGCCAAGCGGCAGTGCACAAATTCTTCACATCGCTGTCAGGCCCTGCTGGTAAGGGAGGCAAGGCGCATGCCAGATGGGCGGCAGTGGCCTGCGGCGCGACGTGCAGCGCTGGCGGCGCCGCTCAATCCGGGTGCAGCGCCTGTTCGGCCAGCAACCACGTGCGCAGGCGCCGCCCGGCGTCGCTTTCCGCGCGCGAGCGCAGCCGGGTCAGCCAGTAGCGGCCCAGGTCGATCCGGGTGGTGAACGGACAGACCAGGCGCCCGGCGTCCAGATCCTGGGCGAACAGCCGCAGTGGCAGCAGGGCCACGCCGTGGCCGGCCGCGGCGATGCTGGCCAGGGTCAGCGAGGCGTCGCAGATCGGGCCGCCGGCCTGGACCTCGGGCGCACCGGCGGCCTGCAGCCAGCGCGGCCATTCGTCCAGCCGGTAGGAGCGCAGCAGGGTGGTCCTGGCGAGGTCCGCGGGCGTGCGCAGCCGCGGTGCCAGCGCCGGCGCGCAGACCGGTGCGAAGGGGGCGTCCAGGATCGGCGTGGCGCTCTGCCCCTGCCAGTCGCCGTCGCCGAAGCGGATCGCCAGGTCCAGGCCTTCGCCGGCCAGGTCGACCCGGTTGTTGTGGGTGTACACGCGCAGCTCGATATCCGGATGCGCGGCGTGGAAGGCGTCCAGCCGCGGCAGCAGCCAACCGACCGCGAAGGTGCCGACCACGCCCACGCTCAGGGTGTCGCGGTAGCGGCCGCCGGCGAAGCGCTGCAGCGTCCCGGCGATGCGGTCGAAGGCCTCGGTCAGCACCGGATGCAGACGCAGGCCCTCGTCGGTCAGGGCCACGCCGCGCGGCAGACGCTGGAACAGGACCACGCCCAGGCGCGCCTCCAGGTGCTTGATCTGGTGGCTCAGCGCGGCCTGGGTGACGCACAGCTCGGCAGCGGCACGGGTCAGGTTCTGGTGCCGCGCCGCGGCCTCGAAGGCGCGCAGCGCGTTCAGCGGCAGGTGCGGGCGGGTCATTGCTAGGTATCAATTCGGCTCATGGGTGCGATTGAATAACCTCGCTGGTGGGGGCGGGTCAATGCGGCCATCATCCTGGCTCCCGACGGAGGTGGATGATGCTGACGAGACGACGGTTCCTGCAGGGCGTGGGCATGGGCGCGAGCCTGCTGGCGATGGCTGCGGTACAGGCGAAAACGGCGCAAAACCCAGCGCAAACGCTGCAGCAGCGGCTGGCCGAGATCGAGCGCCGCAGCGGCGGCCGGCTCGGCGTGAGCCTGCTCGACGGCAGCGGCGCGACGCTCGGCGGACAGCGCCAGGACGAGCGCTTCCCGCTGTGCAGTACCTTCAAATTTCTATTGGCGGGGGCGGTGCTGCAGCGGGTCGATCGCGGCGAACTGGCCCTGGAGCGGCGCGTGCCGGTGCGCAAGGCGGATCTGCTGGCGAATGCGCCGGTGTCCGAGCGCCATGTCGGCGGCACGCTCAGCGTGGTCGAGCTGTGCCGCGCGGCGATGATCTACAGCGACAACACCGCCGCCAACCTGCTGCTGCCGCTGGTCGGCGACCCGCCCGGCGTGACCCGCTTCCTGCGTGCGCTGGGCGATACGCAGACCCAGCTGGACCGCAACGAGCCGGGCATGAACGATTTCGTCGCCGGCGATCTGCGCGACACCACCACGCCCGCTGCGATGGCCGCGACGATGCGCACCCTGCTGCTCGGCGAGGCGCTGCAGCCCGCGTCGCGGCAGCGCCTGATCGCCTGGATGCGCGACAACCGCACCGGCAACGACTGCTTGCGTGCCGGCTTGCCGGCGGGCTGGCGTATCGGCGACAAGACCGGCAGCAACGGCACCGATACCCGCAACGATATCGCCATCGTGTGGGCGCCGGGGCGGGCCACGCCGCTGCTGCTGACGGCGTATCTCAACGGCGCCACGGTCGACAGCGCCGGTCGCGATGCTGCGCTCAAGGCGGTGGCGCAGGCGGTCGTGGCCTCGCTGCCGGCGCAGGCGCCACGCGCCGCCTAGTCTGCCTTGTGCGCGCCATGGCACCTGCGTTCGCCACAATCGCATCGGATGCAGGTCGCTCTTCCGTAGCAGCGGCTTCAGCCGCGACGGGCTTTACCGGGAAGGTCCGTCGCGGCTGATCCCACAAACGGGGACAACAGCCATTCCTGCCGGACGCCGCTGGCGATCACTGGCGGCGCGATCGTGCCGATGCCGCGCGCGATCGCCTGCGTCGTATCCAACGGCCACAGCCGCCGCGGCCTTGCCCCCTGATCGTGCGGTTCCTTCCATTCCCCATCCTGTTCGGAGCGTCCCATGCGTCGATTCGTGTGCTGTTCCTTGGCCATCGCCCTCGGTCTGTTTGCCCACGCCGCGCAGGCGCGGGTCTGGGAGCCCACGCCGGGCCACGTGCAGGTGCCGATCTGGCCCGGCGCGGTGCCGGATGCAGTGCCGCATCCGAAGCCGGAATCGGCCGGACCCGGAGCCAGGATCGACAACGTCAGCCGGCCGACCATGACCGTGTACCCGGCGCAGGGCCACAACACCGGCGCCGCGGTGGTGGTGTTTCCTGGCGGCGGCTACCAGATGCTGGCGATGGACCTGGAGGGCACGGAGATCTGCGACTGGCTGGTCTCGCGCGGCATCACCTGCGTGTTGCTGAAGTACCGCGTGCCGAACTCGGGTCCGACCTGGGTCGACGACCGCCGCTACTACCCCAAGGTGCAGACCGCACTGCAGGACGCGCAGCGCGCGCTGGGCCTGGTGCGCCAGCAGGCCGCGACCTGGGGCGTGGACCCGCACAAGATCGGGGTGATGGGCTTTTCCGCCGGCGGCCACCTGGTGGCCGCGGTGAGCACGCACTTCGCCCAGCGCACCTACCCGCTGGTGGATGCCGCCGATCGCGTCAGCTGCCGCCCGGACTTCGCCATCGCCGTGTATCCGGGCCATCTGTGGGTGCACGAGGACGAGGACGCCGACACCCGCGATTTCACCGATCTGGCCTTGCGTCCGGACATCCGCGTGGTCGCCGACACCCCGCCGACCTTCCTGCTGCAGGCCCAGGACGACTATGTGGACGGCATCTCGCAGGTGCTGGCGTACTTCGTCGCGCTCAACCACGCCGACGTGCCGACGGAAATGCATATCTACGCCAAGGGCGGCCATGCCTTCGGCCTGCGCGCCAAGAACCTGCCGATCGCGCAGTGGCCGCAGCTGGTGGAGACCTGGCTGCGGACGATCGGGGTGCTTGAGAGCCGGATTAGGGATTAGGGATTCGGGATTGGCAAAAGCGTGTCAGCGCGCGGATTGCGCTTTCGCGAATCCCCAATCCCTAATTCCCAATCCCGCCCGCCTCAGACGGGTCCGGGGCCTTGATAGTTGGGCGGGCTCTCCTGGTACAGCCGCGCCGGTCCGCCCATCGCCGGGTCGCTGATGCCGGGCTTGCCGGTTTCCGCGCGGCCGGCCAGGCGCTGGCGGGCGTTGTCCTGGACCAGCCACAGGTCGTACCAGCCGCCGCTCGGCCTGGCGCTCCAGCGCATGCGCTGCTCGGTGCCGGGTGCCAGTGTCACGCGTTGGCGGGGTTGTGCCTGAGCGTAGGCGGCCGGTTCGAGCGACACGCTGAGTGGCGCGGTGCCAGGATTGCGCAACAGCAGGCACAGCGCCTGCGCATCGTCCGGGTCCTGGGTGATGTCCGCCTGCAGCAGCGGGGCGCTCAGGTCGCCGCGGTAGTGGCGGTGGAAGCCGTTGGGGCCGAGCAGCCACAGGTCGTAGTCGCCGTCGTAGGTGGTCCAGGTGCCGTCCAGGGGCGCGCCGGCGCCGACGGTGTAGCGGCGCGGGATCGCGGCCAGGTCGTAGCGGTCGTACACGTGCAGCACCGCTGCCGCCCCGGTGTTGGCCATGTGCAGTTGCACCTCGCCGCGTTCGCGTCCGTACTGCAGCTGCACCGTCGGCCGATACGGCAGGGCACGCGCGCGGCGCACGCCGAACGCCTGGCGCGGCGCCTGCACCTGCGCTGGCAGCGGCGGCAGTGCGTGCTCGTGCAATGCGGCGGCACGCGCTGCTGCCGCGCGCACGTCGGGCAGGTCGGCGACGAAGGGGCGGGTATCGGCCTGGCGGAAATCGAAGGCGTCGAGCAGATCGCCGCAGACTGCGCGGCGCCACGCGCTCACGCCGCTGGCGGCGACGCCGAAGCGGCGTTCCAGCAGACGCAGCACCGAGGTGTGGTCGTAGACCTGCGAATCGACCCAGCCGCCGCGGCTCCACGGCGAGATCACGTACAGCGGCACGCGCGGACCGAGGCCGTAGGGACGCCCGCGCAGTTCCGGCGGGTCGGCCTTGGCGTCGCCCGGCGCCGGGTGCAGATGGTATTCGCCGTCGGTGTCGACGCTGGAAGCGCCGGCCCGGCCGCCGGCCGCGGACGGGTCGGGCGAAGGCGGCGCCGGTGGCGGCACGTGGTCGAAGAAGCCGTCGTTCTCGTCGAACATCAGCAGCAGCGCGGTGCGCGCCCATACCTTGGGGTCGGCGGTCAGCGCGTCGAGCACGCGCGCGGTGTAGGCCGCACCCTGCGCCGGGCTGGACGGATCGGGATGCTCGCTGCCGGCGGCGTCGGCGATGATGAAGCTCACCGACGGCAGCCGCGCCGCCAATACATCTTCGCGCAACTGGGCCAGGCTGCGGCTGGAGACGCCGCGTGCGCGCAACTGCGGGTCGTGCCCGGGCGCACCGCGCCAGGCCGCGCGGAACGGCGCGAAGCCGGCCAGCGGGTTGTCGGTGAAGTTGTCGGCCATGTCCTGGTAGATCTGCCAGGACACGCCGGCCTGCTGCAGCGCCTCGACATAGCTGGGCCAGCGGTAGTCGTCCGGGTCGCCGCCCAGTTCCGGGAAGTTGTCGTGTGAGTTGGCGATGACCGGGCCGCCGGCGCGGGCGTGCGGATCGTTCTGCCCGGTCCACAGGAACACGCGGTTCGGATTGGTGCCGGCCTGGATCGCGCAGTGGTAGGCATCGCACACGGTGAACGCCTCGGCCAGGGCGAACTGGAACGGCAGGTCATCGCGTTCGTAATAGGCCAGCGCGTGGTCGCGCTTGGCCGCCGGCCACTGGCCCATGCGGCCGTGATCCCAGGCCTGCTGCGCGTTCGGCCAGGTGTGCGGCGTGCCTTGCACGCGCATGGTGGCGAAATTGTGCGCGGTGCGCAGCGGGAACGGCGCCAACTGGCGGCTGCCGTCGGCGCTGGGTTGCAGCCAGACCGTGCGCGGGGCGATGCCGGGCAGCGTCGGTGCCGGGATCGGGAAGCGGTCGCCGAAGCCGCGCACGCCGGCCAGGCTGCCGAAGTAATGGTCGAAGGCGCGGTTCTCCTGCATCAGGATCACCACGTGCTGCAGGTCATCGAGGGTGCCGCTGCGCACGTCCGGGGCGATCGCCGCGGCGCGGGCGATGCTTGGCGGCAACAGGGCGGCGGCGCTGGCGGTGAGGCCGGCGCGGAGCAGCCGGCGGCGGGTCTGGTCGGTCATGGTGGTCCGGGAAAACGCAACGCGGCGGCGGCCGGGATCGACCGCCGCCGCGAGACTGCCACGGCGCCGGTTACAGGTCGACCATGAAGGTCAGGCCGACGGTGCGCGGCGGCGCGATGAAGGCGCTGTCGCTGCCGTCCACGCCGTTGAGGTAGCGCTTGTCGGTGAGGTTGCTGATCACCAGGTCCAGCCTGGCCTGCTGCAACTGCGGCGACAGCCCGCCCAGGGCGATGCCGAGATTGGCGTCGAAGGTGGTCACCGCATCCAGCGCCGCGCTGTTGGCCGCATCCAGGTAACGCCGGCCGAGGTAGCGGCCGGACAGGCCGCCGTGCCAGCGCTCTCCCTGCCAGTCGGCCGACAGCACCAGGGTCTGGCGCGGCTGGCCGATCACCTGCGAGCCCGGCGCGATCTCCAGCGCCTGGTCGCGCGCGGCGTTGCCGCTGCCCAGGTAGGTCGCCTTGTTGTAGGTGTAGGCGCCGTTGAGCCGCCAGCCGTTGTCCCAGGCGTAGCCCAGCGCCAGCTCCACGCCGCGCGCGTGCACGCCGCCGAAGTTCTCGTAGACGCCGTCGGTCTCGCCTAGGTAGTCGATGCCGGTGACGAAGTTGGCCGGCACGTAGACGATGCGGTTGTCGAAGCGGATGTCGTACAGGGTGATGCTCCCGGTCAGCGGCCAGCGGCTCATGCGCAGGCCCACCTCGATGTTGTCGGCGGTTTCCGGCTTGACCTTGCTCAGCACCAGCGGATCGGTCTCGCCGAGCACGCCGGAGGGGATCGCGGCGAAGTTCTGCGAGAAACCGGCAAAGGCCTCCACGCCCTTGATCGGCGTGGTCCAGGTCAGGCCGGCGGAGAACAGCGGATCGGAGTGCGAATCCGATTCGATGTGCGCCGCGTCGCCGATGCGGCGGTCGCGGGTCTGGTCGGCGAAGAACTGCTTGACGCCTACGCGCCAGGCGAAGTCGCCGTAGCGCATCACGTCCTCGGCGTAGTACATCTGCTCGTCGGTGCGGTAGTCGTCCTTGAACTGCACCCAGTACGGCACGTGGTCGAAGGCGATGTTGGTGCCGACGTTGAGCAGGCGGTGCCAGTCGCGGGTGACGCTGCGGTCGTAGCGTTCCAGCCACAGGCCGCCGCGCACGGTGTTGTGCAGTCCACCAAAGTCCTGCGCCCATTCCACGTCGGCGGTGACGCCGCCGCGCTGGTTGTCGTAGTGGCTGTGGCGGTAGGACTGCACCGGCAGCGAGCCGGCCGGATAGCAGGCCGGGTTGGACTCGGCGGGCAGGGTCGCGGTGTCGGCGCAGCCCGGCAGCATGCTCGCGGCCGCGCCGCCCGGGGTGACGAAGTAGAGCTTGCCCAGCGCGCTGCCGCCGTACACGGTATGGCCGCCGGTGTATTCGGACTCGGGCTGGCCCGCGCCGTCGTTGGTGACGTCGACCAGGTACGGCGGAATCCAGTCGCCACGGCCCTTCATGCGGTGCGCGTAGCCGGTCAGGGTGGCCTTGAAGCCGTTGCCGCCGTCGAACAGGCCGCGCAGGTAGCCGAAGGTGTTCTTGCGCAGCGCGCGCGAGCCGGAGCGGTAGTTCTGGTCGTAGTAGGGGATGCCGGTGAGCTTGCCGGTGAGCAGGTCGTGGTCCGGATCGGTGGCGAATTGCGCCGGGGTGACGCTGCTGTATTCGGATTCGTTGGCATCGTCGTAGGACAGGTAGCCGCTGAGCGTCCATGCGCCGAGGTCGCTGACGAACTTGCCGGCCAGGTGGTCGCGGGTGGTGTGGCCGCTGCCGTCGATCCAGTCGTCGTTGCTGGCATGCGAACCGCTGACCCAGGCGCGGGTGCCGCCGAGGTCGCCGCTGTCGTAGCGCGCGTAGTACTTGCGCGCCTGGTTGTCGCCGATGCCGAAGGCCATGCGCACGCGCTGCTGGTCCAGCGGTTCGCTGGTGAGGAAGTTGAGGGTGCCGCCCAGCGCTTCGTTGGAGCGCGAGGCGATGTCGGCGGTGCCTTGGCTGACCTCCACCGTCTCCAGGTCCAGCGTGTCGATGAAGCGGTTGGCCTTGGAGCCGCCACCGTAGGCCGAGCCGCCGTTGGGCACGCCGTCGATGGTGGTGCCGATCTGCTGGTCGTCGCGGTTGGTGACGAAGCCGCGCATGCTGATCTGGGTACCCCAGTCGGAGGAGCCGAACGCATCGGCCTCGGTGGCGATCACGCCGGGCAGTTCGTTGAGCGCGTCGTTGACGCTGCTCATCGCGAACTGGCGGTCCAGCGCCTCCTTGCTGACGTTGATCTTGGCGTAGGTGGTGGCCTGGCCGAGCACCTGCACCTGGTCCAGGGTCGAGACCCGGTCGCTGCCGTCGGCAGGCGCGGCGGGCTCCGCTGCGTCGGCGGCCTCGGCGGCGTGGGCGGAGGCGATGCTGGCGGCCAGCGCCAGGGCCAGCAGGGTTGGGGCGGGGGTGCGGAAATACGCCGAAACGGTCATCGGTTGCGTGGCTTGCGTGAGGGGCGCTCATGGTCCGATCGAGCGGTTTCGTGCATATGACCGGGATCTTGCGGATCCATGCATCATGCGCAAATCGGCATGAATCGAGACAGGGCGATGTCGCGAGCCACGCGCAGCGGCAACGGGGGAGGGGCGGCGGCCGAGGCGGAGCCGTTGCGTTTGCGCGGCTGCCTGGGAGGACGTTCGCGTGCGCGGCGTGTGCGCCGGTGACGCGTTCGTGTTGGGCACGGATGCCTGCATGCGGTGCGGATTCGCCGCAGGCAGGCAGTGCCTCGCGTGGACGCGCCGCTGCACGCAGACGCTACGCAGGGCCCGCGACCGCAGCCGGCGCTTCGCCGTGATGGCGCACAACACGGGCGAACCGGCATCATCGCCGCTGCCGCCGCTGGCGGGCCCGCGATGGAACCTCCTGCCCGATGAGCCACGAACTGATCTACCTGCTGCTGATCTTCGCCCTGCTGGTGATCCCGCGCGCGCTGCAGCGCTTCAAGATGCCGGCGCCGCTGACCTGTCTGCTGTTCGGCATCATCGCGATGCTGGCGATGGGGCCGCGCGCGCACGACCCGGTGGTGACCCTGCTGGCCACGCTCGGCATCTCGTCGCTGTTCCTGTTCGCCGGCCTGGAAGTGGACCCGAAGGCGCTGCGCCGCGGCCTGTGGCCGCTGCTGCTGCACCTGGTGGTGCGCGGCGGCACCCTGTTCGGCGTCGGCTGGCTGGCCTGGCGCTACGCCGCGCTGCCGTGGCAGGCGGCCGGGCTGCTGGCGCTGGCCCTGCTGACCCCATCCACCGGTTTCATCATCGAGTCGCTGGGGCGGCTGGGGCTGGACGAGGAAGAACGCTTCTGGGTCACCAGCAAGGCCATCGCCGGCGAACTGCTGGCGCTGGCGGCGCTGTTCGTGATCCTGCAGGCCGGCGATCCCTGGCAGATGGGCCTGTCCAGCCTGGCGCTGGTGGCGATGCTGGTCGGCCTGCCGCTGCTGTTCGTGGCCCTGGGGCGCTGGGTGGCGCCGCAGGCGCCGGGGTCGGAGTTCTCGCTGCTGGTGATGGTCGGCCTGATCGCCGCCTACATCACCTATTCGCTGGGCGTGTACTACCTGGTCGGTGCGTTCATCGCCGGGCTGGTGGCGCGGCTGCTGCGCCAGCGCATGCCGCTGCTGGCCTCCGACGAGAACCTGCAGGCGGTGCGCCTGTTCGCCTCGTTCTTCGTGCCGTTCTACTTCTTCAATGCCGGCACCAAGGTGCCGAGCGGAGCGTTGAGCCTGCAGGCGCTGGGCCTGGGCCTGGCCATGACCGCCTGCGTGCTGCCGCTGCGCATCGGCATTCTGTGGCTGCAGCGGCGGGTGCTGTTCGGCGAAGGCGCGCGCAGCAGCCTGCGGGTGTCGCTGGCGCTGTCGCCGACGCTGATCTTCACCCTGGTGCTGGCCGGCATCCTGCGCGACCGCTTCGCCATCGCCGACGCCCTGTTCGGCGCCCTGCTGCTGTACGCGGCCCTGACCACGCTGCTGCCGGCGCTGCTGCTGCGCATGCCGTTCGACGTCAGCCCGCTGGAAGCGGCGCCGGCCGCGCCGGCGGATGCCGCGTCGGCGCAGGCACCGACGGCGCCGGCCGCGCCGGTCGCCGAGGCGCCGGTAGCGGAGGCGCCAACGCCGCCCGTGGGCGCGCCGGAGGCGGCGCCGCGGCCCCAGCCCGGGCCGGCATGAGCGAGAGCGCTTGAAAGCCGGCGTGCGGCCCCCATACTGGCCGCCTCCGTTGCTCTCGCGTTTTTGCCGCCATGCCGATCTACGCTTTCCAATGTGCCGCATGCGGTCACAGCTTCGACCGCCTGCAGAAACTGTCCGATCCGGATCCTGAGACCTGTCCGTCCTGCGCCGCCCCGGCGGTCAAGCGCCAGCTCACCGCACCGGCGTTCCGCCTGTCCGGCAGCGGCTGGTACGAGACCGACTTCAAGAAGGACGGCGACAAGAAGCGCAACCTCGCCGAGTCGGGCAGCACCGGCGGCAGCAGCGAGGCCAAGCCCGCGGCTGCACCTGCGTCCGACGCCCCGGCCAAGCCGGCGGCTGCCGCCGCCCCGGCGCCGGCGCCCGCCGCGGCCAAGCCTGCGGCGACCTGAGTCCCGCCCTGGCCAAGCCGCGTCAGGCGCGCGGCTCATCGTAGGAGCGGCTTCAGCCGCGACCAGGCATCACCCGGTCGCGGTCATCCAAAAACGGTACGAGCCGCCCCTGGAAATCGACGTCTCACGCCGGCGTCGGGCCGCCCGACATCGCGGGCGGCACGCATTCGCCTTGCTCAACGCGCGCCGAAGCGTGCCCGGCAGCCGCCGTTGACCCACACCGTATTGCCTTCGTAGCCCCAACTGCGGCCTTCCGCGCAGGTGGTGCCCGACAGCTGTTCGATCAGCACCGGGCGGCCCTGGCGGCGGTCCCAGGCGCAGGTGCGCAGGCGCTTGTCGTCGCTGCTGCAGGTCACCGTATAGCCGCTGTCCAGCGGCGGCCGGCCCGGTCCCCAGCCACCGCCACCACCGCCGCGGCCCGGGGCGAACTCGCCGCGGCAGCCGTCGTCGACCCACACCGCGCCATCGCGCGAGCCCCAGGTGCGGCCCTCGATGCAGCGGGTGTCCGACAGCTGGCGTACCAGCATGGCGTTGCGCCAGCCGGTCGGGCACACGCGCTGGCGCTGGTCCTGGCTCTCGCAGCGCACGGTGCCGGCCGCGCCACCGCCGCCACCGCCCCAGTTGCCGCCCCAATCGCCGCGACCTTCGACGAAGCGGCCGCGGCAGCCCTGGTCCACCCACACCACGCCCGGCGCCGAGCCCCAGGTGCGGCCCTCGATGCAGGGCGAGTCGGAGAGGGTGCCGACCAGGCGGGCAGGCCCGCGGAACGGGGTTGCGCACTGTTGGCGGCGGCGATCGTTGCTGGAGCAGGCGACGGTGCGGCCGTCGAAGCCCGGTTCCTGCCGCCAGCCGCCGCCGCTGCCGCGCAGCGAGGTGGCGATGTCCTGCTGGATGTTGCCGAAGCCCCAGCCGCGGTCGATCTGGTCCAGGTAGAACTCGAGCTGGTCGTCGGGAATCTGCCGACCGCGCGACTGATCGGCGTATTCGCGCTCGATCACCCGGACCCGGCCGGGGATCGACAGTTGCCGCAGGTCCTGCGGGGCGTAGGCGCGGGCGCTCTGGGCCGCGGCCGGGGCGCTGGCCAGGGCCAGCGCGGCGATCACCAGCCAGGTGCCAAGGGGCTTCAACATGGGTTCTCTCCTCCCCGTGAATGGTGCGCGGACTATAGCCGCAGGCCAACTTAAGCCAGGATGAGTCATGCGCGATTTGCCCGGGCCGACGCGCCGCCGCAGAATACCGGGCTTGCCGGCGCCTTCTGCGCCGGCCGCCCCCTGTTTGGAGCTAGCGATGCGTACCCACTTCTGCGGCCTGGTCGACGAGACCCTGATCGGCCAAACCGTCACCCTGGCCGGCTGGACCGACGTGGCCCGCAACCTCGGTGGCGTGTGCTTCATCGACCTGCGCGACCACGAAGGCATCGTGCAGGTGATGGTGGAGCCGGAGAACGCGGAGGTGTTCAAGGTCGCCGCCAGCCTCGGCTACGAGGACGTGCTGCAGGTCGAGGGCGTGGTGCGCGCGCGGCATGCGGTCAACGACAAGCTGCGCAGCGGCAAGGTCGAGGTCATCGCCACCGCCATCACCGTGCTCAACAAGGCCGCGCCGCTGCCGTTCCACGCGCACGAGAACCCGGGCGAGGAAACCCGCCTGAAGTACCGGTATCTGGATTTGCGCCGTCCGGAGATGCAGCGCATGCAGCGCACCCGCATCAAGCTGGTGCAGGCGTTGCGCCGCTACCTGGACGAGCGCGGCTTCCAGGACATCGAGACCCCGATCCTGACCAAGGCCACCCCGGAAGGCGCGCGCGACTTCCTGGTGCCGGCGCGCATGCACCCGGGCGAGTTCTACGCGCTGCCGCAGTCGCCGCAGCTGTTCAAGCAGATCCTGATGGTGGCCGGCTTCGACCGCTACTACCAGATCGCGCGCTGCTTCCGCGACGAGGCGCTGCGTGCCGACCGCCAGCTCGAGTTCACCCAGCTCGACATGGAGTTCGCCTTCGTGCGCGAGCGCGACGTGCAGGACTTCGTCGAGGCGATGGTCCGCGCCATCTTCAAGGAGGTGGTCGACGTCGAACTGGCCGCCGAATTCCCGCGCATGACCTGGGCCGAGGCCATGCGCCGCTACGGCTCGGACAAGCCGGACCTGCGCATCGCGCTGGAGCTGACCGACGTGGCCGAGCTGGTCAAGGACAGCGACTTCGCGGTGTTCAGCGCCGCGGCCGCCGATCCCGATGGCCGCGTCGCCGCGCTGCGCATTCCCGGCGGCGCCAGCCTCTCGCGCAAGCAGATCGATGAATACGCCGCGCACGCCGCCAAGTACGGCGCCAAGGGCCTGGCCTACATCAAGATCGCCGACAGCGGCGAGATCAGCTCGCCGATCCAGAAGTTCTTCGGCGAGGCCGCGTTCGCTGCGCTGCTCTCCCACGTTGGTGCCGGCAACGGCGACATCGTGTTCTTCGGCGCCGGCGCCTACGGCAAGGTCTCCGACTTCATGGGCGCGCTGCGCCTGAAGGCGGGCAAGGACTTCAACCTCATTGCCGACGGCTGGCGGCCGCTGTGGGTCACCGATTTCCCGATGTTCGAGTGGGACGAGGAGGCGCAGCGCTACGTGGCCCTGCATCACCCGTTCACCGCGCCGGCGGTGGACGACATCGCCGAGTTGCGCACGCACGCCAAGACCGCGGTCTCGCGCGGCTACGACATGGTGCTCAACGGCAACGAGATCGGCGGCGGTTCGATCCGTATCCATCGCCCGGACATGCAGAGCGCGGTGTTCGAGCTGCTCGGCATCGGCGCCGAGGAAGCGCGCGCCAAGTTCGGCTTCCTGCTGGATGCGCTGAACTACGGCGCGCCGCCGCACGGCGGCATCGCCTTCGGCATCGACCGTATCGCCGCGCTGATGGCCGGTACCGAGTCGATCCGCGACGTGATTCCGTTCCCCAAGACCACCGGCGCGCAGGACCTGATGACCGACGCGCCGTCGCCGATCGCCGACGCGCAACTCGCCGAGGTGCACGTGCAGGTGCGCCCGCAGGCGCAGTGATCCCGTTCTTCCAACCGTAGCAGGCCGACACATGAGCGAGACCGCATTCAATCTGGAGTGGGAAACCCTCGGCAACGAGGGCGCAGTGGAGGCCATCGTCACCCAGCGCGCGCGCGTGTTCGGCGGCTGGTTGGTGCGTGCCGGCAGCGGCGCCAACGCGCCGCTGGCGTTCGTGCCGGATCCGGAGGGCCGTTGGGACGGCGAGGATTTCGGCGAGGACGATTACGAGTACGAGGAAGACGACGAAGAAGAAGAGGACGAGGAAGACGGCGAGGACGAGGACGACGGCGAAGAGGCCGACGCCGACGCCGCGCACCCGGCGCGCTGAACCGTGCTGATTCGCCGCGCCACACCGGACGATGCCGCTGCGGTGACCCGCATCGCCGCGGCCACCTTCTGCGAAACCTTCGGCCATCTGTATCCGGCGCAGGACCTGCAGGCCTTCCTCGACGAGGCCTATTCGCTGGAGCGCGCCCAGGTGGTGCTGGCGCATCCGGACTACGCGATCTGGCTGGTCGAGCACGACGGCGCCGTGGTCGGGCACGCCGCGGCCGGTCCCTGCGGCCTGCCGCATGCCGAGGTGCGTCCCGGCGATGGCGAACTGAAGCGGCTGTACCTGCTGCGCGCGCACCAGAACGGCGGCTGGGGCGCGCGGCTGTTCGAGACCGCGCTGGCCTGGCTGGAACGCGACGGCCCGCGCACGCTGTGGGTCGGCGTGTGGTCGGAGAACCTGGGCGCGCAGCGTTTCTACGCCCGCTACGGCTTCGAGAAGGTCGGCACCTACGAGTTCCCGGTGGGGCAGGTGCGCGACCTGGAATTCATCCTGCGTCGGCCGCCGCGCGCGGCCTGAGGCCTGCAGCCGGGCACGGCCCGGCGCCACCACGTCGACACCGCGGCAACGCAGGCGCGCTAGAGTGCTGGCCTGTCCAGCCTGCAGGAGAACGCGTCATGTTCCGACCGTGGATGGGAATCGCCGCCATGTTGCCGTTGCTGGCCGCGTGCGCGCCGCCGGCCAAACTGCAGCCGGCCAGTGGCGGGCCGACCGTGCAGGGCGATGGCCGCTGCAACGTCGAGGCCGTGGCCTGGGCGGTCGGCCAGGAGGCGACCCAGGCGACCATGAGCCGGGTCTGGAAGGAGAGCGGCGCCGGCGTGGTGCGGCCGATCGCACCGGGCCAGGCGGTGACCCGCGATCTGCGCCTGGACCGGCTCAACGTGTTCCTGGATGGCAGCAATCACATCGTCCGCACCAACTGCGGTTGACCGCACATGGCCGCCGGGCCGCAGGTGCTGTTGCTGCATGGCATCTGGAACGCGCGGCCTTGGCTGTTGCCGCTGGCGCTGCGCCTGCGTCGCGATGGCTGGTGCGTGGCCAGCTTCGGCTATTCGACCGCGTTCGGCGGCGCGGAGGCCGCGCTCCCGCGGCTGCAGGCCCGCATCGAACGTATGGCCGCCACCGGTCCGGTGGCGCTGGTCGGGCATAGCCTCGGCGGCCTGATCGCCTTGCAGGCCTTGCGGCAGGCGCCCTCACTCCCGGTGACCCGGGTGGTGTGCCTGGGTAGTCCGCTGGCCGGCAGCGCCGCCGCGCGCGCCCTGGCGCAACGGCGGCTCGGATTGGCGCTGGGCCGCAGCGCAGCGCTGTTGCAGCAGGGCGTGGCACCTTGGGATGGGCGGGCCGAGGTCGGCATGGTCGCCGGCACCGTGCCGCGTGGGCTGGGCGCGCGCTTCGTTGCGCTCGGCCCCGAGTCCGACGGCAGCGTGGCCTTGGCGGAAACCCGCGTGCCCGGCCTGGGCGATCACTGCCGGGTCCGCGCCAGCCACAGCGGCCTGCTGTTCTCGGTACAGGCCGCGCGGCAGACCGCCGCGTTCCTGCGCGACGGCCGCTTCGCCGCCTGAGCGGTGCCTGCCAGAACCCGGCGTCCTGTGGCGCCGGCCGCGCCGCGTTGTCTCCGCGACGCCTTGGTGCCGGTGCAGGGCGATGCCGCCCCTTATGGCGTCACGAAGGTCTTCAACCAGTCCAGCGTGGGGTTGAGCGCCCAGGCGGCGGTGCCGCTGCGGTAGTTGCCGTCGACCAGAATGCCCGCGCACTGGGTGCCGGGGTAGCCGCCGAAGCCCATGAAGCAGTGGTCGGCGTAGAGGTCCTGCACCTCCCGGTCCTTGACGATGTACCAGCCGCTGCCGTTGCTGCGGAAGCACGACTGCTGCCCGTCGCAGCGCAGGCCGGTGACCAGTTGCGCCTGCGTGCGGGCGATGTTCTCGGTGCCGCCGACGAACATGTCGCGCTCGCCGTTGATGATGCGCAGGCGATCGGACGGCAGCGAGTGGTTGCCATCGGCGATGCAGGACGCCAGGTTGTAGTAGGCGGTGTAGGTCGCGCCGGTGCCCTGGCCGAACGAGGCGGCGACCCGCGGCTCGTAGTCGTGCGCCAGCACCGAGATGATCGAACCCTGGCTGAGCCCGCCGGTCACCACGCCCTTGGAGCAGTCGGCCTTGTCGCGGGCGCAAATCTGGGCGATGGCGCTGTTGAGATTCTGCGCATCGAAGATGGCCTTGGCGCGGTTGCCGATGACGCCGCAGCTGCCGAAGCTGGCGTTGTCGTACTCCACCGAGGCGGCCACGAAGCCCTTGGCCGCCGCGGCGTTCACCGCGGCCATCGCCCAATTGCTCTGGTAGTTCTCGCCGGTCCCGCCGATATGCACGTAGACCGGGTACTTGCCTGTCGCGCGGGGTTCCTGGCCGCTGATCGCATAGGTGGTGAAGCCGGCGCTGTAGCGGCCCCTGAAGGCATCGGTCTGGGCGCTGGCCAGGCCCGGGGCAGCGAGGGCGAGCAGGCCCAGGCAGCGCAGGGCCAGCGACAGGAAGGGGACAGGTGCGGGGGTGTTGCGGGACATGGGGTATCTCCTTCTAGTGCGATGGGAGGCGGGCGCGACTGACGCGTTCAGCCTCCCGGTGGGGCGTGACAGTTCTGGCAGCGATGCGGCGCGCATGGGTAGACAGTCCGCCAAGGTTTGACAGGCAGCACGGGCCGGCACGCGCTGGCGCCGGCGTCGCCCGGGGAACGGGCCGCATGCGCCGGTCGCACGCGCGGCCGCTCGCCGGCGTGGCCGAACCCCGGGATGTGCGCGGCATCAGGTAAAATCCGCGCCTTGTCCTTACAACTGTCCGGAACGCCCCATGGGTAGAGGCCCCTCGATCGAAGCCCGCAAGAACGCATCCGATGCGAAGCGCGGCAAGATTTTCACCAAGATCATCCGCGAGATCGGCGTCGCCGCGCGCGCCGGTGGCGGCGATCCGTCCAACAACCCGCGGCTGCGCGTGGCGATGGACAAGGGGCTGGCCTCCAACATGTCCAAGGACGTGATCGAGCGGGCGATCAAGAAGGCCACCGGCGAACTGGAAGGCGTGGAGTACGAGGAAGTGCGCTACGAGGGCTACGCCCCGGGCGGCGTGGCGGTGATCGTCGACTGCCTGACCGACAATCGCGTGCGCACCGTGGCCGACGTGCGCCATGCCTTCAGCAAGTGCGGCGGCAACATGGGCACCGACGGCTCGGTGGCCTTCATGTTCAAGCGCCTGGGCGTGCTCAGCTTCGCCGCCGGCGCCGACGAGGAGAAGATCACCGAGGCGGCGATCGAGGCCGGCGCCGACGACATCGTGGTCTATCCGGAGGACGGCGCCATCGACGTGCTGACCGCACCGGAGGCGTTCCAGGCGGTCAAGGACGCCATGGACGCGGCCGGCCTGGCCGCCGACCATGCCGAGATCACCTTCCGCGCCGACAACGACATCGCCGTGGACGGCGACACCGCGGTGCAGGTGCGCAAGCTGCTGGACATGCTGGAAGACCTGGACGACGTGCAGAACGTCTATTCCAACGTGGACCAGGCCGCGCTGAGTGACGGGGGCTGACACCATGAACGCCGGGGCCCGGGGCCCGGGACCCGGCACCCGGAAGAGCGCCGTGCCTGTGCCGGAGGCATCGCAGACGTCGATGGCTGCCACGGGCATCTCTGCCCGCACGGGCGCTGCTTTCCCGATTCCCGATTCCCGAATCCCCAATCCCGGCTCCACCCGCATCCTCGGCATCGACCCCGGCTCGCAGCGCACCGGCGTGGGCATCATCGACGTGGACGCGGCCGGCCGTACCCGGCACGTGCACCATGCGCCGCTGGTGTTGCTGGGCGAGGGCGATTTCGCCTTGCGGCTCAAGCGCCTGCTGCTCGGGCTGGACGCGTTGATCGAGGAGTACCGCCCGCAGGAAGTGGCGATCGAACGGGTGTTCATGGGCAAGAGCGCCGACGCGGCGCTGAAGCTCGGCCACGCCCGCGGCGCGGCGATCTGCGCGGCGGTGCTGCGCGAATTGCCGGTGCACGAGTACGCCGCCAAGGAGATCAAGCTCGCCGTGGTCGGCAAGGGCGCGGCGGAGAAGCAACAAGTGCAACACATGGTCGGTCTCATGCTGAGCCTGACCGGCAAACTTCAGGCCGACGCCGCCGACGCGCTGGCCGTCGCCATCACCCATGCCCACGTGCGCGCCACCGCGCAGCGCCTGGGCGTCAGCACGCAGCAGGCGTGGAGTAGAAAATGAGAAAGGCCGGGAATCGGGAGTCGGGAATCGGGAATCGGAACAGCAGAAGCGGTGAAGCGGCCCCCCGCTTTGCCCATTCCCCATTCCCTGTTCCCCAGTCCCGGCGCCTCGCACGAGGCGCCAAGTGATCGGCCGTCTGCGCGGGATCCTGGCCTACAAGCAGCCGCCGTGGCTGGTGATCGACGTGGGTGGGGTGGGGTATGAGCTGGAGGCGCCGATGAGCACCTTCTACGACCTGCCCGACGTCGGTCGCGACGTGATCCTGTTCACCCACTATGCGCAGAAGGAGGACAGCGTGTCGCTGTACGGCTTCCTGCGCGAGGGCGAGCGGCGCCTGTTCCGCGACGTGCAGCGGGTCAGCGGGATCGGCGCGAAGATCGCGCTGGCGGTGCTGTCCGGGGTCAGCGTGGACGAGTTCGCGCGGCTGATCACCGCCGCCGACGTCACCGCGCTGACCCGCATCCCCGGTATCGGCAAGAAGACCGCCGAGCGCATGGTGGTGGAACTGCGCGACCGTGCGGCCGACTTCAGCGGCGGCGCACCGGTGACCGGGCAGCTGGGCACCGACGCGGTGTCCGAGGCCACGGTGGCGCTGCAGCAGCTCGGCTACAAGCCGGCCGAGGCGGCGAAGATGGCGCGCGACGCCGCCGCCGATGGCGACGAGGTCGCCACGGTGATCCGCAAGGCCCTGCAGGCGGCGCTGCGCTGACCGCCCGGTCGGCTCGGCTCCCCGCTCTTTCTTCACGTTCTGGCGCTACTCTTCCCACCATGTCCAGCTCCTCCAGTTCCGCCGCCCGCCCGGGCAGCCACGATCCGCACGCCAAGACGGGCTTTGGGGTGATGCTGACCGCCATCGGCGTGGTCTTCGGCGACATCGGCACCAGTCCGCTGTACACGCTCAAGGAAGCGTTCTCGCCGCACTACGGGCTGACCCCGGACCACGACACCGTGCTGGGCATCCTGTCGCTGGTGTTCTGGGCGCTGATGCTGGTGGTCACGGTCAAGTACGTCACCGTGATCATGCGCGCCGACAACGACGGCGAGGGCGGCATCATGGCGCTGACCGCGCTGGCGCAGCGGACCCTGCCGGGCGGCTCGCGCTCGATGTACGTGGTCGGCATCCTCGGCATCTTCGGCGCCTCGCTGTTCTTCGGCGACGGCGTCATCACCCCGGCCATCTCGGTGCTGTCGGCGGTGGAAGGCCTGGAGGTGGCCGCGCCCAAGCTGGAGCCGTTCGTGGTGCCGATCACCCTGGTGGTGCTGGGGATGCTGTTCATGGCCCAGCGCTACGGCACCGAGCGGGTGGGCAAGGCGTTCGGGCCGATCACCCTGGTCTGGTTCGTGGCGCTGGGCGCGATCGGCGTCTACAACATGACGCGCGCGCCGGAAGTGCTGCATGCGCTGAATCCCTGGTGGGGCGTGCGCTTCTTCGCCGAACACAACTGGCACGCGGTGTTCGTGCTCGGCGCGGTGGTGCTGGCGGTCACCGGCGGCGAGGCCCTATACGCGGACATGGGCCATTTCGGCGCCAAGGCGATCCGCCGCTCCTGGCAGTTCGTGGTGCTGCCGATGCTGACCCTGACCTACCTGGGGCAGGGCGCGCTGGTGCTGCGCGACCCGGCCGCGGTCAGCAACCCGTTCTACGAGGCGGTGCCCGAGTGGGCGCTGTACCCGATGATCGTGCTGGCCACCGCGGCCACGGTGATCGCCTCGCAGGCGCTGATCACCGGCGCCTACTCGGTGGCCAGCCAGGCCATGCAGTTGGGCTACATCCCGCGCATGCACATCCGCCACACCTCGCACTCCACCATCGGCCAGATCTACGTGCCGGCGGTGAACTGGTGCCTGCTGGCGCTGGTGGTGGTGGCGGTGATCGGGTTCGGCGACTCGACCTCGCTGGCCACCGCCTACGGTGTCTCGGTGACCGGCACCATGCTGATCACCACCGTGCTGATGGTCATCTACGCGCGCGCCAACCCGCGGGTGCCGGCGCCGCTGCTGTGGCTGTTCGCGCTGGTGTTCCTGGCGGTGGACTGCGCGTTCTTCTACGCCAACATCATCAAGTTCCTGGACGGCGCCTGGTTCCCGCTGCTGCTGGGCCTGATCCTGTTCACCCTGATGCGCACCTGGCGCCGCGGCCGCAAGCTGCTGCACGACGAGATCCGCAAGGACGGCATCAAGCTCGACACCTTCCTGCCCGGGCTGATGCTGGCGCCGCCGGTGCGCGTGCCCGGCACCGCGGTGTTCCTGACCGCCGACCCGATGGTGGTGCCGCATGCGCTGATGCACAACCTCAAGCACAACAAGGTGCTGCACGAGCGCAACGTGTTCCTGACCGTGGAGACCCTGCAGGTGCCGTACGCGGCGGCGGGGCAGCGGCTGAAGATCGACGCGATCGGCGACGAGTTCTACCGCGTCTACGTGCGCTTCGGCTTCATGGAGACCCCGGACGTGCCGCTGGCGCTGATGCGCTCCTGCGACCAGGGCGGGATCTACTTCGACCCCATGGACACCACCTATTTCGCCAGCCGCGAGACCATCGTGGCCAGCGCCAACCGCGGCATGCCGATCTGGCGCGACAAGCTGTTCGCGATCATGCACCGCAACGCCGCCCCCGCCACCGGCTTCTTCCGCATCCCCGGCAACCGCTTGGTGGAACTGGGCGCGCAGGTGGAGATCTGAGGCCGCGACGGGGTCGCGGCCTTGGGAATGGGAAAGCGCGAATGGGGAATAGGGAAAGGCAACGGCCGCGGCGTCCGGCCTGAAAAAACGCAGCGGCGACCACGGAAGTAGGCGCCAGCCGTGCCGCCAACCGCTACTATTGTCCGCTCGATTCCCCATTCCCGATTCCCCAATCCCGGCTTTCCATGGACCGCATCATCGCCAGCAGCGCCACCCGCGAGGATGAGGTCGCCGAGGCCAGCATCCGCCCCAAGCGGCTGGACGACTACCTCGGCCAGCAGCCGGTGCGCGAGCAGCTGTCGATCTACATCGAGGCGGCCAAGGCGCGCGGCGAGGCGATGGACCATGTGCTGATCTTCGGGCCGCCGGGCCTGGGCAAGACCACGCTGAGCCACGTCATCGCCAACGAGCTGGGGGTCAACCTGCGGGTCACCTCCGGCCCGGTGATCGAGAAGGCCGGCGACCTGGCCGCGCTGCTGACCAACCTGCAGCCGCACGACGTGCTGTTCATCGACGAGATCCACCGGCTGTCACCGGTGGTCGAGGAAGTGCTGTACCCGGCGATGGAAGACTTCCAGATCGACATCATGATCGGCGAGGGCCCGGCCGCGCGCTCGATCAAGATCGACCTGCCGCCGTTCACCCTGATCGGCGCCACCACCCGCGCCGGCCTGCTGACCGCGCCGCTGCGCGACCGCTTCGGCATCGTCCAGCGCCTGGCCTTCTACACCCCGGACGAGCTGGCGCAGATCGTGCGCCGCTCCGCCAGCATCCTCGGCATCGCCTGCGACGCCGACGGCTGCGCCGAGATCGCCCGGCGCGCGCGCGGCACCCCGCGCATCGCCAACCGCCTGCTGCGGCGGGTCCGCGACTTCGCCCAGGTCCGCGCCGGCGGGCAGATCGACCTGGCGGTGGCGCAGGCCGCCACGCAGATGCTCAAGGTCGACGCCGAGGGCTTCGACGAGCTGGACCGGCGCATGCTGCGCACCATCATCGAGTACTTCGACGGCGGCCCGGTCGGCGTCGAGTCGCTGGCCGCCTCGCTGTCGGAGGAACGCGGCACCCTGGAGGACGTGATCGAGCCCTACCTGATCCAGCAGGGCTACCTGATCCGCACCGCCCGCGGCCGCATGGCCACCAACAAGGCCTATCTGCACCTGGGCCTGCAGCCCAAGCACCGGGAATTGGGAATCGGGAATGGGGAATCGGGGGCGCTGTTCTAGGATGTTGTGGTTAACCAGCTACCGACAGGAGCGCTGCTCTTGACTCCCGATTCCCCATTCCCTGTCCCCGATTCCCGGCTATTCAGTTGGCCGACACGCGTCTACTGGGAAGATACCGACGCCGGTGGCGTGGTCTACCACGCGCGCTACGTGGCCTTCCTGGAGCGGGCGCGCACGGAGTGGTTGCGGGCGCTGGGGTATGGTCAGGAACGCCTGCGCCTGCAACACGACCTGGTGTTCGCGGTGCGCGCGATGCAACTCGACTTCCTGCGCCCGGCACGCCTGGACGACTCCCTGCAGGTCGGCGTCGCGCTGTCGCAGTGCAAGCGCGCCAGCCTGGTGTTCGCGCAGTCGATCCGCCGCGACGACGGGGAACTGCTGTTGCGCGCGCAGGTGCGGGTGGCGGCGCTCAGCGCCGGCAGCTTCCGCCCGCGCGGCATGGACGACGCGCTGCACGATGCATTGAAAGTTCTTGAAATCACTGAAGCCGAATTACTGAGGAACGACGGATGATCGCATTGCTCCTGGCCCTGCAGGACACGGTGGTGGAGGCGCTGCCGCAGGACGTGACCCAGACCGCCACCCAGGCCGTCGCCAGCACCGCCGCCCACGGCGGCATCAACTACCTGGACCTGATGGTCAAGGCCAGCCTGCCGGTCAAGGTGATCGTGCTGCTGCTGCTGCTCGGCTCGCTGATCAGCTGGGTCATCATCTTCCGCAAGGGCAAGGTGTTCAAGGACGCCAACCGCGAGGCCGACGACTTCGAGAACCGCTTCTGGTCCGGCACCGACCTGAGCAAGCTCTACGCCGGCGCCACCGACCGCAACCGTGTGGTCGGCGGGCTGGAGGCGATCTTCGAGGCCGGCTTCCGCGAATTCACCCGCCTGCGCGACAAGCGCCGGCTCGATGCACGCATCCAGCTGGAGGGTGCGCAACGGGCGATGCGCGCCACCTACGCGCGCGAAGTGGACCGCCTGGAGCGCAACCTGGAACTGCTCGCCAACATCGGCTCCACCGCGCCCTACGTGGGCCTGGTCGGCACCGTGTTCGGCATCATGGTGACCATGCACGACATGATCAACAGCGGTCAGCAGGCAGGCATCGCCGCGGTCGCGCCGGGCATCTCCGAAGCGCTGTTCGCCACTGCCATCGGCCTGTTCGTGGCGATCCCGGCGGTGTGGGCCTACAACCGCTTCACCACCCGGGTCGAGCGCCTGGCCGTGCGCTTCGAGACCTTCTCCGAAGAGTTCAGCTCCATCCTGCAGCGCCAGGCCAGCGGCGACTGAGCGTCGCCCGCCTGCCCACGACTTCCAGGATTCCCGCATGACTGCCGCCATTTCCCGCCGCAAGCGCCGCAAGCTCAAGTCCGAGATCAACGTCGTGCCGTACATCGACGTGATGCTGGTGCTGCTGATCATCTTCATGGTCACCGCGCCCTTGCTCAGCCTGAGCGTGGACGTGGACCTGCCCGATTCCACCGCGCGCTCGGTGGAGAGCAAGAAGGATCCGGTGATCGTCACCGTCGATGCCGAGGGCCGCTACACGCTGACCCTGCAGGACGGCAAGCCGGAGAAGATCGCCGCGCCGGAACTGAAGGCGAAGATCCAGGCCTTCGTCGGCCAGAACAAGGACGTGCCGGTGTTCGTCGCCGCGCCCGGCAGCTCCAACTATCAATTGGTCATGGACACCATGGTCATGCTGCAGCAGGCCGGCGTGCCCAAGGTCGGCCTGATGAGTCAGCCCGGAAACAATGCACGCTGAAGCCGACTCCCGCCCGCCGCTGCACCGCGGCGACGACAAGGGCCTGATCTACGGGGTCGCCCTGGCGCTGCTGGTGCATGTGCTGATCGCGCTGCTGTTTTTCCTGGCCTGGTGGTGGTCGCCGGTGCGCCAGGTCGAACCGGCCGCCGGTTCGCCGATGGTCGAGGCCTCGCTGGTGGTCTCGGCTGCCGACGTGCGCTCGGCGCAGAAGGCGGTCAAGGACGCGCCCAAGCCCTTGCCCGAGCCGCTGCCCGAGCCGGTCAAGGACGTCGCCGAGGAAGACACGGTGCCGCCGCCGCAGCCGATTCCCACGCCCAAGCCGCAGCAGGCGCCGACGCCGCAGCAGCAGAAGGCACAGGATTTCGTCCCGGTCCCCGACAAGGTCGACCAGGACCGTGCCACCCGCACCGCGATCTCCCAGGAAAAGGAGAAGCAGGAGCAGGAGGCCAAGCGCCGCCAGGAACAGATCGACCTGACCGAGCAGAAGCGCCAGCAGGAAGCCGAGCAGAAGCAGCGGCTGGCCGCGCAGCAGGAAGAGGAGCGGCAGAAGAAGATCGCCGACATCCGCAAGCAGCGCGAGAAGCTGGAGCGCGAGGCCCAGCTGGCCCAGCAGAAGCTGCAGCAGATCGCCGACTTGAACGCCAAGAAGGCCTCGGCGGCCGCGGCCACCACGCCGCAGCAGGCGCCGGGCCAGAACGGCACCAACACCGACCTGCAGGCCAAGTACGCCGCGGCGATCCAGCAGGCGGTGCTGAGTCAGTGGGTGCGTCCGGATTCGGTGCCGCTGGGGCAGAAGTGCAAGATCTCGATCACGCAGATTCCCGGCGGCCAGGTGATGGAGGCCAAGGTCAGTCCCGACTGCCCGTACGACGAGGCCGGCCGCCGCTCGATCGAGGCCGCCGTGCTGCGCGCGCAGCCGCTGCCCTACCGCGGCTTCGAGACCGTGTTCGCGCGCAACCTGACGTTCAACTTCACCGCCCAGGACCAGTGAGATCGGCCGCCGCCGCTGCGTTTGCGCGCGGCCGGCCATCCACCCCACGGGCGATGGGCGATAATGTGCCGCGTCCTGCCATCGGCTTCACATGGCGATGGTTCATGATTGCGAATACGTTCACCCGCGCATTGCTATCTCTTGCGCCTTTCCGATCCTGCTGAGCGACCCATGAAGAAACTGCCGCGCTGGCTTGCCGTTCTCACCGCCCTGTTGCTGCCTCTCGCCGCGTCCGCGCAGGACAAGGGCCTGGAAATCGACATCGTCGGCGGCAATGCCTCGGCGACCCCGATCACCGTCGTGCCGATGCCGTACCAGGGCTCGGCGACCCCGCCGAGCACCGACGTCGCCGCGGTGGTCCGCGCCGACCTGGATCGCTCCGGCCAGTTCCGCAATCTGCCCGAGTCGCAGATCGTCGAGCGTCCGACCCGCGGCAGCGAAGTGCAGTTCGCCACCTGGCGCGCGCTCAAGCAGAGCTACCTGGTCGTCGGCCGGGTGATGGATGCCGGCGAGGGCGCCTACCGCGTCGAGTACGAACTGTTCGACGTGGGCAAGGGCGAGCGCATGCTCGGCCTGGCGATGACCGCGCGCGCCAACGCCATGCGCGACGTCGCCCACCAGATGGCCGATGCCATCTACGAGAAGATCACCGGCGTGCGCGGCGCGTTCTGGACCCGTATCGCCTATGTCACTGCCAGCGGCAAGGGTGGGGCGATGCGCTATGCGCTGATGGTGGCTGACTCCGACGGCTACAACCCGCAGACCATCGTTCGCTCGGCCGAGCCGCTGCTGTCGCCGAACTGGAGCCCGGACGGCAAGAAGCTGGCCTACGTGAGCTTCGAGCGCGGCAACTCGTCGATCTACATCCAGGACATCGCCACCGGTGCGCGCCAACTGGTCTCCAGCTTCCGCGGCATCAACGGCGCGCCGTCGTTCTCGCCGGACGGCAAGAAGCTGGCGCTGGCGCTGTCGCGCAGCGGCAACCCGGAGATCTACGTGATGGATCTGGGCAGCAAGCAGCTGACCCAGCTGACCAACCACTTCGGCATCGATACCGAGCCGACCTGGGCGCCGGACGGCAACAGCATCTACTTCACCTCCGACCGCAGCGGCCGCCCGCAGATTTACCAGGTGCCGGCCACCGGCGGCAGCGCCACCCGCATCACTTTCCAGGGCAACTACAACGCGACCCCGAGCGTGTCCTTCGACGGCAACAAGCTGGTCGTGGCCCAGGGCAGCGGCAACACCTACAAGATCGCGATGATGGACCGCAGCCTGGGTTCGCCGCGCTGGAGCACGCTGTCGACCGGTTCGCTGGACGAATCGCCGAGCTTCGCTCCCAACGCCAGCATGGTGCTGTATGCGGCGCGTGAAGGCGGCCGTGGCGTGCTGTACGCGGTCTCGGCCGATGCCCGCGTGCGGCAGCGTTTGGTGCTCGCCGATGGCGACGTGCGCGAGCCGTCCTGGTCGCCGTATCGCACTGCACGTTGACATGTAAGTTTGGTGTTAATATTTCGCTGTTGAACCCCTCATCGGCCCAGGAGCCACAAGGTATCCCCATGAACAAGACCACCCGCGTTCTGCTTGTTTCGCTGTTGTCCGTTGCAGCTCTGGCCGGCTGCGCCAAGAAGGTCAAGGAACAGCCCCAGACCGACACCACCGGCACCACCGGTACCACCGCTCCGACCGGTCCGTCGACCTCCGGTCTGTATGGCCCGGGCGACCTGGACACCGATTCCTGCCTGCGTCAGCGCGTGGTCTACTTCGACCTGGACAAGGACACCGTGAAGCCGGAGTTCCAGGCGATCATGGCCTGCCACGCCAAGTACCTGCGTGACCGTCCGTCCTCGCGCATCACCCTGCAGGGCAACACCGACGAGCGCGGTTCGCGCGAGTACAACATGGGCCTGGGCGAGCGTCGTGCCAACGCCGTGTCCTCGGCGCTGCAGGCCAACGGTGGTTCGGCTGCGCAGCTGACCGTGGTCAGCTACGGTGAAGAGCGTCCGGTCTGCACCGAGTCGAACGAGTCCTGCTGGTCGCAGAACCGTCGCGTCGAGATCGTCTACACGGCGCAGTAAGAAAAGATGCGTATCGGTGTCCTTACATCGATGATCGTCGCGGCGGCCCTCGTGGCCGCCGCGCCGGCTCATGCGCAGCGCGCGAGCCTGGCTGACCGCGTTTCCGCGCTCGAGCAGCAGGCCATGAATACCCAGGCCAACACCGACATCTTGAACCAGCTCAACCAGCTGCGGACGCAGATGCAGTCGATGGAGGCCACGATCGAACAACTGCAGCACAGCAACGACCAGCTCAAGCAGCAGATCAAGGACCAGTACCTGGACCTGGATGGCCGCGTGGGCCGGCTCGAAAGTGGTGCAGGGGCAGGGGCGACGCCGCCGTTGCCGCCGGCCAATGGCGCCGCACCGGCTGCCGCGCCGGCCGCGCCCGCAGGCAAGCCGTCTGCCGTCGCCGAGCCGCCGCCGTCGGTGCACGGCGACGCCGGTACCCTGGCGGCCGCCGGCGATGAGCGGGCGGCCTACAACGTTGCCTTCGACGCCCTGAAGGCAGGCAAGTACGCCGATTCGGCGAACCTGTTCCAGAGCTTCCTGCAGGCCTACCCGAACGGCGTGTATGCGCCGAACGCGCTGTACTGGCTCGGCGAGAGCTATTACGCCACCAAGAATTTCCAGTTGGCCGAGGCCCAGTTCCAGGACCTGATCGGCCGCTATCCGACCCACGACAAGGCACCGGGCGCGCTGCTCAAGCTGGGCCTGTCCCAGTACGGCGAAGGCCGCGTCCAGGACGCCGAGCAGACCCTGCAACAGGTCGGCGCGAAGTATCCTGGGTCCGATGCCGCGCGCACCGCGCAGGACCGCCTGCAGTCGATCCGTATCGGCCAGCAGCTGCGCTGAGCCCCTTACGCTGCCGCCGCCGTCGCGGGAGCACTCTTCTCCCGCCATGGCCGCCGTTCCCAGCGATATCGTCCAAAGCCCGCTGCCCCGCCTGAAGCTGACGGAGATCTTCCTGTCGCTGCAGGGCGAGGCCGAGAGCGCCGGCTGGCCCACCGTGTTCGTGCGCCTGACCGGTTGCCCGCTGCGCTGCAGTTACTGCGACACCGCCTACGCCTTCCACGGCGGGCAATGGTGGGACATCGACGCGATCCTGGCGGAGGTGGCGCGCCACGGCGTTCGCCACGTCTGCGTCACCGGAGGCGAGCCGCTGGCGCAGAAGCGCTGCCTGCAGTTGCTGCAGCGCCTGTGCGATGCCGGTTACGACGTCTCGCTGGAGACCTCCGGCGCGCTGGATATCGCCGAGGTCGACCCGCGCGTGTCGCGGGTGCTCGACATCAAGACCCCGGCGTCGCAGGAGGCGCACCGCAACCGCTGGGAGAACCTGCCGCTGCTGACCGCGCGCGACCAGATCAAGTTCGTCCTGTGCGGCCGCGCCGACTACGAATGGGCGCGCGCCGTGGTCGCCGAACACCGGCTCCAGACGCGCTGCACGGTCTGGTTCTCGCCCAGCAAGAGCGAACTGAGCGCGCGCGACCTGGCCGACTGGATCGTCGCCGACCGCCTGCCGGTGCGGTTCCAGATGCAGTTGCACAAGCTGCTGTGGAACGACGAGCCGGGGCGGTAGCTGCGCGCTGGCGCGCAGCTGGGAATCGGGAATCGGGAATGGGGAAACGGGAATCGGAAGAGCGCCGCACGGTCGGCGTGGCTTTGCCTGATCCGCTTTCGCTTCTCGAAGATCTTCGATCTTCCCGGTCCGGCTCGGCTGCTACGCTCTTCCCATTCCCGTTTCCCCATTCCCCACTCCCGGCACCCAGATGAAAAACGCCGTCGTCCTTCTCTCCGGTGGCATGGACTCCGCCGTCGTCGTCGCCATCGCCCGTGCGCAGGGTTTCGCGGTGCATGCCCTGAGCGTGCGCTACGGCCAGCGCCACACCTCCGAACTGGATGCGGCCGCGCGGGTCGCCTCGGCGCTGGGCGCGGTGGCGCACAAGACCGTCAACGTCGACCTGCGCAGCATCGGCGGCTCCGCGCTGACCGACGACATCGAGGTGCCGGACGCCGGCGGCGACGGCATCCCGGTCACCTACGTGCCGGCGCGCAACACCATCATGTTGTCGGTGGCATTGGGCTGGGCCGAGGTGCTGGGCGCGGCCGACATCTTCTGCGGGGTCAACGCCGTGGACTACTCCGGCTATCCCGACTGCCGCCCCGAGTTCATCGATGCGTTCCAGACCCTGGCCAATCTGGCGACCAAGGCCGGGGTGGAGGGGGCCGGGCTGCGCGTGCATGCGCCGTTGCAGCACATGAGCAAGGCGGACATCGTGCGCGAGGGCGTGCGCCTGGGCGTGGATTTCGGCCTGACCGTGTCCTGCTACCGCGCCGACGACGCCGGCCGCGCCTGCGGCCATTGCGACGCCTGCCGCCTGCGCGCGGCCGGTTTCGCCGACGCCGGCGTCGCCGACCCGACCCGCTACGCCTGATTTCGCGAAACGCCCCGTGCTGGGGTAGACTACGCGCCCCGGTGCAACGCCGGGGTCTTGTTTTGGGCCGTTAGCTCAGTCGGTAGAGCAGAAGACTTTTAATCTTTTGGTCGATGGTTCGAATCCATCACGGCCCACCACTTCTCTCAGCGGG
The DNA here is from genome assembly GCF_040529045.1 of Xanthomonas indica. Taxonomy (NCBI): domain Bacteria; kingdom Pseudomonadati; phylum Pseudomonadota; class Gammaproteobacteria; order Lysobacterales; family Lysobacteraceae; genus Xanthomonas; species Xanthomonas indica. The sequence continues at coordinate 4,060,729 of NZ_CP131914.1, read as the reverse complement.
TTAGGCGTCGCCTTTGGCGATGTTTTCGCCAGCTCCCGAAGACACTCCTGAAAACGACGGCAGTTTTGCTGGATCCACGTTCGGCATTGCGTGTTCGTGACATGGCCGCATTGATTCGTTTTTGGGCCGCCTGGGTCCTCGTCATCCGAACCCGTGGTGGCCTCGATGCGTCGCGGCCGTGCGACGCAACGCGATGACCGGCGGCGATGACGCCTTCATTGGTCGCGTACGGCGAAGCGCTCTCAGAGGCTGCCGAAGCTGTGCGCATGTGCCTCCCTGTGTCTGAACGCTCCGCTGCAGCTGCTATCATGGATTTTGTCTACAGGGGACTTACGATGCGATCAAAGGTTTTGATGTTCACCGCCGCGCTGGCGCTTTTTTCCGTGTCCGTACACGCCGCCCAATCCAGTCGCTATACGGTCGTGCGCAAGCAACTCACGATTGCCAGCCTGCCGGACGACGACATGCGCCCACAGATCGTCGGGACCGTCGTCGATGTTGGCGCGGGAAGCACCACCCTGAAAGGTGGCGCTCGCGTCCCAGCGACGGGTGCCAAGCTCGGCGACTTGGCGCGTTTCGTCTGTGCTTCGATCGACACGGGCAATCCGCCGGTCTCGACCGACTGCCAACTGGTCAGCTCCCAGGCACCAGACAAGAAGCCGCGCGACTACAACAACTTCTGGGATTGACCTGACGCCGTAGGCGCCACGATCAGTATCCTCAAGCCCCGGCCATGCGCCGGGGTTTTTGTTGCTGGCTTCTCGTCGCGCTCGGCGGGCCGCTGAAGCGCATGCCCCGCGCGATTATGAAAGTCTGTCCTCGTCGTCTGGAAGCGGAGGGCAGTTCGGAATGCGGCAGTGCTGGCACGTGCTTGGCGGCCTGGGGTGTCGGCGTGTCTGCAGCGGTGCAGTCGCGCCGTGTGGGCCGTCAATGCCCTTGAGCGTTTACCCCAGGGGCTGCAGGAGCAACGACAGGCACAGTCCCAGCATGAACAGCGCGACTGACGCATCCAGCAGGCGCCACGCAGCGGGCTTGCGGAACACCGGCTGCAGCAGCCGCGCGCCGTAGCCGAGGCTGCAGAACCAGGTCACGCTGGCCAGGCAGGCGCCGAGTGCGAACGCCCAGCGCAGTTGTCCCGGGTAACGGGTCGAGAGGCTGCCCAACAGCACCATGGTGTCCAGGTACACGTGCGGGTTGAGGAAGGTGAAGGCCAGGCAGGTCAGCAGGGCGCGTCGCCAGCTTTGCTGGTCCTGGCCTTGCGCCAGCAGGCCGCCGCTGCCGCGCCAGGCGCGGCGCGCCGCCAGCAGCGCGTATGCGCCGAGGAAGGCCGCGCCGCCGAAACGCAATCCCTGCAGCACGCCTGGCCAGGCATCCACCACGGCGCCGATGCCCGACACGCCGAGGACGATCAGCGCAATGTCGCTGGCGGCGCACACGGCCACGACCAGGCCGACGTGCCGACGCTGCAGTCCCTGGCGCAGCACGAAGGCGTTCTGCGCGCCGATGGCGACGATCAGGCCGGCGCCGGCGACGAGGCCGGCCAACAGTGCGTGCAGCCACATGCGCAAGGTCCTGGTGGGTGGGGCGAGCATGCTGCACGCGCCGCCCGCATTAGCCAAACTCGTTTTTCTGTACGCTGTGAAGCGTTTCTAATCTGCGTCGTTGCCATGGATCTGCTTCATCCCCAACTGTCCGCCTTCGCCGCCGTGCTGGAAGAAGGAAGTTTCGAGGCCGCCGCGCGCCGCCTGGCGTTGACGCCGTCGGCGGTATCGCAGCGGATCAAGGCGCTGGAAGACCGGCTCGGCCAGGTGCTGATCGTGCGCCAGGCTCCCTGCCGGCCGACACCGGCCGGCGAGCGCCTGCTGCGCAGCGTGCGGCCGATGCAGGCGCTGGAAGCCGAGGCGGTGGCCGACTTGCTGCCCGCGCCCACCGGCAGCGCCGTGGCGCGCAGCATCGCCATCGCGGTGAACGACGACTCGCTGCAGACCTGGTTCCTGGACGCGCTGGCGGCCCTGCACGACGCGCACGGTTTCCTGTTCGACATCCGCGTGGACGACCAGGACCACACACTGGAGTTGCTGCGCAGTGGGGCGGTGCTCGGAGCCGTCACCTCCGTCGGCAAGGCCTTGCAGGGCTGCAATGTGCTGCCGCTGGGCGCGATGCGCTACCGTGCGATCGCCTCGCCGGTCTTTTTCGCCCAGTACTTCGCCGATGGTCTGGATGCGGCGGCGCTGGCGCGCGCCCCGATGATCGTCTACAACCGCAAGGACGCACTGCAGGCGCGCTTCGTGCGCCGTATCACCCGCTCGCGGCTGAGCCCGCCGATCCACTATCTGCCGACCTCCATCGGCTTCGTCGAGGCGGCCGCGCGTGGACTGGGCTGGTGCCTGGCGCCGGAGCAGATGCTTGCAGCCGCCCTGCGCCAGCAGCAGATCGTCGTCGTCGATCCGCAGCGCTGGCTCGACGTGCCGCTGTACTGGCAGCACGTTGCGGTCCGTTCCAGGACCTTGCAGCACATCGGCCAGGCTATGCGCAGCGCGGCGCAGCGCATGCAGGGGTAGCTGCCGCCGATCTGATCGGTGCTTGCGCACTGCCGTGTTGCGAAGGTGCGGGCCGCGCGCGGACCCGGTTGCGGTCTGGCGCCGCGGAGATCGTGTTCGCGTGTCACGCTGGATCGGATGGCATGTACGTGTCCTGCGATCTCGCCCACCTGGTTCGCCGCACTTGCAACGGTAGCGGTCGACCATGCACGGTGCATGCGATCCAGCTGAGCGTGGCATCCGCTTGGCATGCCGGGTGTTTGTCGGCATCCCGCGACGTGTACGCGTGAGGCGCGCACGTCGGGCGCCCCCGGGCCGCGTTACGCGCGCGCCGTACTGAAGATCCCGGCCAGACTCTCGCTCAGGATCAGCTGCAGGTGCATGCGGTTGAGCTCCACGCCGGTGGTCATCATCATGTGCAGGCCGCCGCACATCGCCGCGACCGCATAGACGCGGGCCTGAAACTCCGCCTCGCCGCCGCTCCAGCCATGGTCGCGCAGCATGCGCCGCAGCAGGTCGCCCAGGTTCTGCACCAGGGACACGTTGAGCCGGCGCGCGTACTGCGCCAGTTCGGGATCGCGCGCCGCGGCCAGGTCCATCTCCAGGTCCAGGCGCCGCCGCCGCTGGTTGGCGTCGGCGACCAGCCACTCTTCCAACGCCCCGGCGATGAAGGCGGTGGCGTCCTGGTGCGGCGGTGGCTGCAGCAGCCACATCGTGCGGATCGCGCGCTCGTAGCCGCGTTCCATCAGCGCCTGGACCAGGCTGCGCTTGTCGTCGAATTGCCGGCGCACCGCGCTGCTGGGCACGTCGGCGGTCCCGGCGATCAGTTCAAAGGTGGTGGCGCCGAGGCCGTTCTCGACTATGCAGCGTTCGGCCGCATCGAGGACGTCATCGTGCAGGCGCTGCTCGCGTTCGCGGGCGCTGTGCAGCCGGACTATGTTGGACATGGCGTGAGCTCGGGGGGAAGCGGTGCCACATGAAGGAGGATGACGGCCTGGTGCCGACCGGCGAGGCGCATGCTGCTGGGCGTGTCGCCGTCGCACGCGCAGACGTCGGTGCAGCGCGATTGTAGACGCGATGCGTCGTTGTCGCGCGTGCGGTGGCGCGTTGGTCGATCCCGTTGCCACGAGCGTGACGGCGGCACTCTTGAAGGGGTGCGCTGGTGCGCGCTTCGCGCTGGCAACGAGCGCCGCCCACATGGCGGCATGATCGGGGGCGTCTGCCTGCACAGGAGCATGAGCAGGCGCGGGGGCGGACTCAGCGTTGCTAGCACGACACGACGTACTGCGCAGTGCGGCGAGTGTGGGCGTGAATGGGGGGGGGGGGGGCGCGTGGCTGCCGGAGAACCTCAGGCTGCGTCCATACGCACCTGGGCGATTGGCGGCACTGCCAGCAACTTCGGGAAATGTGCGATAGGAGCGGCTTCAGCCGCGACCGGATTACCGGGAACGCCCCGTCGCGGCTGAAGCCGCTCCTACGAGGTTCGATCGCGGCGGCAGCGGGTTGTTGTGTTGGCGCTGCCCGTGCGTCGCCGCGCTTACCAGCCGAACGGCGGCGGGCCGTAGGCGCCGGGGTAGTAGCCGCGGCCGAATACCGGACCATCGCCGCGGCCGACGCTGATGCTGATGCCCATCTGCCGTGGCTTGCCGTCGTCGGTGTAGGAGGTCTTGCACATGTTCAGATTGGCGGCCTGGTAGTTGCTGTTGCCGCCATGCGTGGAATAGCCGATGCCGGTGGCGACGCTGCCGTGCACGTCGCCGTTGCAGCGGTCGGCCTGCGCCTGCAGGGCCTCGGCGCGCGCCTGCGCCGCCGCGGCCTTCTGTGCCGAGGCCGAGGTGCCGCTGGTGTCGCCGTAATAGGCACCCGGCGGATCGGCCTTGGTGCCGGGATCGGCATAGGTGATCGGCTGCTGCGGCACGCTCAGGTCGAGTTTGCGCTTGGCCGCCTCGCTGTCGCCGGTGGCATCGGCGGTCTGGGCCAGGGCCGGGCCGGCAAGCAGGGTGCAGACGAGGAGAAGGAGGCTGCGGTTCATCGGGCATCCGCCAGGAGAAAGGGGCCGGGCGGGGCCGATGGAACGCTCCGCCATGACGCTGACGCTATCAATACCACGTTGAACCCGGCCTGTCGGTGCCGCGGGGCGCGCGGCAGCGTGCCGACGCTGCGGGCACCGGTGCTGCGGCTCAACCCTGCGCGTGCACCACGTCCAGCAATTGCTGGCCATAGCGGGCCAGCTTGCTGCCGCCGATGCCGCCGACCCGCGCCAGCTCGTCCAGGCTGCTCGGGCGCTGCTCGGCGATATTGCGCAGGGTGCTGTCGTGGAAGATCACGAAGGCCGGCACGTTCTGCTCCTTGGCCAGGCCGGCGCGCAGGTCGCGCAGGGCGTTGAACAGGGGCAGGTCCTGCGCCTGCACCGGTACGCCGGTGCGCGGGCTGCCGCTGCGGTCGCCGCGTTCGCGGCCGCGGCTGGGCAGTTCGCGGCGCATCATGATCTTGCGTTCGCCCTTGAGCACCTGGCGGCTGGCGTCGGTGAGGCGCAGGCCGCCGTAGGCGTCGCTGTCCACTTCCAGCAGGCCGGTGGCGACCAGTTGCCGGAACACGCCGCGCCAGGCGCGCGCGTCCAGGTCCTTGCCGATGCCGTAGGTGCTGAGCTGGTCGTGGCCGAACTGCTTGATCTTCTCGCCTTCGGTGCCGCGCAGGATGTCGATCAGGTGGCCGACGCCGAAGCGCTGGCCGCTGCGGTACACGCAGCTCAGCGCCTTCTGCACGGCCACCGTGGCGTCCCAGGCGTCGGCCGGCTGCAGGCAGTTGTCGCAGTTGCCGCAGGGTTGCGGATAGGTCTCACCGAAGCCGGCCAGCAGCACCTGGCGGCGGCACTGCATCGATTCGCAGTAGCCCAGCAACTGGTCGAGCTTGCGCCGTTCCACGCGCTTGCGCTCTTCGCCGGCCTCGCCCTGCTCGATCATCTGCTTGAGCAGCACCACGTCGCCCAGGCCGTAGCACAGCCAGGCCTCGGCGGCCTCGCCGTCGCGGCCGGCGCGGCCGGTCTCCTGGTAGTAGCCCTCCAGCGACTTGGGCAGGTCGGTATGGGCGACGAAACGCACGTCGGGCTTGTCGATGCCCATGCCGAAGGCGATGGTGGCGCACATCACGATGCCGTCCTCGCGCAGGAAGCGGCGCTGGTTGTCGGCGCGCACCTCGGCCGGCAGGCCGGCGTGGTAGGGCAGGGCGTTGAGGCCTTCGCGGGCCAGGAAGTCGGCGGTCTCCTCGACCTTGCGCCGCGACATGCAGTAGACGATGCCGGCGCTGCCGCGGTGCGCGCGCAGGAAGTCCAGCAGCTGGCGCCGCGCATTGTCCTTCTGTACCACGGTGTAGCGGATGTTGGGGCGGTCGAAGGAGCTGACGAAGTGGCGGGCCTGCGCCAGGTCCAGGCGCTCGGCGATCTCGCGCTGGGTCGGCGGATCGGCAGTCGCGGTGAGGGCGATGCGCGGGGTCTGCGGCCAGCGCTCGTGCAGCACGGTGAGCTGGCGGTACTCGGGGCGGAAGTCGTGGCCCCACTGCGACACGCAGTGCGCCTCGTCGATGGCGAACAGGGCGATGCGGCTGCGCTCGATCAGCGACAGGAAGCGCGGGGTCAGCAGCCGTTCCGGGGCGACGTAGAGCAGGTCCAGCTCGCCGGCCAGCAGGGCACGCTCGACCCGCTGTGCCGTCTCGCCGTCCAGGGTGGAGTTGAGGTATTCGGCCCGTACGCCGAGCTGGCGCAGCGCCTCGACCTGGTCCTGCATCAGTGCGATCAGCGGCGAAATCACGATGCCGGTGCCGTCGCGCAGCAGCGAGGGGATCTGGTAGCACAGCGACTTGCCGCCGCCGGTGGGCATCAGCACCAGCGCATCGTGACCGGCGGCGACGTGTTCGACGATGTCCTGTTGCAGGCCGCGGAACTGGTCGTAGCCGAAGACGCGGCTGAGCAAGGCGTGGGCGGGGGAAGACATCTGTGTAGGATACCGCGCCGCGCAAGGGCGGTTGCCTTCCGGATGTCCGCAGGCGCGTATCAGGCGAAGGTGCGGCGTGCTGTAGGACTCACGGCTAGTGCGGCGATGACGAACCAAGCTTGCCTGGCCCGGCCTTGCAAGGCGTCGGGGCTGAAGTCCCGCCCACAATGCACCCGGCTGGCGCCTCGCAGGTCCCGGTAGCAGCGGCGCCTGTCTTCTTTCGGAATCAGCCGCGACCGGGCCTTGTCCTGAGCGTTGGTCGCGGCTGAAGCCGCTCCTACGAGAAGCCGCTCCTACAACGGGAGCCAGGCGTGACGAGGCAGCGATCGGCATGCATTGCCGCCCAATTCGCGCGGCGGAGCGCACGCAGCGTCGCCCGACCTAGCGGCGCGCCCTGCCTGCCAGGCAGGCAGGGCGGCATCCCTTACTGCAGCAGCGAGCGCAGCATCCAGGCGTACTTCTCGTGGGTCTGCAGGCGCTGGGTCAGCAGGTCCACCGACGGGTCGTCGCCGGCGTCGTCGGCGGTCTTGAGCACCTTGCGCGCGGTGCGGCACACCGCTTCGTTGCCGACTACCAGCTGGCGCACCATCTCGCGCCAGTCGGCGCTGTCGCTGAGGCCTTCCTCTTCCGGAATCGAGGTCAGCGCCGCGTATTCCTTGTACGAACCGGGGGCGTTGAAGCCCAGGGCGCGAATGCGCTCGGCGACGTCGTCCAGCGCCGCCCACTGCTCGGTGTACTGGGTCTCGAACATCAGGTGCAGCGAGTTGAACATCGACCCGGTCACGTTCCAGTGGAAGTTGTGGGTCTTCAGGTACAGGGTGAAGGCGTCGGCCATGTAGTGCGACAGGCCGTCGGCGATCTTCTTGCGATCCCCGCCGCCGATCCCGATATCGATGTTGGGCGCAGACGGCGCCAGCCCGGCCAGCGGCTGGCCGGCGATGGCCTTGCTGGTGGAGTTCTTGGTCTTGCCGGGGGTCTTGCTCTTGGCCATGGGAAGTTCCTCCTGGGGGTTACGGATGAGATGGCGTCACAATAGACAGACTAAAGCATGTGCTGTGATTCAACGTTCAATGGCATCCGATTGATGAACGCTATCGAAAAACCCTCCGTACCGGCACGCCTGCGCGAACGTCGCGCCGCGATCGACGGCGCGCTGACCCGCGACCGCGGCCGCCTGCTGGGCCTATGGTCGCGCTGGCAGGCCGCGCCCGGCAATGCCGCGCTGGAGGCCACGTTCGAGCAGGCGCTGCAGGCGTCGCAGGCGCGTTGCGCCGCGCGCGCGGCGCAGCAGCCGGCGATCACCCTGGATCCGCAGCTGCCGATCGCGCGCGAGGCAGAGCGCATCGTGGCGCTGATCCGCGACCACCAGGTGGTGGTGATCGCCGGCGAGACCGGCTCGGGCAAGACCACGCAGTTGCCGAAGCTGTGCCTGGCCGCCGGTCGCGGCGCCGCCGGCATGATCGGCTGCACCCAGCCGCGGCGCATCGCCGCGCGCGCGGTGGCCAGCCGCGTGGCTGAGGAGTTGCGCACGCCAGTGGGCGAGACGGTGGGCTTCCAGGTGCGCTTCAACGACCGCGTCGGCGAGCAGACGCGGATCAAGTTCATGACCGACGGCATCCTGCTGGCCGAGATCGCCAGCGACCGCTGGCTGTCCAGCTACGACACGATCATCGTCGACGAGGCGCACGAGCGCAGCCTCAACATCGATTTCCTGCTCGGCTATCTGAAGCAGCTGCTGCGCAAGCGCCCGGATCTGAAGGTCATCGTGACCTCGGCGACGATCGACACCGCGCGCTTCGCCGCGCATTTCGACGATGCGCCGGTGATCAGCGTGGAAGGCCGCACCTATCCGGTAGAGGTGCGCTATCGGCCGCTGGAGGAGCCGGGATTGGAGAGTGGGGATGGCCAGCCTGCGGCTGTCGAGGAGCGCGCGGGATTGGCAGAAGCCAGTGACGCCGAACGCGCGCGGCCAACCGCCGTTTCGAATCCCGACTCCCGAATCCCGACTCCCGGCCTCTCAGTCAACGACGCGATCGTGGCGGCCGTGGACGAAATCACCCGGCTGGATCCGCGCGGCGACGTGCTGGTGTTCCTGCCCGGCGAGCGCGAGATCCGCGATGCGCACCATGCGCTGGAACGGCGCAAGTACCGCGAGACCGAGGTGCTGCCGCTGTACGCCCGGCTCTCCAACGCCGATCAGGACCGGGTGTTCAACCCCGGCCCGCGGCGGCGCCTGGTGCTGGCCACCAACGTCGCCGAAACCTCGCTGACGGTGCCGCGGATCCGCTACGTGGTCGATCCCGGCTACGCGCGGGTCAAGCGCTACAGCCCGCGGCAGAAGCTCGACCGCCTGCACATCGAGCCGATCTCGCAGGCCAGCGCCAACCAGCGCAAGGGCCGCTGCGGCCGCATCGCCGAAGGCATCTGCTACCGGCTCTACGCCGAGGCGGATTTCCAGGCGCGGCCGGCGTTCACCGATCCAGAGATCCGCCGCTCCAGCCTGGCCGGGGTGATCCTGCGCATGCTGCAGCTGGGGCTGGGACGGATCGAGGATTTCCCGTTCCTGGAGCCGCCGGACGAGCGTGCGGTGGCCGATGGTTGGCAGCAACTGGTGGAACTGGGCGCGGTCGGCGAGCCGGACCGCCACGGCCTGCGCAAGCTCACCGAGATCGGCCGCAAGATGGCGCGGCTGCCGGTGGACGTGAAGCTGGCGCGGATGCTGGTGGCGGCGCAGCAGCACGGCTGCCTGCGGCCGATGCTGGTGATCGCCGCGTTCCTGGGCATCCAGGACCCGCGCGAGCGCCCGCCGGAGGCGCGCGAGGCGGCCGACAACGCACATGCCAGGTTCGCCGACGCGCGCTCGGAATTCGTCGGCATCCTGCGCCTGTGGGACGGCTACCGGCAGGCGCACGAGGAACTGACCCAGTCCAAACTGCGCGACTGGTGCGGGCGGCATTTCCTCGGCTTCCTGCGGATGCGCGAGTGGCGCGAACTGCACCGCCAGCTGCATCTGCTGTGCGCGGAACTGGGCTGGGCCGAGGAGCCGGAGGAGGCCTCCCTGCGGCCGCTGTTGGCCGGCGCTTCCGCGCCCGCGCCGGCGCGCGATGCCGAGACCGCGGCGCGCGCGACCCGCGGGCAGCTGCACCGCGCCGCGCGCCTGGCCCGCGAAGGCCGTGGCACCGGCACGCCGGCCACGCCCGCACCGGCGGCCCAGGCCCCGCCACCGGCGCCCGCCGAGTCGGGCGAGGCGCCGCGCGCCAGCGAGCGCGAGCGCGCCGCGGCCTACCAGGCGCTGCACCGCGCCTTGCTGGCCGGGCTGCCGACCCAGGTCGGCCACCGCACCGAGAAAGGCGATTTCCAGGCGCCGCGGCAGCGCCGTTTCCTGCTGTTCCCCGGCTCGGCGCTGGCGCGCAAGCCGCCGCCGTGGGCGCTGCCGGCGACGCTGCTGGACACGCAGAAGGTGTGGGGCCTGACCAACGCCGCGATCGAGCCGGATTGGGTGATCGCCGAGTTGCCGCACCTGCTGGCGCGCAAGCATTTCGATCCGCACTGGTCGCGCGCGCAGGGGCAGGTGCTGGCTTCCGAGCAGATCAGCCTGTTCGGGCTGGTGCTGGCGCCGAAGAAGCCGGTGCACTACGGCCGCATCGATCCGCCGGGTGCGCACGAGTTGTTCGTGCGCCAGGGCCTGGTGCCGGGCGAGATCAACACCCGTGCCAGCTTCGTCGCCGACAACCAGAAGGTGCTGGCGCAGGCGCACGAGGAAGAGGCCAAGCTGCGCCGCGCCGGCATCGTCGCCGACGAGGACTGGCAGGCGCGCTGGTACCTGGACCGGATTCCCGGCGAGATCCATTCCGCCTCCGGCCTGGATGCCTGGTGGAAGGCGCTGGCGCCGGAGCAGCGGCGCGCGCTGCACTGGTCGCTGGCCGACCTGCTGCCGGGCGAGGGCAGCGAGGCCGAGCGCTATCCCAAGTACTTCCCGCTGGGCGATGCGCGGCTGCCGCTGCAGTACCGGTTCGAACCGGGCGCGGCCGACGATGGCGTGACCCTGGAGGTGCCGGTGCACCTGCTCAACGCGCTCGACCCGGCACGGCTGTCGTGGCTGGCGCCCGGCTTCGTGACCGACAAGGCCGCGGCGCTGATCCGCAGCCTGCCCAAGGCGCTGCGCCGCAACTACGTGCCGGCGCCGGACTTCGCCCGTGCGTTCTACGAGGCATTCCCGCAGCCCAGCGCCGACGACATGCGTGGTGAGCTGGCGCGCTTCCTGCAGCGTGCCACCGGCGCGCCGCTCAGTGCGCTGGAGTTCGACGAGAGCACGCTGGAGCCGCATCTGCGCATGAACCTGCGCCTGCGCGACGATGCCGGCAAGGTGCTGGCCGAATCGCGCGACCTGGACGTGCTGCGTGCGCGCTTCGGCGAACGTGCCGGGCAGGCCTTCGCCGCGCGCGCCGGCCGTGCCATGGCCGCGACCGGGCTGCGCGAATTCCCGGCCACGCCGATTCCACTGCAGGTGCCGGGCGAAGCCGGCGTGCCGGCGTATCCGGCGCTGGTGGACGAGGGCGACAGCGCCGCGCTGCGCATCTTCGCCGACCGTGCGCAGGCCGAGTCCGCGCATCCGCGCGGCGTGCGCCGGCTGCTGGAGATCGGCCTGGCCGACAAGGTCAAGCAGGCGCGCAAGCAGTTGCCGGTGTCGCCCAAGACCGGGCTGCTGTATGCGGCGATCGAGTCGCAGGAGCGCCTGCGCGGCGACCTGGTGGAGGCGGCGTTGAACGCGCTGCTGGAGCAGGGGCTGGAGGCGATCCGCGACGCGGACAGCTTCGCCCAGCGCCGCGACGCCGCCGCCAGGCAGCTGTTCGGCGAGGCGATGGAACGGCTGAAGCTGGCCGAGGCGATCATGGGCGCGGCCGCCGATCTGAAGCCGCAACTGGAATCGCCGCTGATGGGTTGGGCCAGCGGCAACCTCGACGACCTGCGCGCGCAACTGGCGGCCTTGCTGCATCCGGGCTTCCTGCGCGAGACCCCGGCTACCGCGCTGGCGCAGTTCCCGCGCTATCTGCGCGCGATGATCCTGCGCGCCGAACGCGCCAAGCGCGACCCGGCCCGCGACCAGGCGCGCATGCTGGAGCTGAAGCCCTTCGTCGACGCACTGGCCGACGCGGCCGCGGCTGGACGTGCAGACACGCCGGAGTGGCAGGCGCTGCGCTGGGACCTGGAAGAACTGCGGGTGTCGCTGTTCGCCCAGGAGCTGGGTGCCCGCGCCGGTATCTCGGCCAAGAAGCTGGCGCAGCGGGTGGCGCAATTGCGGTGATTCGGGATTGGGGATTGGGGATTGGTGGCAGGATTCCCGTGCTGTTCCTGCTGCCCGTGGCCGCGGCGTTCGCTTTTGCAGCGTTCTGTGGGAGGGATTTCAGGGCAGGTTTCATCACCCGCGTTCGTCATACATGTCATTGCATCTGTAGGAGCGACTTCAGCCGCCACGGTGTTGCCGGCAAGGCCTCGTCGCGGCTGACGCCGCTCCTACGCGTACGCCCCCGGGATGGTTGAAGGTGCCCTGCATTCCCGATGCTCTGGCGATACTGCGTCGGGGCTGAAGCCCCTCCCACAAAGGGAGATGCCCCGCGTGGAGTGGTCACGGCGACCGTTGTGGGAGGGACTTTAGTCCCGACGCATTGACGCAAAAAGCGTCGGGACTGAAGCCCTTGCACAAGAAAGTTGCGCCGTGTGGAGGGCAAGCGAGTTGCGCGGTAATGGCACGTCTTTCGGGGAGCCAAGCGCCGGCGCAGCAGCATCTTGCCGGTGCGGGGTAGGAGCGGCTTCAGCCGCGACCTTTTTGCGCCAACGCGTTGCGGCTGAAGCGGCTCCTACGACATGCGATCACGGCCCTAAACCTCTCAGGGGCCAGCAGTCCTGCGAATCCCCACTCCCCACTCCCCGCCCTCAATCATCCACCCGCTCGCCCATCAGCTCGCGCTGGCGCTTGTCCAGTTCCTCGGCATAGCGCTTGCGCACGAAACTTTCGCTGAGCACGCCCAGCACCTTGCCCTGTTCGTCGACCACGGCCAGTTCGTCGCTCTGGGTCAGGTCGAACTGGCGCATGGCGGTCACCACGTCGGTGTCGGCGGGCAGGGCGACGTCGCGGTTGCCGGCGTAGTCGACGATGGCCGCGTCGGCGTTGACGCCATCGGCATAGGCGGTGGACACGGTGACCAGGCCGGCGTAGTGGCCGTTCTCGTCCTCCAGCACCACGCGGGTGCCCGACCCGAGCGGGAAACGGCGGCGGAACTCGGCGACGCTGGTGGTGGCGGCCAGCGGATGCACGTCCTTGCGCATCATCCGTCCGGCGCTGAGATGCTTGACCCAACCCACGTCGCGCGCGCTCTTGATGGTTTCGCCGCGCAGGTGCAGGCGCCAGGTGGAGAACGAGTAGCCGAAGATCTGCCGGACGATGGTGTTGGCCACCAGCACCGCCACCATCACCGCGCTGGCCAGCACGAAGTCGTGGGTGCCCTCGAGCACCAGCATCGCCATCGTCATCGGCGCGCCGACCACGGCGGCGGCCATCGCCGCCATGCCGGCCAGCGAGGCGGCGGTGCCGTCGACCAGGGCCATGCCGCTGCCGAGATTCAGCACGCCGGCGAACAGCCCACCGACCAGCGAGCCCATGAACAGCGAGGCGAAGAACAGGCCGCCGCGGAAGCCGAAGCCCAGCGAGATCGCCGAGCCCAGGCACTTGAGCAGCAACAGGATGCCGAGCCAGCGCAGCGAGGTCGGGCTGGTCAGGTCCAGGTGCAGCGCGCCGTGCCCGGAGGACAGCACCTGCGGGGTGATCAGTGCCAGCGGGATCAGCAGCAGGCCACCGGCCACCGGGCGCGCCCAGCGCGGCAGCGGACTGCGGTTGATCGCCTGTTCGATCGCGCCGATCAGGCGCATCACCGCGACCGCCAGCAGCGCGCAGAGCACGCCGAGCAGCGCATACAGCAGGTAGTCGCGCGCCTCCAGCGCCGAGGCCGCCGACGCCGGCAGCAGGTACGGCTGCACCCCGGCCAGCTGCGACACGAACACCGCGCCCAGCGAGGCCACCGCCACCGGCGCCAGCGCCGAGGGCGAGTACGCGCCGATGACGATCTCGAACGCGTAGAACGCGCCGGCCAGCGGCGCGCCGAAGGCGGCGGCGATGGCCGCGCCGGCGCCGGCGCCGACCAGGGTGCGGATGTCGGCGCGGCGCAGGCGCAGCACCCGGCCCAGGTGCGAGCCGGTGCCCGCGCCCATCTGCGTATACGCCGCTTCCAGGCCCACCGAGGCGCCGACGCCGTTGGAGAACAGGGTCTGCACGGAGACGATCAGGTTGTCGCGCATCGACATGCGCCCGCCGTACAGCGCGTTGGCTTCAACGGCGTCGACCAACTGGCGCTTGCGCGCGCGCGCGGCCATGCCCAGCAGGCCGACCAGCAGCCCGCCCAGCGGCAGCACCAGCAACTGCTGCACGCTCAGTTCGGACATGGCGCTGAGCCGCTCGTCGGCGTCCAGGCCGTACAGCAAGGCCTGCGCGCCGTGCGCCAGGCTGCTCTGCAACAGGGTCAGCAGGCCGGCGATCACGCCGACCAGCAGGGCCAGGGCGATGAACCACACATCGCTGGCGCGCAGGCGCCGGCGCAGCGCATCGGCGACGCTGTGCGAGGCGTCGGCCAGGCCCGGCCGCGGACGCAGGTGCATGGCTGCGACCCTATTTGACGCGGCGGACCTTGGCGCGAGTGTTGTAGGTGCCGACCTGCATGTACCAGACGCCGGCGATGCCGGGGGTGATCTTCACCTTGGGCGCGGTGAGGCGCACGCTGGACAGGCTTGCCGCCTCGGTCTGTTCCCACTCCTGGCCGTTGGCCAGCACGTACTTGCGGCCCTTGCCGAAGCCGGTGAACTCGCCGACCAGGGTGCTCTCGATCGGCTCGGCGCTGCCGAAGTCGAAGAAGCCGCGGTTCTTGGTGATCACCTCGCGGCGGCCTTCCTCCTTGGCCTTTTCCAGCGCCACCGCGGTCTCCTTGGCGACCTTGCCCTGCAGCCAGTCGTTCAGCGCGGCCAGTTCCTGCGGCGACAGCTTGTCCAGCCCGGCGGCCTTGAACTCCTGCGGCGACATCTGCGTCTGCAGATCGCCGGAGACGGTGCGCTGGGCGAGTGCCGGGGCGGAGGATACGGCGAGCGCCGCGCACAGGACCAGGGAGGCGAGACGCGCAAGGGACATGGCGGGGATCCGGGCAGTGGGATGCGCGGTAGTGTAGTCGCAAGCGGTGACGGCGCACCGCCCGCCGGCGCACCCGGGGCCGCGTCGGCGCCCGGCCTCAGTCGTCGGCGGCGGGCGCGACGGCCGCGCGTGGCGGCCGCCGGTACACGAAGTCCGGCGCCGGCGCGGCGGCTTCGCGCTGCGCCAGCGCCTGCAGTGCCGCGTGCGCCGGGGCGCGTTCGCAGACCGGGTCCAGGGTCGCGGCATCGCCGCTCAGCGCCAGCGCCTGGCAGCGGCAGCCGCCCCAGTCGATCTCGCGCTTCGGGCAGCCCTGGCACACCTCGGGCATCCAGGCGCTGCCGCGGAAGCGCACGAAGGCCTCGCCGTCTGCCCAGATCGCCGCCAGCGGCCGCGTGCGCAGGTTCTCGAAGCGCATGTCCGGCAGGGTCTCGGCGGCGTGGCAGGGCAGCACGTCGCCGCGCGGGGAAATGTTGACGAAGCGCTGGCCCCAGCCGCCCATGCAGGCCTTGGGCCGGTGCGCGTAGTAGTCGGGGGTGACGAAATCGATGTGCAGGCGGTCCTGCAGGCGCAGGCGCGCGGCGTCCACCGCGGCCACGGTGGCGTCGATCTGCGCGCGGCTGGGCATCAGCGCGGCGCGATTGCGCAGGCCCCAGCCGTAGTACTGGGTATGGGCCACTTCCAGGCGCTCGGCGCCGAGCTCCAGCGCCAGCTCGATCATTGCCGGAACACGTTCGGCGTTGTGCCGGTGGATCACCGCATTGATCGTCAGCGGCAGGTCGAGCGCGCGCACCGCCGCGGCGAACGCGCGTTTCTTCGCCAGGCTGTCGCGGTAGCCGGCGATGCGGTCGGCGCCGGCGGCGTCGGCGTCCTGGACGCTCAACTGCACGTGTTCCAGCCCGGCGGCGGCCAGGGCCGCCAGCATCGGCGCGCCGCCGGCCACGCCGGAGGTGATCAGGTTGCTGTACAGGCCCAGTGCGCGCGCATGCGCGACCAGCTCGGGCAGGTCCTTGCGCAGCATCGGCTCGCCGCCGGAGAAGTGCGCCTGCAGCACGCCCATCGCCGCGGCCTGGTCCAGCGCCGAGCGCCAGCCGGCGGTGTCCAGTTCCTCGCGCAGGCCGGCCAGTTCGATCGGGTTGGAGCAATACGGGCAGGCCAGCGGGCAGCGGTGGGTCAGCTCCAGCAGGATCGACAGCGGCGGTGGCACCGGCGCGCTCATGCGCGCAGCAGCCGCTTGGCGTGCAACTGCTGCGCCAGTTCGCGCACGTCGCGTTCGACCTCGGTCGGGTCGGCCTCGAATTCGGTGGCCAGGTCCGCGGCGATCGCCGCCAGGCTGCGGGTGCCGTCGCAGCGCGAGACGATGGCGTGGGCGATCTCGTCCAGCTCGATCACCCGCTCCGGCGCCAGCAGCACCCATTGGTCGCGGGCGCGGTCGTGCTGCAGGCGCACGCCAACGGCGAGCCGCGGCTGGCTGCTAGCGTCCAGCGTGCTCATGCCGCTGCCTGCGCGGCGTCGGGAGCGAACGCGTCCGGCCAGGCCACACCCGGCTGCACGTAGGCGAAGTGCAACGCGTCCAGTTGCGACCACAGCACGCCGCACTTGAAACGCAGCGCGTCCTGCACCAGGCGCTGCTTCTCCACGGTGTCGGCGTGGCGCTTGACGTAGTCCAGCGCGAAGTCCGAATCGCGCGGGGCTTCGTGCAGGCGATGCTCGAAATACGCCAGCGCCTCGCGCGAAACGAAGTCGTAGTGCTGCAGCATGCCGGCCACGCGGTGGCTGATGATGCCCGGCGCGAACAGCTCGGTCAGCGACGAGGCGATGGCCTCCAGCAGGCTCTTCTCGCGCACGAAGTGCAGGTAGCCCTGCACCGCGAAGCGGGTGCCGGGCAGCAGGCCGCGGCCGGACTGCACCAGGTCGCGGTCCAGCCCGAGCGCGTCGGTCAGGTGCAGCCAGCGGGCGATGCCGCCTTCGCCGTCGCTGCTGCCATCGTGGTCGACGATGCGTTGGCGCCAGATCCGGCGCAACGCCGGATCGTCCATCCGCGCCAGGATCGCCGCGTCCTTGAGCGGGATGCAGCGCTGGTACTCGTAGCGGTTCAGCGCCCAGGCCTGGACCTGGCCGCGGTTCAGGCGCCCGCTGTGCAGCAGCGCGTGGAAGGGATGCTGGTCGTGGTACAGCCGCGCGCCGATCGCGCGCAGCGCGGTTTCCAGTTGCTCAGGGCTCAGCAAGGCGCTCACGGGCTCGGCCTCGCAGGCGATACGGGGGTTCGGGTCATAGCGCGATCTCCATGCCGTCGTGGGCCACGTCCCAACCGTGCGCGGCGACGGTGGCGCGCTCCGGGGAACCGGCGTCGAGGATCGGGTTGGTGGTGTTGATGTGGATGAAGACCTTGCGCGCCACCTGCAGATCGGCGAAGGCGCGCAGGGTGCCGGCCGCGCCGTCGATGCTCATGTGGCCCATGCGCTGGCCGGTCTTGGCGCTGACGCCGAGTTGCACCAGTTCGTCGTCGCACCACAGCGTGCCGTCGAAGAACACCAACTCGGCGCCGTCCAGCCGCGCGCGCAGGGCATCGGTCAGCGCGGCGCAGCCGGGGATGTAGTGCACGCGGTGCTGGCCGTCGTCGATGGTCAGGCCCAGCGTTTCCTCGACGGAGCCGGCCAGGTCGCCGCTGTGGCGGCTTTCCATGAACAGCGGCACCTTGCCCGGCACCGCGAACGGCGTGACCTGCAACCCCAGCAGCGACAGCGGCGTGTCCAGGGCGAACGGGTGGCGGTGCACGTAGGCCGGATGCAACGCGTCGAACACCGGGTTCTGCGCCAGCAACTCGAGCACGCGGCCGCTGGCATACAGGTCGAAGCGCTGGCTCTCGCGCATCGACAGCAGGCCGGCGATATGGTCGATCTCGCCGCTGGTCAGCAGCACGGCCTCGATCGGGGAATGGCGCTGCTCGCGCTGCGGCCACAGTGCCGGCGTGGCCAGCACCTGCTGGCGAAAATCCGGTGAGGCATTGATCAACAGCCAGCGCTGGCGGTCGACGCTGACCGCGATGCTGGCCTGGGTACGGCGTTGGGCACCCGGGTGTTGCTGCCACGCGCGTTGGCTCGCGGGCGTGTGGCAGTTCCACTGCGGGTGCCCTCCGCCTGCCGCCGATCCCAATACGATGAGGTGCATCCGGTCTCCGTTGGCATAAGGGGATGCCCCCCATCCCCGAACACGCCGCGTCGAGCCTGGCGGTTCAACCCGATGGGCCGCGTTTGCCCACGCACGTGGCTGCGTCATCGCTCGGGCGTGGACAGATGTCCACGTCCTCGCTCTTTCTTGCCACAGGCGCGCGCAAGCACGGCGCGGCATGCTCGGGGATGGAAGACATACCCCGGCCGGTCGCGCTTCGGTCGCGGGAAAGGAGGGTTGCGCGGGTCAGAGCTCGCCGGAGGCGTAGCAGTTGATTTCCGCACCGACGCAGATCTCGCGGATCACAGGCTTGTTCCACTTCTTCATGTGCGTTCCTCTTCGAGTCGGTCCAGGGGCGACGGCAGCGGCGCATGCAGGACAGCATGCGGTTGCCATCGCGTTCGAGCATAGGCGCGGGGGTCGGGGCGGTTGTGAAATTCAGGTAAAAGCGTGGCAAGTCGCAACCGGGTCACAGTGAGCTGGCGGTGCGTATGCGCGTGGTGCTGCGCAGGCGTGCGCTCGGCGCAATTGTGAGAACGCGCACAAGCGCGTTAGTGTAGGCGGCCCCGTTTTCGTCGACTGCGTCCGTCCTTGAACCACACCGTCCACTCCGGCCTGGAGGCGTTGCTGCAGCGCCCGGCGGCCGCGACCCTGGCGCCCGCCCTGCGCGCGGCGCTGCTGCAGGCCTGGCAGGCGCAGCCCGAGCCGCCGCGGCTGCCGTGGCCGGTGCTGGCCGACACGCTGGATGCGCTGGCGTTGCTGTCGGCCGACGAGGCTGCGCTGCTGGCCGCGGTGCTGTTCGACCTGCCGGGCTTGCGCGCGCAGTTGCCGCAACTGCCGGTGGCGCCGCCGGCGCGGGCGCAGGCGGTGACCGGGTTGCTGGAGGCGCAGGACGCCGCCGACCAGGTGTGGGCGCTGCATGCCGGGCGCGAGGCCGGGCGCAACAGCGAGGGCCTGCGCCGGCTGCTGCTGTCGATCGTGCAGGACCTGCGGGTGGTGCCGATCCTGCTGGCGCGGCAACTGGCGCAGATGCGCGTGGCCGACAAGGCGCCGGAGGCGCAGCGCCGCGCGCTGGCGCAGCTGACCCGCGACATCCACGCGCCGCTGGCCAATCGCCTGGGCATCTGGCAGCTGAAATGGGAGCTGGAGGACCTGGCGTTCCGGCACCTGGAGCCGGACACCTACCGGCGCATCGCCCGCGAGGTCGACGAGAGCCGGGTGGCGCGCGAGCGCTACATCGAGGCGGTCAAGAAAATCCTATCCAAGGCGCTGGCCGAGCAGGGCCTGCGCGCGGAGATCAGCGGGCGGCCTAAGCACATCTACAGCATCTGGCGGAAGATGCAGAAGAAGCGCCTGGCCTTCGACCAGTTGTACGACCTGCGCGCGGTACGGGTGATGGTCGACGACGTCGCCGCCTGCTACGCCGCGCTGGGCGTGGTGCACGCGCTGTGGGCGCCGGTGCCCAGCGAGTTCGACGACTACATCGCCCGGCCCAAGGCCAACGACTACCGCTCGCTGCACACCGCGGTGGTCGGCCCGGAAGGGCGCACGATCGAGGTGCAGATCCGCACCCACGACATGCACGCGCAGGCCGAGCTGGGCGTGGCGGCGCACTGGAAGTACAAGGAAGGCGGCAAGGGGGCGGAGAAGGCCTTCGACCGCAAGATCACCTGGATGCGGCAGCTGCTGGAGCAGTCGCAGGACGGTGAGCAGGGCGGGCTGGCCGGCGCGCTGGACGCCGAGCTGGTCGAGGACCGGGTCTATGCGCTGACCCCGATGGGCGAGGTGATCGACCTGCCGCAGGGCGCCACGCCGCTGGACTTCGCCTACCACGTGCACACCATGGTCGGGCACCGCTGCCGCGGCGCCAAGGTCAACAACCGCATCGTGCCGCTGACCCACAAGCTGCGCAGCGGCGACCGCGTGGAGATCCTCACCGGCAAGGAGGCCGAGCCGCGCCGCGATTGGCTGCTGCCGGCCAACGGTTACCTGGCCAGCGGGCGCTCGCGCGACAAGGTGCGCGCCTGGTTCCACAAGCTGGACCGCGCGCGCAACGTGCAGGCCGGCAAGGAATTGCTGGAGCGCGAACTCAAGCGCCTGGGCCTGCAGCAGGCCGACCTGCTGCCGGCGGCGAAGAAGTTCCATGCCGAGGGCGTGGAGGAGCTGTACATCCAGGTCGCGCTGGGCGATGTCGGCCCCAGCCAGGTCGGGCGCGCGCTGCACGAGGCCGAGCGCGCCGCAGCGCAGCCGGCGGCGCCGGCCATGCCGCGGCCGACCGCGCGGCGCACCGGCCTGGGCAAATCCAAGTTCACCGTGCAGGGCGTGGGCAATCTGCTGGTGCAACTGGCGCGCTGCTGCCAGCCGGTGGCCGGCGAGCCGATCGCCGGGTATCTCACCCGCACCCGCGGCGTCACCGTGCACCGCAGCGACTGCGCGGCGTTCGCGCGGCTGGCCGCCAGCCATCCGCAGCGGGTGCTGCCGGTGGAATGGGGCCAGGCCGGCGGCGGCTACGAGGTCGACGTGCTGGTGCGCGCAGTGGACCGGCGCTGGTTGCTCAAGGACATCACCAACCTGATCGCCCAGGAAGAGGCGCACGTGCTGGAGATCAACAGCGACAACGTGCGCGACAGTGGCCTGGCGCAACTGCGGCTGCGGCTGAAGGTCGGCGACTACGGGCAACTGTCCACCTTGCTCGGCAAGCTCGACGCGCTGCCGGGCGTGCACGAGGCGCGGCGGCTGGGCTGAGCGCCGGCGCCGCGCGGGGCCGCAGGCGTCTGCGGCCGCTCTGGCCGTCCCCGGCGGGGCGGGGGAGAGGCGACGCACAGCTGTTCGTCATCGGGCCGACGCTAAGCTTGCGCGGTGAGCATGCCGCCAGATCAGGTCAGGGACGAACCCCAGCGCAGGCCGCGGCCGGTGCCGCTGTGGCGCGACCGGCGTGTCTGGCGCTGGGTGCTGGCGGTGCTGCTGGTGCTGGGCACGACGCTGGTGCTGTTCCGCCGCCCGCTGGCCGACCTGATCTGGCCGGAGACGCGCATCCAGCAATTGCTCGACCAGGGCCACGCGGCGCTGCGCGCGGGCCGGCTCAGCGCCGCCGACGGCAGCGGCGCGCGCGAGCGTTTCGAGGCCGCGCTGGCGCTGGACGGCGACCGCATGCAGGCGCGCGTCGGGCTGGCCGCGACCGGGCGCGCGGCGCTGGGCCAGGCGCGCGCGGCGCTGGCCGCCGGCCGTTATCCGCAGGCGCGCGAGGCGTTGGCCCTGGCGCGTGCGCTGCAGGTACCGCGCGCCGATGCCGATCGCATCGAGGCGGCGTTGCGTGCGCGCGAGGCCGCGCATGCCGGTATCGATCAACTGCTGCAGCGGGCGGCGCAGGCGCGCCGCGACGGGCATCTGGACGATGGCCCGGACGCGGCCCTGCCGCTGTACCAGCGAGTGCTGGAGTTCGCGCCTGAGCGCACCGCGGCGCTGGAAGGCCGCGAGGATGCGCTGTCGGAACTGCTGCAGCACGCGCGCAGCGCGCTGGCGCGCGGCGACCTGGCCGCCGCCGCGGCGCTGGTGGAGCGCGCGCGCGGTTACGACGCCGGCCATGTCGACCTGCCCGAGACCCAGGCGGAACTGAACCGGGCGCTGGAGCGCCTGCAGCACGACGCCGAGCAGGCCCTGCGTCGGCAGCGCCTGGACGCGGCAGCGCGCGCCTTCGCGCAGTGGCGCGCGGCGGTACCGGATGCGGCGGGCGCCAGCGACGGCCTGGAGCGGGTCGCCGCGGGCTATGCCCTGCAGGCGAGCCGGGCCGCCGCCGATTTCCGTTTCGGCGAGGCCGAGCGCGCGCTGCGCAAGGGCCAGGCGCTGGCACCCGACAGCCGTGCCCTGGCCGACGCCAAGCAGGCGCTGCAGCGCGCCCGGCAGAGCCAGGCCACGCCGCAAGCGCGGGTGTCGCCGGCCGAGCGCGAGCGGCGCCTGCAGCGCCTGCTGGCCGACCTGCAGGCCGCCGAGGCGCGTGGCGACTGGGTCACCCCGCCCGGCGCCAGCGCCTACGACACCTTGCTCGCGGCACAGACCCTGGCACCGCGCGACGCGCGGGTGCGCGCGGCCGAGCAGCGGGTGCTGGCGGCGCTGCGACGCTGTTTCGACGATGCCATGCGCGGCAACCGGGTGCTGGCGGCAAGCGCCTGCTACGACGCCTGGCGCGCCTTGGCCCCGGGCGGCAACGGCCTGGTCACCGCCCGCCGGCGCCTGGCGCAGCGCTGGCTGGCGGTCGGCGACGAGCGCCTGGGCGGCGGCGATGCCACCTTTGCGCGGCAGGCGCTGCAGCGCGCCCGCGCGATCGATCCGTCCACCCCGGAACTGGCCGCGTTCGAGCGCCGCCTGCGCAGCCTCAGCCCTGGGCGTTAGCGCATGCAGTACGGGTTAGGCTTTTCTGCTGGCTGAGGCTGCAATGCGTCGGGGCTGAAGCCCCTCCCACAGGTGCACTCGGACAGCGCATGTGTCGTGAACTTTTTACGGCGCGGGCGTTATCTGCTCGGCACGGCCTAAGGCAGCGGCGATGCGCGCGGCAACGTTGTGGGAAGGACGTCAGTCCCGACGCGATAGAAAACGGCGCGCCACCGCCGCTCACGCCAGGAACGCCTCCCGCACCGTGGCGCGCGCAGCGTCCAGCGAGAAGTGGGTCTCGATGTTGCGCAGGCCGTTGTCGGCCAGCCGCTGCCACAACGCCGGATCGGCGTACAGCTGCGCGATGGCGTCGGCAAATGCTGCGGCCTCGTCGGCGATCAGCACGTCCTCGCCATCGCGCAGGTGCATGCCTTCCACCGCGCAGGCGGTGGCCACCACCGGCTGGCCGTGGGCCATGCTCAGGTTGACCTTGCCCTTGACCCCCGCGCCGAAGCGCAGCGGCGCCACGGCGATGCGCATGCCGTCCATGTAGGCGGCGATGTCGGGGACGTGGCCGAGCAGTTCGACACCGGCGGTGGCCTCGCCGAGGCGGCGGATGTCCTCCGGCATGTCCGCACCGATGCAGTGGAAGCGCACCTCCGGCAAGCGCAGGCGCACCGCCGGGAACACCTCCTGCAGGAACCAGCGCACCGCATCCACGTTGGGCGCATGGCGGAAGCCGCCGACGAACACCAGGTCGCGGCGCTGCGCCCACGGCAGGCCGGGACCGGCGACCTCGTGCAGGTTCGAGATCAGCGCCGTGCGCACTTGCGGCGCTTCGCGCTGCAACTGTTCGCGTTCGACCGCGCTGACCAGCACGGTCACGTCGACCTGCGCCATCACCTCCAGTTCGCGCGCGCGCGTCCGCTCGGCCTCGCGCAGCAGGCGCGCGTCGCCGGCGAGTTCGGCGCCGCGGCGTTCGCGCAGGTAGTGCAGGTCCACGGTATCGAACAGCCGCCGTGCCTGCGGCGCGAACCGGCGCAGCAGCGGCAGGCAGGCGTGGGCGACGTGGTGGCGCACCAGCAGCACGCTGTGGAAGCGCGCGCCGTGCTGCTGCAGGAACCCAGTGAGGTTCTTCAGGTACGGCGCGTGCCATACCTCCACACCCAGCCGCTGCAAGGCCTCGCTGTGGCGGCTGGCGTAGCTGCGCTCGCTGGGCACGAACACCACGTGGGCGCCTTCCTGCAGCAACAGGCGGATCAGGTTGAGCTGGCGCAGCGAGGCGGAGTCGCGGTCCGGCTGCGGCAGCGCTTCGTCAAGGATCAGCACCTGGCGCTGCTGGCGGTGCAGCAGCGCTGGCGTCGGCACCGTGCCCGGCGCCAGGTGCCGCGGCAACACCTCGGCCCACTTGGCGGCGAAGACTGCGCGGTTGCGCACCTGGTAGGCCTTGACCCCGCTGCCGGTGTCGGTGCCGTTGCTGGTGCCTTCGTCGTGGACCACGCGGCTGGCCGGTTGCACCAGCGTGCGCAAGCCGGCGGCGCGCACCGCGAAGGCGAGATCGGTGTCCTCGTAGTACGCCGGCATGTAGCGCGTATCGAAGCCGCCCAGTGCCAGGAAGCGCGCACGTTCGATCGCCAGCGCCGCGCCGCTGCCGTAGTCGACGTCGCGCAGGTAGGCGTAGCGCGGATCCTCGGGCGACTCGAAGCGGCCGTAGCTCCACGCGCTGCCGTCGGCGAAGACCACGCCGCCGGCGTCCTGCAGGCGACCGTCGGGATACAGCAGTTGCGCGCTGACCAGGCCGGCCTCCGGCAGTTGCGCGAAGGTGTCCAGCAGCGCGTCCAGCCAGCCCGGTTGCGGCACCGTGTCGTTGTTGAGGAACACCAGGTAGCGGCCCTGCGCACGTGCAGCGCCGTCGTTGCAGGTGGCGATGAAGCCGCCGTTGTGCTCGCGCACGTGGTAGTGCAGGCCGACGATCTGCGGCAGCCACTGCGCGGTGGCATCGCTGCTGCCGTCGTCGATGACCAGGATCTCGCAAGGGGCGGCTGGCGGATGCGCGGCCAACGCGCGCAGGCAGGCGAGGGTATGGTCGACGTGGTTGTAGACCGGGATCACGATGCTGACCAAGGGCGCCGGACTGTTCGGCACCGCGAACGGCGCGAACGGCGCCGGCGCCACCGCAAACAGCGCGCGCTGCGGCGGCGGCAGCGGTTGCGCATGCACGCGCAACCGCTCCCAGGTGCTGCGCCAGCCGCGCGTGCGCAGGCTGGTCAGGCCGCGCCGGACCAGGCCAGCCAGGCGGTTCAGGGCGTAGCGCGCATTCGCCCACGACATCGACATCCGGTACCACTCCAACTTAAACGAAGAGGCCGTCGCGCCGCGCTGCCCGCTGGGCTGCGCTAGACTCGGCGGAATTTACATTCTCGCATTCCCGTGCCCCGACGCTACGACGATCACGACACCGACGATCAGGACGACGCCCTGGACAGCCCCGCCGCCGTATGGCGCCGGCGCCTGCTCACCTGGGGCCTGGCCGCCGCCGCACTCGGCCTGGGCTTCCTGATTCCGTACACGGTCTATCTGAACAAACAGGTCACCCAGCGTTTCGGCGAACTGCGCTGGCAGATCCCCACCCGTGTCTACGCGCGCCCGCTGGTGCTGGCGCCGGACACGGCGATGGACCCGCAGACGCTGAAGACCGAACTGGATGCGGCCAGCTATCGCGCCGACGCCGGTGCCCAGCGCCCCGGCAGCTACCAGCAGGACGGCAGCCGCTTCACCATCGCCAGCCGCGGCTACGTCGACGTCGACGGGCGGGTCGCGCCGCGGCGCATCGAGGTCGGCCTGGCCGGCGGCCGCGTGGTGGCGCTGCGCGATGCGCAGACGCGCAAGGCGCTCAAGGCCGCGCGGCTGGATCCGGCGCGCATCGCCACGCTGTACGGGCAGAAGCAGGAAGAGCGGCGCCTGGTGCGTGTGGACGAGGTGCCGGAACTGCTGGTCACCGGCTTGCAGGCGGTCGAGGACCGCGACTTCAATTCGCACCACGGCATCGACCTGAGCGGCATGGTCCGCGCGGCCTGGGTGATGGTGCGCTCCGGCGGCAAGAGCCGGCAGGGCGCCAGCACCCTGACCCAGCAGTTGGCGCGCAGCGGCCTGCTCGGCATCGGCAAGGAACAGACGGTCACCCGCAAGTTCAACGAGATCCTGTACGCGCTGATCATGGAGGCGCGCTACGACAAGCGCACCATCCTGGAGGCGTATCTCAACCAGGTGTACCTGGGCCAGCGCGGTAGCCAGGCGGTGCATGGTGTCGCGTCCGGTGCGGAGTTCTGGTTCGGCCGCGAACTCGATGCGCTGGCGCCGGAGCAGGTGGCGCTGCTGATCGGCCTGGTCAAGGGGCCGTCCTACTACGACCCGCGGCGCTATCCCGAGCGCGCGCTGGACCGGCGCAACTTCGTGCTGGGCAAGCTGCGCGAGAGCGAGCTGATCGACGAACCCACCTACCGCAAGGCGCTGGCCGCACCGCTGGGCGTGCCGGCCGAACCCGGCCTGGTCGCCGCCAACCGCTTCCCGGCCTATGTCGACCTGGTGCGGCGCCAGCTGGCGCGCGATTACCCCGAAAGCGCGCTGCAGGGCGCCGGCCTGAGCGTGCTCACCGGCATGTCGCCGTCGGCGCAGGCCTATGCCGAAGGCGCGGTCACGCGCACCATCACCGCGCTGGAGACCAACAAGAAGCGCCCGCCGCTGCAGGCCGGCCTGGTGCTCACCGACACCCACAACGGCGAGGTGCTGGCGGTGGTCGGCAGCCGCGACGTGGCCCAGCCCGGCTTCAACCGCGCGATCGAGGCGCAGCGCCAGGTCGGTTCGCTGCTCAAGCCGTTCGTGTACCTGCTGGCGCTGGCGCAGCCGGACCGTTTTTCGCTGGCCAGCTGGGTCGACGACACGCCGGTCACCGTGCAACTGGGCCGCGGCCGCACCTGGAGCCCGGGCAATTCCGATGGCCGCAGTCACGGCACCGTGCGCGTGGTCGATGCGCTGGCGCATTCCTACAACCAGGCCACGGTGCGCGTCGGCATGCAGGTCGGGCCGGAGCGCGTGGCGCAACTGGTGAAGGTGCTGGCCGGCATCGAGGCCGAGGTCAATCCTTCGCTGATCCTCGGTGCCACCGACCAGAGCCCGTACGCGATGGCGCAGCTGTACCAGTTCCTGGCCTCCGGCGGCGAGATCCAGCCGTTGCATGCGGTGCGCGGCGTGCTCGATCCGCAGGGCAAGCTGCTCAAGCGCTACGACAAGACCCCGGCGCCGGCGCAGGAGGGCGACTCCATCGCCGCCAACCTGGTCGGCATGGCGCTGCAGCAGGTGGTCAGCAACGGCACCGCGCGGCAACTGCTCAGCGACGGCCTGGGCAAGCTGTCGCCGGCCGGCAAGACCGGCACCAGCAACGACGGCGTGGACAGCTGGTACGCCGGCTACACGGGCGATCACCTGGCGGTGATCTGGATCGGCAACGACCAGAACAAGCAGACCGGCCTGTACGGCGCCACCGGCGCGATGCGGGTGTGGTCGGGCATTTTCTCGCGGCTGCCGAGCGCGCCGTTGCAGGTGCAGGGCAAGGGCATCGACTGGCAGTGGATGGACCCGGTGGGGTACAACAGCACCGACGCGACATGCCCCGGCGCGCGCCAGTTCCCGTTCGTGGTCGGCTTCGTGCCGGCGTACGCCGCGTGCACGCCGCCGCAGGCGCTGCCGGAAGAGGCCGCGCCCGCCGAGGGCGAACACCAGGGCGGCGGCTGGCGTAGCTGGTTCGGCCTGGACAAGAAGAAAGACCCGCCTGCCGACGCGGCCACGCCGCCGCCGGCGCATTGATTCCCGGATTCCGGATACCGCTCATGACCCCACGTCTTCCCGCCATCGCCGCCCTCAGCCTGCTGCTCGCCTCCTGCGTCAGCGCGCCGCCGCCGCCGCCCCCGGCCGCGCCGGTGGACACCACCACGCCGGCGCAGCGCCTCGCCGCGATCGACGCCAGCGGCGGTGCCGACGACACCGAACTGAGCGTGCAGCCGCTGCGCGATCCGGAAGTGGAGGACCTGCGCGAGAGCGCCAAGCGCAAGCGCACCGCCGGCGACCTGGCCGGCGCCGCCGCGGCCCTGGACCAGGCGCTGAAGCTGGTGCCAGACGACCCGGCGCTGTTGCAGGACCGCGCCGAAGTGGCGCTGCTGCAGAAGGACGATGCGCAGGCCGAAGCATTCGCCAAGCGCGCCATCGACCTGGGCTCGCAGACCGGCCCGCTGTGCCGCCGCCATTGGGCGACCATCGAACAGGCACGCCTGGCCCGCGGGCAGAAGGAAAACGCCGCCTCGGCGCACGCGCAGATCGCGGGGTGCACGGTGCCGGGGATCAAGCGGTACTAAGGGCGGGGATTGGGGAGTCGGGATTGGGGATTGGCAAGAGCGCATTCCGCGCGTTGCCGGCTGAAGTCGCTGGTTGGCGTTTCCTGCGTCTGGTTGGCCGAACGCACTGACCCGCGACGCGCACGCCCCGTGCTGTTACCAATCCCCAATCCCGACTCCCCAATCCCGGCACCACCCCCATGTCTCTAGCCCACGCAAGCACCGAAGCGCTCAGCGAAGGCGGTGCGCTTGCACGCCAGCTCGATGCGTTCGTGCCGCGGCCGGCGCAGTTGCGGTTGACCGCGGCGATCGCCGAGGCGTTCGAGCAGCGCGACGTGCTGCTCGCCGAGGCCGGGACCGGCACCGGCAAGACCTATGCGTATCTGGTGCCGGCGTTGCTGTCGGGGCTGAAGACCATCGTCTCCACCGGTACCCGCGCGCTGCAGGATCAGCTCTACCACCGCGATCTGCCGCGCGTGCGGGCCGCGCTGGGCGTGGGCCTGAGCAGTGCGCTGCTGAAGGGCCGTGCCAACTACCTGTGCAAGTACCGCCTGCAGCAGGCCCGCGGCGAGCCGCGGTTCACCGCGCGCGAGCAGGTCGCGCAGTTCCAGCGCATCGTCGCCTGGAGCGGGCGCACCCGCTTCGGCGACATCGCCGAGCTGGACGCGCTGGCCGACGATTCGCCGCTGCTGCCGCTGGTCACCTCCACCGTGGACAACTGCCTGGGCACCGAGTGTCCGTTCTGGGGCGAGTGCTTCGTGGTGCAGGCGCGGCAGCGCGCGCAGGCGGCCGACCTGGTGGTGGTCAACCATCACCTGCTGCTGGCCGACCTGGCGCTGAAGCAGGAGGGCTTCGGCGAGATCCTGCCCGGCGCGCAGGCCTTCGTGATCGACGAGGCGCACCAGCTGCCGGAACTGGCGGCGAACTTTTTCGGCGAAGGCTTCGGCATGCGCCCGCTGCAGGAGCTGGCGCGCGACTGCCTGGCCGAGAGCCGGCATGTCGCCGGCGCGCTGGCCAGCCTGCAGGCGCCGGCGCAGGCGCTGGAACAGACCCTGCGCGAACTGCGCGCGGCGATGGAAGGACTGCCGGCACGCGGCACGCAGTGGCGGCTGCTGGCCAAGCCGCAGGTGCGCGACGGCTTCGACGCGCTGCTGGCCGATCTGGCGCGGCTGCAGGAACCGCTGGCGGTGTTGCGCGAGGCCTCGCCCGGCTTCGACGCCTGCGCGGCGCGCGCGCGCGAACTGCGCACGCGGCTGGGCCGCTGGCTCGGCGAGGATGCGCCGATTCCGGATTTCGAGGCCGAGCCGGAACCGGACGCGCCGTCCAACGACGTGCTGTGGTACGAGTTGACGCCGCGCGGCTTCCGCTGCCAGCGCACGCCGCTGGACGTGTCCGGGCCGCTGCGCGCGCATCGCGAGGCGTCGCACGCGGCCTGGGTGTTCACCTCGGCGACGCTGGCGGTGAAGGGCGAGTTCGAACACATCGCCACGCGCCTGGGCCTGAGCGACCCGATGACCTTGCTGCAGCCCAGCCCGTTCGATTGGGCGCGGCAGGCGCTGTGCTACCTGCCGGCGCTGCCCGATCCGGCGGCGCGCGGCTTCGGCACCGCGCTGATCGCCGCGCTGCAGCCGGTGCTGGAGGCCTCGCAAGGTCGCGCCTTCCTGCTGTTCGCCTCGCACCGGGCGCTGCGCGAGGCGGCCGAAGCACTGCGCGACGGACCCTGGCCGCTGTTCGTGCAGGGCGAGGCGCCGCGCGCGACCCTGTTGCAGCGCTTCCGCGCCTCCGGCAACGGCGTGCTGCTTGGCTCGGCCAGCTTCCGCGAAGGCGTGGACGTGGTGGGCGATGCGCTGAGCGTGGTGGTGATCGACAAGCTGCCGTTCGCCGCACCCGACGATCCGGTGTTCGAGGCGCGCCTTGAGGCGATCCGACGCGACGGCGGCAACCCGTTCCGCGACGAGCAGTTGCCGCAGGCGGTGATCGCGCTCAAGCAGGGCGTGGGCCGGCTGATCCGCAGCGAGCGCGACCGCGGCGTGCTGGTGCTGTGCGACCCTCGCCTGCTGTCCAAGTCCTATGGCCGCACCTTCCTGGAATCGCTGCCGCCGTTCGCCCGCACCCGCGACGTGGAGGACGTGCGCCAGTTCTTCGCCGCCGAGGCCCCGCCGCTGGGCGATAATCCCGAGGCCGCGACGCCACCGGCCGCGTCAAACTAGCCGACGCGCCGCTCCTGCTTTTGCGAATCCCCACTCCCGAATCCCCAATCCCGGCTCCTCGATGAACCTTCTCGCCTTCGAAACCTCCACCGAAGCCTGCTCCGTCGCCGTGCTGGTCGGCGACCGCGTGCTGGAGCGCTTCGAACTGGCGCCGCGGCGGCACGCCGAACTGGCGCTGCCCTGGGCCGAGCAGTTGTTGAGCG
This sequence comes from Xanthomonas indica, assembly GCF_040529045.1. NCBI lineage: Bacteria > Pseudomonadati > Pseudomonadota > Gammaproteobacteria > Lysobacterales > Lysobacteraceae > Xanthomonas > Xanthomonas indica. The sequence continues at coordinate 4,030,631 of NZ_CP131914.1, read as the reverse complement.
AGGCCGGCATCGGCCGCCGCCAGCTCGATGCGGTGGCCTTCAGCCGCGGCCCCGGTGCGTTCACCGGGGTGCGCCTGGCGATCGCGGTCGCGCAGGGCATCGCCCTGGCCCTGGACCTGCCGGTGCTGCCGGTGTCCACGCTGCAGGTGCTGGCGCTGCGCGCGCCGGCCGCTGCGCCGCGGGTGCTGGCGGCGATCGACGCGCGCATGGGCGAGGTCTACACCGCGGCCTACGCGCGGCAGGCCGATGGCGGCCTGCAGGCGCTGACCGCGGAGCAGGTGCTGAGTCCGGAGGCCTTCGTGTTGCCGGAGCCGGAGGCGGCCTGGGCCGCGGTCGGCACCGGCTTGGCGGCGGTTGATGGCACCTTGCAGCGGCGCTTCGGCGCGCACTGGCGCAGCGCCGACGCGCAGGCGCTGCCGCATGCCGCCGACGTGCTGACCCTGGCTGCGGCCGCGTACGCACGCGGCGAGGCGATCGCACCGGAACGCGCCGAACCGGCGTACCTGCGCGACAACGTCGCCCTGACCCTGGCCGAGCAACAGGCGCAGCGGGCCGCACGATGAGCGTCGCGGTGACGCCCGGCGACCGCTTCCGCGGGTGCCTGCTGGGACTGGCGGTCGGCGACGCGCTGGGGACCACCCTGGAATTCAAGGCGCCCGGCAGCTTTACGCCGATCGACGACATGGTCGGCGGCGGCCCGTTCGAGCTGCAGCCGGGCCAGTGGACCGACGACACCTCGATGGCGCTGTGCCTGGCGCACAGCCTGCTATACCGGCAGGGCTTCGACGCCGCCGACCAGATGAACCGCTACTGCAACTGGTACCGGCACGGCTACATGAGCAGCACCGGCGTGTGCTTCGACATCGGCAATACGGTGCGCGCCGCGCTGGAGCGTTATCTGCAGGGCGGGCCGGCATTCAGCGGCAGTGACGACCCGCGCGCGGCCGGGAACGGCGCACTGATGCGGCTGGCGCCGGTGGCGATGTTCTACGCGCAGCGGCCCGACGAACTGGCCGCGCGTGCCGCCGACAGTTCGCGCACCACGCACGCCGCGGCCGAGGTGCTGGACGCCAGCCGGCTGTTCGCCTTCCAGTTGCGCGCCGCGTTGCTGGGCGAGGACCGTGCGCAGGTGCTGCAGCCGACGGGCGCACCGCCGATGCAGACACCGGCGCTGCGTGCGCTGGCCATCCGCGACCACGCGGCGGTGCCGGCGGCGCAGATCCGCGGCACCGGCTACGTGGTCGATGCGCTGTCGGCGGCGCTGTGGTGTTTCGCCACGACCGAGTGCTTCGCCGATGCGGTGCTGCGCGCGGCCAACCTGGGCGACGACGCCGACACCACCGCGGCGATCTGCGGCCAGCTCGCTGGCGCGTTCTACGGCCTTCACGGCATTCCTGCGGCATGGCGCGCGCGGGTCCAGGATGCGACGGAGATCGTGGCGCTCGCCGATCGCCTGCATGCGGCCAGCCTCGTGCCGTGAGGCCGGGCAGGGAGCCTGCCACACGCGACCGGCGCCCCGTGCGCATCGCCAGCGCGCCTCAACGCGGCGAACAAAACGACTGCGCAGCCGCCAGGCGGGCGCGGACGGTGCTCGGGATCCGCATGTACCACTTGCACGCTGCGGTTCCTGCGCGCCGCCGGCACCCACCTGGCGACTGCTCACGACGGTTTTTCGGCCACTCTCAGTAGTCGTAGCTGACGCTCAGGCGCAGCGAACGCGGCGACTGGCGCAGCAGGGCCGCGCCGTATACCGGGTCCGGGTTGCCCGGGTCCGACTCCGAGTACGGGTACTTCCACAGCGTGGCCTGGCCGTTGAAGACGTTGAACACGTCCAGGCTGAAAGCCAGTTTGCGGTCGGCATAGGCCGGTCGCCACGACACGCCGAGATCCAGTTGCTGCAGCCACGGCAGGCGGCCCTGGCTGCCCGGAGGCGCCGGCTGGCCCTGGTAGTAGTGATAGGCGATGCCGTAGCCGGAGGGGTCGCTGTGGTCGGGGCCGTAGGAGCCCAACGCACTGAACGGCGAGCCGGAGATCAGTTTGAAGTTGGCCGACACCAGCCACGCGGGGGTGATCTGGTAGTAGCCGTAGAACTTGAACTGATGGGTGTGGTCGTTGCTCTGCGGGCCATTGGTGTGCTCCATCAACTGCGCGAAGTCCCACGCCTGGGTGGTGGACACCGCGGTCTGGCCGATGCCCGACAGCAACTGGCCCTCGGTGGTGCCGTAGCTGCGCGACCAGGTGTAGTCGAGGCGGCCGTACCAGCGCTGGTCGAAGGGGTGCTCCAGCGACAGGTTGAGCCCGTAGTAGTTGCGCTTGAATGCCGGGAAGCCGAACTGCGCGTTGCTCAGCGGCACCTTGACGTAGTTGCCCGAGGTGTCGACCAGGGTGAAGGTGTTGGCCCGGCCCGGGTTGATCAGCCAGCAGCTGACCGGATTGCTGGCCAGGGTCACCGTGTGCCCTTGCGCCGCGGCGGCGGCGAATACGGTATCGCTGTCGCAGTAGTCGTCCACGCCGCTGCGCAGGACGCGGTAGGTGCCCTTGGCACCGTAGACCCAGCTGTCGCCCCAGGCCTTGGTGAAGCCGAGGATGAATTCGTCCTGGAACGAGGGCTTGATGCCTTGCGTGGCCACGGTCTTGGGATCGGGGAGGATGCCGTAGTTGTTGTTGGCCGAGACTGCGCCGGAGATCTGGGTCAGGCCGGTGGGGTAGCCGTTGGCGTCGATGCCGCCGTAGGTGTAGTAGGTCGACGTCGCCAGGGTGGCGCCGGCGGCGTTGAACGCCGGGTTCAGCGGCAGCGCCAGGTAGTAGCGGCCGGCGTTGCCGTAGACCTTGAAGCGCGCATCGCCGTCGACGTCCCAGCTGAAGCCCAGCCGCGGCGCCCACTGCCCGCTGGTCTGCTTGATGTACGGCGCGCCGTCGCGGTTGTAGTTGGTGAACTGGTCCAGGCGCAGGCCGAGGTTGAGCAGCAACCGGTCCGTCACCTGCCAGTTGTCCTCCACGTATTGCGCGCGCTGCGCCGAGCGCACCGAGGCCAGCGCGCTGTAGATGTACTTGCGCACGTAGTAGCCGTCCTGGCCGTTGGGGAAACCGCCGGTGGCCGGCACGCCGAGCCCGGTGTTGATCGGCACGTTGGGGCTGGCCTGGCCGTAGATCCAGTAGTAGCCATCGCCCGAGGCCACCGAGCCGCGGTTGAGTGCGCGCGCGTTCTGGTTGTCGATGCCGATGGTGATGCTGTGCGCGCCGATGGCGTAGTTCAGATCCAGGCGCAGGTTGTCGGTGCGGTTGCCGCGCGCGGGGTCGACCAGCAGCGAGGTGGTCTGCGCATTGGTGATCGGGGTACCGCCGGTGTAGGCCGGGTTCTGGAACGAGGTGCCGCTGAGGTAGGTCAGCGCGCCGTTGTAGCTGGGATTGCCGGTGTAGTCGTCGGTGCGCTGCTTGCCGTACTGGGCGCTGAAGGTCAGGCGGTCGGTGAGATAGCCGGTGTACTTGGCGGTCCACAGGTCGCCGCCGGTTTTGGTGGTGTTGGCGTCGCCGCGCAGGCTGCCGATGTCGTAACCGCTGTAGTCGTAGTACTTGCCGCGGGTGATGTAGCGGCTGGAGGCGCCGGTGATCTCCAGCAGTTGGCTGTCGCTGATGTTCCAGTCGAGCTTGGCGTACCAGCTCGGCCGGCGGTACTGGTAATCGTAGTAGTAGGTTCCCGGCGTGGTCTCGCGCGCGCCGTAGAACCTGTCGCCGTCCTGGCGTTGCAGTTCGTAGGCGCCGAAGAAGAACAGCTTGTCCTGGATCAGCGGGCCGCCCGCGTAGATGCTCTGGGTGCTGAGCGTTGAACCGCTCTTGCTGTCCGGCCGGTAAAGGCTGCCGTCGCCAGGCGAGTAGACGTCCTTCTGCGAGGAGCGCAGCCCGTCCGGCTCCCAGGTCGCCTGCCCACCGAAATGCCATTCGTTGCTGCCGCGCTTGCCCACGGCATTGATCACGCCGCCGTCGGACCGGCCGTACTTGGCGCTGTAGCCGCCGGTGTAGACCTCCAACTGGTCGATGCTGCCGTAGGGCAGGGTCAGCCCGCCCAGGCCGCGCAGCGGGTCGGTGGTGTTGAAGCCATTGATGTAGTAAGCGTTCTCCGCCGACGAGGCGCCGCCGAAGCTGAGCAACTGCGCGCCGGTCGGGCCGATGTAGGTGCCGCTGCCGCTGTTGCCGGCCACGCCGGGCGCCAGTTGCGCGATGGCCTCCGCCGAGCGGCCCAGCGGCAGGCGCTGCAGCTGCTCGGCATTGATCACCGTGCGCGAGTCCACGCTGCTCACGTCGATCGCGGCGGCGGCGCGGTCGGCGCTGACCTGGACGCCGGCCAGGCTGGTGGTGGCCGGAGCGAAGGAGACCTCGGTGACGCCGCCGACGGTGAGGCCGACGCCGTCGCGGCTGCCCAGCACGCTGCCGTCGGCGCCCTTGGCGATGATGGTGTAGGTGCCCAGCGGCAACTGGCCGATGCTGTAGCGGCCGCGCGCGTCGACGGTGACCTCGCGGCTGAGGCCGCTGTCGCTGCGGACCAGGATGCGCTGGGTCTCGGCCGGCGCCTGGCCGGCGACGGCGCCGGTGGTGGACTGGGCCTGGGCCGGCGGGAGGGCGAGGGCGGCACTCAGTGCCAGGGCGAGCAGGGCGGGCCTGCGGAGGGAGCGGTGGTTGTGCATGCGTGGGGCGACTCGGGTGGTGGTGGGGCGGGGACACGCCGCGCCGACTCGAATCCGCCCGTCCTGGATGATGCGATGTGCGCGGTAACGTTCCCCCGCTCCATTAACCTTAATGGGCCGCCATCACAGAAATGCCGCGTGGTTATGTCGGCGGCACCAATGGTTATGTCCCTTGCCGCCGAGTGCTCCATGGCGGCCGTACCCTCACCCCACCCCCTCTCCCGAGGGGAGAGGGGCTGGCGCCTTTCCTTCTCCCCTCGGGAGAAGGTGCCCCGCAGGGGCGGATGAGGGTACGGGCGAAGCCTCGTGCACCCAAGCACCACGAGGCGCTACGCGCCGGACCCTCACCCCAACCCCTCTCCCGAGGGGAGAGGGGCTAGCGCCTTTCCTTCTCCCCTCGGGAGAAGGTGCCCCGCAGGGGCGGATGAGGGTACGGGCGCAGCCTCGTGTGCCCAAACACCCCGAGACGCTGTGCGCCGGACCCTCACCCCAACCCCTCTCCCGGTGGGAGAGGAGAGGGGCTGATCTGCTCTACGCTCAGCGGTCGTCGACCAGGCTGCCGCCGGGCAGGAACACCCAGGTGCGGGTCACCTGCAGGATGTCGACGTTGTCGTCGGTGCGCGGCAGCGGCGGGAATGGCTGGGCCAGTTGCACGATCCGCAACGCGGCGGCATCGAGCATCGGCACGCCGCTGGAGCGCAGGATGCGGCTGCTCTCCAGGCTGCCGTCGCGGCGCACGCCCACGCTGATCACCACCTGGCCGCCGAGCCGGCGCCGCCGCGCTTCGTCGGGGTAGTTGAGGTTGCCGACGCGCTCGGCGCGGTCGACCCAGGCGCGCAGGTAATTGGCGTAGGCGTATTCGCGCGTGCTGGCGGAGACGAACTTGCGATTGGGACGCTTGGCGTACTGCTCCGAACGCAGATGTACTTCGGCGGCCAGCCGCGCCATCTCGGCATCGCGCTGTTCGCGCTGGGCGTCCACCGGTCGCTGTGGGTCGTCGGTGCGCGGCTGGGTCTGTGCCACCGGCAGCGGCTGCTCGCCGCGCGCGCTGCTGACCACGCGCGGGGTCTGCTCCGGCGCGGCGGCCGCGGTCTGCGCGCGCAGCGCCTGCGGGGCCAGGCCGTCCCGGCGCTGCGGCACCACGCCCGGCTGGCTGTCGCGTGGGCGCTGGGGGGTGTCGTGGTCGCCGCCACCCTGCTGGTTGGCCTGGGCCAGGAAGTCGGCCTGCTTCGGCGTCAGCGGGGTGCTGGTCTGGCTGAAGATCACGTCCAGGGTCGGCACCAGCGGCGCATCGTCGTCGATCGCAAAACCCACGCCCAGGATCACCAGGCCATGCACGATCAGCGACAGCACCAGGGTGGCGCTGAGCCGTTCGCGCTCGCCGATGCGCGGCGCGGGCGTCGCGGCCGCCGCGCTCATCGCGCCGGGTAGGCCTCGATGGCGTCGAACAGCAGCCCGGCGATGTTCAGCCCGAACTGCGCGTCCAGCTCGCGCACGCAGGTGGGGCTGGTGACGTTGACCTCGGTGAGGTAGTCGCCGATCACGTCCAGGCCGACGAAGCGCATGCCGCGCCGCTTCATCTCCGGGCCGACCTGGGCGGCGATCCAGCGGTCGCGCTCGCTCAGCGGGCGGCCTTCGCCGCGGCCGCCGGCGGCCAGGTTGCCGCGGAACTCGTCGCCCTGCGGAATCCGCGCCAGGCAGTAGTCGACCGCCACGCCGTCGACCAGCAGGATGCGCTTGTCGCCGGCGCTGATGTCCGGGATGAAGCGCTGCGCCAGGGCCAGCTTGCGGCCGCCGTCGGTCAGCGTCTCCAGGATCACGTTGAGGTTGGGGTCGCCCGTGCCGCTGCGGAAGATCGAGCGCCCGCCCATGCCGTCCAGCGGCTTCAGCACCGCCTGGCCATGCTCGAGCACGAACGCCTTCAGCGTGGCGGCGTCGCGGCTCACCAGGGTCGGCGGGCAGCATTGCGGGAACAGCAGGGCGGCCAGCTTCTCGTTGAAATCGCGCAGGCCCTGCGGGTCGTTGACCACCTGCGCGCCGGCGCGCTGGGCCACGCTCAGCACATGGGTGTCGTACAGGAACTCGGCATCGAACGGCGGGTCCTTGCGCATCAGCACCACCTGCCCGGGGCCGAACGCCAGCTCGGCGAAGCCGTCCAGCTCGAACCAGCCGGCCTTGTCGTCGCGCACCCGCAGCGGCGCGGCCTGGGCCAGTGCGCGGCCGTCGCGCAGGGTCAACCCGCCGGGGCGCACGTAGTGCAGGCGGTGCCCGCGGCGCTGCGCTTCCAGCAGCATCGCGAAGGTCGTGTCTTTGGCGATCTTGATGCTGGCGATGGGGTCCATCACCACGATGACATCGAACGGCATGGGGGCACCTGAGAGACTGAGCGGAAGATGGTAGCGGGTCGGCGGGGGCGCCGCGCACCGGGTGCTGGCCGCGGCCGCGCGGTGTCGCACGTCATCCGCCAAACTGTGACATAGTTTGTGCTGTTACGTGGTTCAACGCAGACCGGCAGCGGCGGCCTTGACAGTCGCAGCGGGTCTTGGGATACATGGCGTTTCGCAGCGAAGCCGGATCCGATGAAGCGTCGCGCGCTTGGGGGCAAGTGATGAGTGAAAACACGACTGCGGGTGGGGAACTCGCAGGCTTGCGGGTCATGGTGATCGACGATTCGAAAACAATCCGTCGTACCGCCGAAACGTTGCTGAAGCGCGAAGGGTGCGAAGTGGTGACGGCGACCGACGGCTTCGAGGCCCTGGCCAAGATCGCCGACCAGCAGCCGCAGATCATCTTCGTGGACATCATGATGCCGCGGCTGGACGGCTATCAGACCTGCGCGCTGATCAAGGGCAACCAGCTGTTCAAGGCCACGCCGGTGATCATGCTGTCCTCCAAGGACGGTCTGTTCGACAAGGCGCGCGGGCGCATCGTCGGTTCCGAGCAGTACCTCACCAAACCCTTTACACGCGAAGAGCTGCTGGGCGCGATCCGTACATACGTCAACGCCTGACCAGGGGGAAAGGCAGCATGGCCCGTATCTTGTTGATCGAGGACTCACCGACCGACCGGGCGGTGTTCACGCAATGGCTGGAAAAAGCCGGGCACCAAGTCCTGTCCACCGACAATGCGGAGGACGGGATCAAGCTGGTGCGCGAGCAGGCGCCGAGCCTGGTGCTGATGGACGTGGTGCTGCCGGGCATGAGCGGCTTCCAGGCCACCCGCGCGCTGTCGCGCGACGAGGCCACCCGGCACATCCCGGTGCTGATCATCAGCACCAAGAGCATGGAGACCGACAAGGTCTGGGGCATGCGCCAGGGCGCCACCGACTACATCGTCAAGCCGCCGCGGGAAGACGAACTGATCGCCCGCATCAACCAGCTGGTGGGCTGACATGCGCTCGCCCTTCGACATCCTCGAGGCCTACGAGCGGCGCAGCCTGGCGCACGCCGTGCAGATGCCCGAGCGCGCCTTCGACGACGACGTCTGGCGCGGGGTCGGCTACCGCGTCGGCAAGCGCCACCTGGTCTCGGACTTCCGCGAAGTGGTGGAAATCGTGCGCATGCCGCCGGTCACCCCGGTGCCGGGCGCGCAGCCGTGGCTGCTGGGCGTGGGCAACCTGCGCGGCAACCTGTTCCCGGTGGTCGACCTGAAGCAATTCCTGGAAGGCGAGCGCACCGCGCTGCAGGAAGGCCAGCGCGTGCTGATCATGCGCCAGAGCGGCGGCGACGTGGCCCTGACCATCGACGAACTGTTTGGCCAGCGCAGTTTCACCGAGGCGCAGGCGGTGGAGCCGGGCGATCTGGCCCAGGGCCGCTACGCGCACTTCATCGACCGCGCCTTCCGCGGCGACGCCCAGGACTGGGGCGTGTTCTCGCTGTCGCTGCTGTCGCGCACTCCCGAATTCCGGCAAGCCGCCGCCTGAGCGCGCGCGCTGCCTCCGCATCGAAGACCGAGGTCGCATCATGAGTACTGCTCCGGACGCCCGCAAGGCCAGCAAGCTCGGCAGCGTGGGCACGAGTTTCTGGCTGGGCCTGCTGGCGCTGTCGCTGGTCGTGTTCGGCGCCAACACCGGCGTGGCCACCTGGCAGGGCAACCGCCTGGCCGGCGCCAGCACCGGCGCGGCCGACCTGCAGGTGCTGTCGCAACAGCTGGCCAACCAGGCCCGCGACGCGGTGTCCGGCAACGCCGAGACCTTCAAGCAGTTCAAGCAGACCAAGGCGAAGGTGGAGAGCACCGTCGCCGAGCTCAATGCGCGCTATGCCAACGAAACCGGCGTGTCCGGGCCGTTGCAGACCCTCAACGGCACCTGGGCGCCGCTGGCCAAGAACGCACAGCAGGTGGTGGACAGCGAACCGGCGGTGCTGGCGCTGGCCGGCAATGCCGACCGCTTCGTCGGCGGCGTGCCGCAGCTGCAGGCGCAGTTGAACGAGGTGGTGCGCGCGATGACCGTCGGCGGCGCCCCCGCCGCGCAGATCTACAACACCCTGCAGCAGGTGGTGGTGGCCGGCACCATGGCCCGCCGCGTCACCGAAATGCGCGCCGGCGGCCGCGGCGCCGCCAGCGCCGGCGACGCGCTGGCGCGCGACTCGGTGGTGTTCGGGCAGATGCTCGAGGGCCTGCGCAACGGCAACGAGGAACTGGGCATCGCCCCGGTGCGCAACGCCGCCGCCTTGGCCGCGCTGGAGCAGTCGCAGGCGCAATGGGCGGAAATGAAGAAGGACCTGGACGCGCTGCAGGCCAGCTCGCGCAGCCTGTTCGCCGCGCAATCCGCCGCTGCGGCGCTGACCGCCGGCTCGGGCAAGATGCTGGAGGACAGCAAGAAGCTGTTCGACGCGTTCTCCGCGTTCGGCTCCACCCGCGATACCCGGTGGTTCCCGAACTTCTGGCTGGGCGTGATCTCCGGCCTGCTGGCGCTGCTGTCGATCATCGGTTTCGTCTGGACCACGGTGCGCAGCCGCAGCCGCGAGCAGGAAATCCGCCTGCAGACCCAGGTCGAGTACAACAGCCGCAACCAGCAGGCGATCATGCGCCTGCTCGACGAAATCAGCTCGCTCGGCGAAGGCGACCTGACGGTCAAGGCCTCGGTCACCGAGGACATGACCGGCGCCATCGCCGACGCGATCAACTACGCCGTCGACGAGCTGCGCCACCTGGTGACCACCATCAACGACACCTCGGCCAAGGTCGCCGTGTCCACCGAGGAAACCCAGGCCACCGCGCGGCAACTGGCCGAGGCGGCCGGCCACCAGGCCGAGCAGATCGGTTCGGCCTCGGTCCGCATCAACGAAATCGCCGCCAGCATCGAGCAGGTCTCGCGCAACTCCACCGAATCGGCGGAAGTGGCGCAGCGTTCGGTGGTGATCGCCGCCGAGGGCGCTGGCGTGGTCCGCGAGACCATCCAGGGCATGGACCAGATCCGCGACCAGATCCAGGAGACCTCCAAGCGCATCAAGCGCCTGGGCGAGTCGACCCAGGAGATCGGCTCGATCGTGGAACTGATCAACGACATTTCCGAGCAGACCAACATCCTGGCGCTCAACGCCGCGGTGCAGGCCGCCTCGGCCGGCGAGGCCGGCCGCGGTTTCGCCCTGGTCGCCGACGAAGTGCAGCGCCTGGCCGAACGCACCTCCGGCGCCACCCGCCGCATCGAAGGCCTGGTGCAGACCATTCAGGCCGATACCAACGAAGCGGTCAGCTCGATGGAGCAGACCACCTCCGAAGTGGTGTCCGGCGCGCGCCTGGCCGAAGACGCCGGCACCGCGCTGACCGAGATCGAGCGCGTGTCCAACGCGCTCAACACCCTCATCAAGAACATCTCCATCGCCGCGCACCAGCAGTCGGCGGCGGCGATCGACATCACCCAGACGATGGACGTGATCCGGCAGATCACCGGACAGACCTCGCAAGGCGCGGGACAGACCGCCGAATCGATCGGCCGCCTGGCGCAACTGGCGGCGGACCTGCGGCGCTCGGTCGCCGACTTCAAGCTGCCGGCGTAAGCGGGCCGGAACCGGGTGGAAGGAAGCGCACATGACGTACCGTGAACAACTCCCGCATGCCGTCGTCGCGCTCGCGCGGCGCGGCGCGTGCCCGGCCGTGGAGACGCGGCGATGAGCGCGCTGCGCGATGCGATGAGCCATGCCGCGCTGGGCTGGGTCAAGCCGGAACTGGACGAGACCCTGCGCCAGGTGCGCGGCGAGATCGAAGCCTTCGTCGAGGAACCGGCCGACACCGGGCGCATGCGTTTCTGCGCCGGCTACCTGCACCAAGTGCAGGGCACCTTGCGCATGGTCGAGCTGTACGCGCCGGCGATGGTCGCCGAGGAGCTGGAACTGCTGGCCACGGCAGTGCAGAACGGCCAGGCGGCCGACCGCGACGAGGCCTGCGCCACGCTGATGCGCGGCACCGTGCTGCTGCCGGACTACCTGGAGCGCCTGCAGGACGGCCATCGCGACATTCCGATCGTGCTGCTGCCCTTGCTCAACGAGATCCGCGCCGCGCGCGGCGAAGCCGGGCTCAGCGAGGGCGCGCTGTTCGCGCTGGCGCCCGACGCTGCCGCCGCCACCGAGGCCGAGCTGGACCATGCGCGCGGTAGCCTTGCCGGGCGCAATCGCGAACTGCTCGACACCGTCGGCACCGCGATCAAGGAAGAACTGCTGCGGGTCAAGGACGCGCTGGACCTGCACCTGCGCACCGGCGGCGACGTCGCCGCGCTGCAGACCCAGGTCGACGAACTGGGCAGCGTCGCCGATACCCTGGGCGTGATGGGCCTGGGCGTGGCGCGCAGCGTGGTGGTGCAGCAGCGCGATGCGCTGCGCAGCATCGTCGACGGCGCGCGCGAGGCCGACGAAGGCCTGTTGCTGGATATCGCCGGCGCGCTGCTGTACGTGGATGCCTCGCTCGACGACCAGGTCGCCTACCTGGGCGCCGGCGGCGATGTGCACGACGACGCCAGCGCCGCCGAGGCGCGACGGACGGTGGAAGTGCTGGCGCACGAGGCAATCGCCAACTTCGGCAGCGCCCGCGAGCATTTCGTCGCCTTCATCGAGACCAACTGGGACCACGCGCGCCTGGACGAGGTGCCGCGCCTGCTCGGCGAGGTCGCCGGCGCCCTGCGCATGCTGGAACTGCCGCAGCCGGCCGACTACCTGGAAGGCGTGCGCCGCTACGTCGCCACCGAACTGATCGGCAAGCGCCGCGTGCCCAGCGGCCGCCAGCTCGACACCCTGGCCGACGCGATGGCCAGCCTCGAGTACTACCTGGAAGCGCTGCGCGAGCGCCGTCCGGGGCGCGAGGAGATCCTCGACATCACCCGCAGCAGCCTGGAAGCGCTGCGCTACTGGCCGTTGCCCGAGACCGCGCCGGCCGCGCCGGGCGTGTTGCCGAGCGGGAGCGAGGCGGCCGAATCGGTTGCGCCGCCACCGGTGGCCGCCGATCGCATCGTCGAGTCCGCGTCCCCGTCCATCGCCCCGCCGGCCGTGCCGGCCTGGGATCTGGCGCCGGCCGAGGACGCGCCGGAGACCACGCCGCGCACGCAGGACGCCGCGCCGTCCGCACCGCAGGCGCCGCAATGGAGCCTGGCCACGGACGAACCCGACGCTGCGGCCGAACCCGCCTCCGTGGCGGCCGACGATGCTGCCGTGCGCGACGAAGCCGCGCAGGAGTCCACGGCGCCGTCGCAGGGGCTCAGTTTCGATCCGGTCGCGGCCGAACAGGACAGCTGGACCGGCACCGCCGAGCCGCTGCACATCAGCCTCGATTCCCTGGTGCTGGAGCAGGACGCGCTGCGGCCGGAGACGCCGCCCGCGTTCGCGCAGGAAGACGAGGCGGCAGCCGCTTCCGCGGCGTCCGCCTCCGAGGTCGCCGGCTTCGATCCGGTGGCCGCCGAGTACAGCGACGCGGCGCCGGCCGAGACGCCGGCCGCGTTCGCGGGCCTGGGCGAGCACGACGATCCCAACCTGATCATCGTCGACGCGCCGGCCGCTGCAGAAGACACCGACGCTTCCACGCCGCCGCTGGTCATCGAACTGGAGGACGCGCCGGCGTTCGCCGATGTGCCGAGCATGGCGGCCGACGAAGAACCTGCACTCGATTGGCATGCCACTCCGGCCTCGCAGGACGAGGAGCCGGCGTCCATGCTGGCTGACGTCGGCGCCGACATCGCGCACGGCGAGCGTCTCGACGCGGCAGGGGAGGCGGAGCCTTTCGACGCCGCTGTCGAAGACGAAGGTGCCGCGCACGCGAGCCCCACCTGGACGCAGGAAGTCGCCGTCCCCGACGGCGTACACGAGACCGATTCTCCCGCTGCCCTCGATGGCGCGGCGCATGCCGATGCCGACCTCGCCAGCATCGGCGAGGACGCGCACAGCGATGTCGTGGCCGACGCACCATCGGTGCCGGCACAGGCCGAGCCGGAACCCGGGCACCATGCGACGCCGGAGCCGGCGTCGGAACACGCTGCGACTGCGGAGACCGCTGTGCCGGTGTCGGACGCCGAAGCGGCGTTCCTCGCCGACCTGGAAGCGGCCGCGGCGCAATTCGATGTCACCGCTGCCGCGACCGGCGGCGAGCATGCCGCACCCGCCGCCGCGGAGGCGAGCGCCGCGCCCGGCGCCGCGCCTGCTATCGCGACGCCTACCCTCGAGACCGGTTTCATCGACGGCGATGGCGAGATCGACGAGGAAATCCGCGCGGTGTTCCTCGAGGAGTTCGACGAGGAACTGGTCAATCTCGGCACGTTGCTGCCGGCCTGGCGCGCCGCACCCGGCCACATGGAAAGCCTGCGCCCGATCCGCCGCGTGTTCCACACCTTGAAGGGCAGTGGCCGCCTGGTCGGTGCGCGCGTGCTCGGCGAGTTCAGCTGGAAGATCGAGAGCATGCTCAACCGCGTGCTCGACGGCTCGCGCCCCGCCAGCCCGGCGGTCGTGGCCATGGTCGAGCAGGCCTACGCAGTGCTCCCGCAGCTCAATGCCGCGCTGCGCGGCGACGGCGCGGTGCAGGCCGACCTGGATGCGATCCAGGCCGTGGCCGAGCGCATCGCCGCCGGCGAGGACGCCTTCTATTTCGCGACCCCGCAGGCCGCGGCCGTGCCGCGCGCGGGCACGCCGGCGTCGGTGGACAGCGTGCTGCGCGAGATCCTCGAAGCCGAGGTCGGCACCCACCTGGAGACCGTGCACGACTGGCTGCAGCACGCGCCGCAACCGGCGACCGAAGCGCTGCTGCGTGCGATGCACACCATGAGCGGTGCGTTCGCGATGACCGACGTGCCGGAGATCACCGCCGTCACCGGCCCGGCCGAGAGCTACGTCAAGCGCGCGCTGGCGTCGGGCAGCGTGCCGAGCGCCGACGGCGTGCGCGCGCTCGAGGAGTCGGCGCGTGCCATCGCCGCCACCATCGCGGAATTGCAGGCGCCATCCCCGGTGATTCCGCCGTTCACCGAACTGTCGCAGCGCCTGCGTGCGCTGGTGGACACGCTGCCGGAAGTGCAGTGGCCGCCGATCGCGTACGACGAGGACGAGGAAGACCTGTCCGCGTCGGCACCGGCCGACGCCGGCCTGGATGCACAGGCTGTGCAGGCGGTGGAACTCACCGCGGCCGACGACCTGTCGGCGTTCGTGGGCGATGCCGCGCATCTGCACGAGACGCTGCCGGCGGACGACGCGGCCGGGCAGGCCGACGAACGCGCCTCCGACCAGCGTGCTGTCGACGTCTCCGCGGACGCGATAACGGAGTCCACGCAGGCTGAAGCCGGGGCCACGCTCGATGCTGATGCTGATGCTGAGGCGGCCGTGCCGGCATCGGCGAGCGAGCACGCGTCGCCTGCGGCAGAGGCGTCCGCGCAGGACCAGCCACCGAGCCACGACACGGCATCGGTCGACGCGACGACGCACGACGACCGCGAGGCCGACGAACAGGCGGCATTGGCGCAGGAGGGCCAGCTCGACGAGCTGACGGTCGAGGCGCCATTGAGCGCCGAGCAGGTGCCGGCCGAGTCGGCGCCGGAGGCGCTGGACCCGGGCGCGGAGCCGGACGCGACCGCGGATGCGATCGCCGCCGATGCTGCCACCGGCACCCAAGTCGATGCGCAGGAACTGCAAGCGCCGGAACACGATGGCGAGGCGCAGGGTTCCGAGGATCGCGCGACCGATGCGCAAACCGAGGAGACCCAGGACGCAGCCGCGCACGCGCAGGATGCGCAGGTACTCGATCACGCGGCGGCGGACGGTGATGCCCAGGCTCACGCGATCGACGCACAGGCGGAGGACACCCAGGGCGCAGCCGTCCACGCGCAGGATGCGCAGGCGTTCGACCACACGGCAGCAGACCGCGATGGCGAGGACCAGGCAACCGACGCGCAGGCGAACGACAGCCAGGATGCGTCCGCACACGCGGAAGCGACGCAGGGACCGGATCACGACGCCGCGCACCGCGACGCCGATGCGCCCACCGACGACGCCGCCGAAGCGCACGAGCAGCAACTCAATGAGGAGGCTCCCGCAATCGGTCTGCGGCAGCAGCCGTCGGCATCGTCGAGCGGCTGGCGCCACGACGGCACAGCCTCGGCCAACGACGATACCGAGGCCGCCGCCGAGCATGGCGATGCCACGCCGGATGGCGCATCGCATCCGGACGAGGTGACGGACGCGGACGGTGCAGCTTCCCTCGCCGCGGACGCGGCGGGCGCGCACACCGACGCCGAAGCGCAGGCAGAGCACGTCGAGCCGATCGACGGCGCACGCGATGGCGCGCCGCAGGACGCAGCCCTTGCAGCGGACCATGCCACGCACGTACCGCCGTCCGATACTGCAGAGGCGGCGGACACGCATCACGCGGCGTCCGACGAAGCGCACCATGCGCCTCAGGCCGACACCGCTCAGGACGACACGACCACGGCGGCCGATGCCGGCGCGGCAGCGTCTGCCGACGACCTCCACGAAGACACCCATCAGCACGGGTCGGAGGCGGCCGCATCCGCGCCGTCCGAGGTCGACGCCGCGCATGCCGCGGCCGATGGCGCGAGGATCGATCTGTCGGCCGCCGATCTCGGCCCGCTGGACTTCGCCGACCTCGATCGCGAACTGGTCGATATCTTCGTCGACGAAGGCAAGGATCTGCTCGACCACTGCGATCGCCTGATCGCCGAGCTGCGCGCCGCGCCGCAGGACCGCGACGTGCTCGGCGGCCTGCAGCGCGACCTGCACACGCTCAAGGGCGGCGCGCGCATGGCCGGCATCAACGCCATCGGCGACCTCGGCCATGGCATCGAGTCCTTGCTGGAGGCAGTCGCCGCCCATCGCACCGAGCTCGACCGCCAGGACGTGCAACTGCTGGAACGCGGCTTCGATCGCCTGCACCAGTTGTTGACCCTGACCGGCAACCACCGCGCGGTGGCGATGCCGCAGGACCTGATCGGCGCGTTCGATGCACGCACGCACGGGCAGGTGCCTGCCGTCGCTGGCGATGCCGAGGCCGATGCCGCCCCGCCGGTCGCGATGGCCGACGCCGCGCTGACCACGGCGGCACTGGCCGCCGTGGCGGCGCCGCTGTCGGCCCCGCTGCCGGTGGAGGGCGCGCTCGACGACGAGTCGACGATCGCGCGGCCGATGCAGGAACAGGTGCGCGTGCGCGCCGACCTGCTCGACCGCCTGGTCAACCACGCCGGCGAAGTGGCGATCTACCGCTCGCGGCTGGAGCAGCAGTTGGGCGCATTCCGTGGCGCGATGGCCGAACTGGACCGCACCAACGCGCGTCTGCGCGACCAGCTGCGGCGTCTGGACCTGGAAACCGAGGCGCAGATCGTCGCCCGCTACCAGCGCGAGCAGGACCAGGCCGAGCAGAGCTTCGACCCGCTGGAGCTGGACCGCTTCTCCACGCTGCAGCAGCTCAGCCGCGCGCTCAACGAGTCCGCGGCCGACCTGGGCGGCCTGCAGGGCGTGCTCGACGACCTGGCGCGGCAGTACGACGGCCTGCTGCAACAACAGTCGCGCGTCAGTTCGGAGCTGCAGGACGGGCTGATGCGCGCGCGCATGGTGCCGTTCGACGGCCTGGTGCCGCGGCTGCGGCGCGTGGTGCGCCAGGCCGCCAGCGAAACCGGCAAGCAGGTGCACCTGAGCCTGGAAGGCACCCATGGCGAACTCGACCGCAACGTGCTCGATCGCATGGTCGCGCCGCTGGAGCACATGCTGCGCAACTCGGTCGCGCACGGCCTGGAAGCGCCGGAACAGCGCCGCGCCGCGGGCAAGGCGGAGGAGGGCAACATCGCCATCCGCCTGCGCCGCGAGGGTTCGGAAATCGTGCTGGAAGTGGCCGACGACGGCGCCGGGCTCGACCGCGAGGCGATCCGTCGCCGCGCCGAGCAGCGCGGGCTGGTCGCCGCCGACGCGGCGCTGTCCGACGACGAACTGGATGCGCTGATCTTCGCGCCCGGGTTCAGCACCTACGACCAGGTCAGCCAGCTGGCCGGCCGCGGCGTGGGCATGGACGTGGTGCGCAACGAAGTGCGCCAGCTCGGCGGCTCGGTGGACATCCACTCGGTACGCGGCCAGGGCGTGACCTTCACCCTGCGCCTGCCGCAGACCCTGGCGGTGACCCAGGCGGTGTTCGTGCAGATCGGCGACACCACCTTCGCGGTGCCGGTGGCGTCGGTCAGCGGTATCGGCCGCATCGGCCGCGAACGCTTCGAGGCCGGCACCGGCGGCTACCGCTACAGCGGCGAGGAGTACGCGCTATACGACCTCGGCTCGCTGGTCGGGCAGGCGCCGGCGCGCGCTGAAGGCCAGGCGCAGGTGCCGCTGCTGCTGGTGCGCGCGGGCGATCTGCGTGCGGCGGTGGCGATCGACCAGGTGCTCGGCAACCGCGAAATCGTGGTCAAGCCGGTCGGCCTGCAGATCGCCTCGGTGCCCGGCATCTACGGCGCCACCATCACCGGCGACGGCCGCGTGGTGGTGATCCTCGACATCGCCCCGCTGGTGCGCCGCTACCTGGCGCAGCCGCAGCGGCCGGTGGTGGAGGCGGTGCCGACCGAACAGCGCCGCGTGCCGCTGGTGATGGTGGTCGACGACTCGCTGACCATGCGCAAGGTCACCGGCCGCGTGCTGGAACGGCACAACTTCGACGTAGTGTCCGCGCGCGACGGCGTCGAGGCGCTGGAACGCCTGGAAGAGCGCGTGCCCGACCTGATGCTGCTGGACATCGAGATGCCGCGCATGGACGGCTACGAACTGGCGACCGCGATGCGCGCCGACCAGCGCTACACCGCCGTGCCGATCGTGATGATCACCTCGCGCAGCGGCGAAAAGCACCGCCAGCGCGCCTTCGAACTGGGCGTGCAGCGCTACCTCGGCAAGCCTTATCAAGAGTTGGATCTGATGCGCAACGTTTACGACCTGCTGGGGATCGCCCGTGTTCGCGAATGACGGCGACGCCACTGCCACGCCGGTTGCGTTGCTGGCCCGTCCCGGCAAGGCGCGCGAGCGCCTGCGCGAAGCGCTGCATCTGGTCGGCGCCGCGATCGTGCTGGAGGACGACCCCGGTGCGATCGACGCGCAGACCCTGGCCGATGCCGGCCCCAGTGCGGTGCTGATCGCGCTGGAGCCGGCGATCGAGGACGCGCTGGAGCGGCTGGATGCGGCGCTGGCGCTGCCCGGCGTCACCGTGATCTTCGACGAGGCCGAGCTGGCCGCGCGCCGCGAAGGCTGGGAAGCGCAGCGCTGGGCGCGGCACCTGGCGGCCAAGCTGCAAGGCCACCAGGACGTGCTGCCGCCCGGCCGCGAGACCGAAACCGGCCTGCAGCCGGAGCCGGGCCTGCCGGCGACGCCGGCGCAATTGCACGACGACGCGCCGATCGGCCTGCACGTCGACGAAGCCACCAGCTTCGCCGAGGCCGCGCCGCAAGACGGCATGTACACCTGGCAGCCGCCGGCCGACGTCGCCCCCGGTTTCGAGGAACTGCAGTTCGCGCGCGCCGAGGCCGCTGCCAGCGAAGCATCTGCGGTGCCGGCTGCACCGCATGCCGATGCCCCACCGGCTGCACCCGCATCCGCACCCGCGGCTTTGCCGGCCAGTGCCTGGTCGCTGGTCGACGACGACGCCCCCTTGCTTGCCGCCGCGCCGCGTGCGCCGCAACCGGTCCCGCAGTTCTCCACCGAAGGCCTGTCGCTGGTTGCGCTGGAGTCGGAAGAGCCCACGGCCACCAGCGGCGCCGGCACCCGCGCCGACGTCGCGCGTGGGGCGGTGCTGGTGATGGCCGGCATCGGCGGCCCCGACGCGATCCGCCGCCTGCTTGCCGCACTGCCGGAACGCTTCCCGCTGCCGCTGCTGGTGCAGTTGCGCCTGGATGGCGGCCGCTACGGCAACCTGGTCAAGCAGATCGCGCGCGTGTCCGCGCTGCCGGTGCTGCTGGCCGAGGCCGGCGAGCCGGTCGCCCCCGGCAACGTCTACATCCTGCCCGACGACGTCGGCGTACAGGGCACCGCCGGCCTGCGCTTCGTCGCCCAGGACGCCGGCGCCTCCGTGGTCGCCGGCCTGCCGGCCGCACATAGCGCGGTGCTGTTGCTCAGCGGCAGCGACCCGCAGCAGGTGGAGGCCGTGCTGGCGCTGGCCGCGCAGGGCGCCTGGGTAGCCGGGCAATCCGGCGACGGCTGCTACGACCCCGCCGCCGGCGCGCAACTGATCCTGCAGGGCCATCCCGGCGGCGATCCGGCGCAGTTGGCCCAGGCCTTGACCGCGCGGTGGAGCGGCTGAGCGAGGCGGCACACGCCATTCACCGCTGCGCCCGCATCGCGCGTTTTTTCCGCTTTCAGGACGAAGTCACTCCATGAGCAGCTACGCCAGCAACGACGAAATCCGCGGTGTCCTCATCCTGGCCGGCAGCGAGCGCGTGCTGCTGCCCAACGCCACCATCGCCGAAGTGATGTCGCGCGTGCCGGTCGAGCCGCTGCCCGACGCCCCGCACTGGCTGCTCGGCCAGATCGCCTGGTACGGCTGGAAAGTCCCCCTGGTCTCTTTTGCCCGCCTAACCGGGCTGGGCGCCGAGATCGTCGCCGCCAACAACAAGATCGTCGTGCTCAAGGCCCTGGGCGGCAACCCCGACCTGCCGTACGTCGCCCTGCTGACCCAATCCTTCCCGCAGCTGATCTCCGTCCCCCGCGACGGCCTGCTCGCCGACGCCTCCGAAGAAACCCTCCCGCCCGGCGTGCACATGCGCGTGCTGCTGGGCGAGCAGAGCGCGTTGCTGCCGGATCTGGAGGCGATCGAGGGGATGGTGGTGGAGCGGTTTGCGGTGGCAGAGTAGGGTCGATCAGTCTTGCGGCCGTCTTGCTTCTGACTGCACGCTGCAACTTCCATCGCCGATGGTCTGCCTGCTTGAGCAGAGCGCGTTTCAGCCCGTTGCCAGGGTAATTGGCTTCGTCTAGCATCATCGATCGTCATGACAAGGATTGTCGTATGCGCAACGTGTGGTTTCCGTTCGCTGTGCTGCTTCGCTCAGGGATGAGGCGATCTGTCCTATGCCGGGCACCCACCCGTATGACTTCCCCGATGTTCTTCGCCGCCTCTCTGGTTGCCGCCGGCTGCGCTCTGTTGCGTGCCGATCGGCATCTGGCTGGACGCGCAGCCGCCCAATCCTGACTCGGCTGAGTCAATGGACTTACGCAAGGACGCACAATGATCACGCTGCACCGCACTCGCAACTCTTCTGGCGCGCTACGCTTTGCGATGGTTCTGACGCTGCTCGCTTTGTTCGCGAGTTCGGCGTTCGCCGCGACCGAAGGGAAGAAGCAGCAATTCCTGGTGCGCGATGCAACGGGGAATTCATATGGACCCTACGACACGCAATCTCAGGCGGAAGCGGCTATTCGGACCATCCCAGGACCATCTGATGCACCCGATGCGTATCAATACGTGACAGAAATAAAATCGACATTCCTTTCTGAAAAGGGCGAAACTTCTGTAACGTATTGGATGGGTAAAAAAGATCGGAAGCTCCAATACTGGGGGGTTAACGGAATTACTTCGGACAATGAAGATGACTTTATTGTAAAGACAATTAATTTATTGAATGATGGTAATAGCCCTCCGTGCGTCTCCTCAACATTTGTAAGGGCCAGTGATTGGCATGTGTATTCTCAGGAATACAAGTACTTGGAGGTCGCTGATTTTCAATACACATCTTCAAGATTCGATAGTCGTGACGGCACGTGCGAGCCTGATGCTGATTTGCTTGAAATGCAACGAATATCGATCTGTCCAAACCCCTATTTGAACTGGGAGCCAGAGCAAAATGCGTGTGTGAATGAAGTCATTACGGCTACGATTACGACGATTCAGCCGCAGTGTGATGGGGATCAGAGTGGTAGTCCAGGTAGCGGTAACTCTGGCATGGTCGGCAACCCCTGCGACGTCAAGACCGGCGAGAAATTCCAGGCCGAGCGCGACCTCGATCTGGGCTGGATCACCCTGACGCGTTACTACCACTCGGGTATCGCACTGAACACGGGTGGATTCGGCCCTGGCTGGACCTTTTCGCACAGCCTGCGCCTGACGATCCAGGGCGACGCGCTTGGCCTAGTGGAGGGTAGCGGCTATGCCGTGCCGTTCCGCAAGATGGGTTCTGAATATCGCGCAGCCAATGCCTCGGGCGAACGCATCGTCGCCAACGGCGACCAGTGGGTCCTGTATCGCCAGGATGCGATCTACACCTTCGATGCCAAGGGCAAGCTGGTCTCGCGCATGGCCGAGGATGGCAGTGGGTGGGTGTACGGCTACAACGCGCGTGGACGCTTGCAAAGCATTGCGTCGCTGCAGGGGCGCTCCATCGAACTGGTGTATGCCGACGACAACGACGACGCGCTGATCACCGGCATCGTCTCAGGTGGGGTGCAATTGGCCAGCTACGTCTACGACCAGCAGCGCCTGACGAGCGTCACCTATGCCGACGGCAACAGCCGGATCTATCACTACGAGGACACGCGCTTCCCGCGCCATCTGACCGGCGTGACCACGGAAGATGGCCAGCGCTTCAGCACCTTCGCCTACGACGAGATCGGGCGTGCAATCTCCAGCCAGCACGCCGGTGGCATCGACGGCGTCACCCTGGCGTACTCCGACGCCGGCACCCGCGTCACCGATGCGTTGGGCGACATCAGCGACTACACGCTGACCAACGCCGGCGGCGCGTCGCCGAAGGTCGGCGCCGTGGCCCGGAACGACGGCACCTTGCAGTACAGCTACAACGATCAGTCCAGCGACTTCCGCCGCCGGCTCAGCAGCGTCACCGATCGCCGTGGCGTCCAGACCCAGCACACCTACGCCGAAGCGACCGAGAACGGTGTTGCGGTGAATATCCACACCGTGCGCGAGGCGGTCGGGCAACCGCAGGAGCGCACGACGACGACGCGTACCGCGGCTGGCAGCAATCGCCTACTGTCGGTGCAGACGGGCGGGCGCACCGTGTCCTACAGCTACAACGATCGTCTGCAGCCAGTGCAGATGACGAGCAGCGACACGGCTTCAGGCAAGCAGCGCACTATCACCTACAGCTACTGCGAAGCGTCCGACGTAGCCGCGACCGACAGTACCTGTCCGATCCTGGGCCTACCCAAGACGGTCGATGGCGCGCGCACCGACGTCAGCGACACCACTAGCTTCACTTACTACGCAACCGACGACAGCGCCTGCGCCATCTCCCCGACCACCTGCCCGCACCGCAAGGGCGACCTGTGGAAGGTGACCAATGCGCTGGGCCAGGTCACCGAGTACCTGGCCTATGACGGCGCCGGCCGCGTGCTGTCGGCGAAGAACGCCAATGGCGTGGTCACCGACTATTCGTATCACCCACGCGGTTGGCTGACCGCCAGCAAGGTGCGCGGAGCCGACGACAGCAGCGAGAGCGACGACCGCATCACCGCGATCGACTATTGGCCGACCGGGCTGGTCAAACAGGTGACGCAACCCGATGGCGCGTTCACCCGCTTCACCTACGACGCGGCGCATCGGTTGACCGATATCGCCGACAACGCCGGCAACACCATCCACTACACCCTGGACAATGCCGGCAACCGGCTCAAGGAAGACACCAAGGACGCATCGGGCGCGCTCAAGCGCACGCTTTCGCGCGTGTACAACCAGCTCGGCCAACTGGCGACGCAGGCCACCGCCCAAGGCGATCCGACCGACTTCGGTTACGACGGCAACGGCAACACCAAGACCATCACCGACGCGCTCGGGCATGCCACCCAGAACGACTACGACCCGCTCAACCGCCTGGCGCGCACCCTGCAGGACGTGGGTGGCATCGCCGCCGAGACCAAGTTCGGCTACGACGCCCTGGACAACCTGACCAAGGTCACCGACCCCAAGGGCCTGGACACCACCTACGCCTACAACGGCCTGGGCGACCTGACCAAGCTCACCAGCCCGGACACCGGTAGCACCACATACACCTACGACAGTGCCGGCAACCGCGCGACGCAGACCGATGCGCGCAACATCAAGACCAGCTACGGCTACGACGCGCTGAACCGGCTGACCCAGGTCACCTATCCGACCACCAGCCTCAACGTCAGCTATACCTACGACGTCAGCCAGAGCAGCTGCGCCAGCGGCGAGACCTATGGCGTCGGCCGGCTGACCCGGATGCAGGACGGCAGCGGCAGCACCGACTACTGTTACGACCGCTTCGGCGAGTTGGTGCGCAAGGTGCAGACCACCAACGGCAAGGTGTTCGTGGTCCGCTATGCCTACACCAAGGCCGGGCAGCTGAGCCGCCTGACCTACCCGGATGGGGCGGTGGTGGACTACGTGCGCAACGCCCAGGGCCAGACCACCGAGGTCGGCGTGACTCCGCCCGGCGGCACGCGACAGGTGCTGCTGAACCAGGCGACCTACTACCCGTTCGGCCCGGTCGCCGGGTGGACCTACGGCAACGGCCGTCCGATGCAGCGCGTGCTGGACCAGGACTATCGCCCGCTGGCGGTCAACGACACCCGCAGCGATGGCCTGGCGGTGGGCTTCGCCTTCGACCCGGTCGGTAATCTCAGCGCGCTGACCGCGCCCGGCAATACCGCGCCGGTCATCAAGCTGGACTACGACCCGCTGGGCCGGCTGACCGCGTTCAAGGACGGCCCGACCGATACGGTGATCGACGGCTATACCTACGACGCCACCGGCAACCGCCTCAGCGCCAAGGTCAATACCAGTACGCAGACCTACAGCTATCCGAGCACCAGTCACCGCCTGAGCAGCGTGGCCGGCACCGCACGTAGCTACGACGCGGCCGGCAACACCACCGCGATCGGCGGCACGGCCGTGCAGTACGTGTATGGCGCCAATGGCCGGCTGACACAGGTCAAGCGCAGCAGCACCACCGTGGCGAACTATGCCTACAACGGCCGTGGCGAGCAGGTGCGGCGGGTGGGCAAGACCAATGTCTACACGCTGTACGACGAGAGCGGTCACTGGCTGGGCGACTACGACAACAACGGCGCCGTCGTGCAGCAGGCGATCTGGCTGGACGATCTGCCGGTCGGCGTGCTGGCCAAGACCACGCTGCGCTATGTGCAGCCGGATCACCTGGGCACGCCGCGCGCGGTGATCGACCCGACCCGCGACGTGGCGATCTGGCGCTGGGACATGAAGGGCGAAGCCTTCGGTGCCACCGCGCCGGACCAGGATCCGGACAAGGATGGCACCGCCTTCGTGTTCGATATGCGGTTCCCGGGGCAGCGTTATGATGCGCTAAGTGGGCTCAACCAGAACTACTTCCGCGACTACGAGCCGGGCACTGGGCGGTATGTGCAGAGTGATCCGATTGGGTTGAAAGGAGGGATATCGTCTTATCAGTATTCTCTATCCAGCCCGCTCTTGAGGGCAGATGCATCAGGGCTATCGACATACATCATTATTACTTATGATTGGGGTATAGGCTCTCACGCTGCGCTTTTCATAGATACAAAAAACGGCGCAGATCCCTTTCTATATGATCCCTCCGGCAGCTACATGAACATGCAGCGAGGTAGTGGCGGCCTCTTTGAGGGCAAGGAAAACGGAGCAGACCTGAAATCTTATATCAGCTACCAGCAAGGTACAGGTAGCCAAGTGAGAGTTATAAAGCTAGATACATCTAAAGAAGTTGAAAGCAAATTCAAGCTCGATGCGGAGGAGATCGGGGACCCTCGCGGCTTGAACTGCGCGAGTTCGGTGTCTTCTGTTTTGGATGGCTATTGCGGTGCCATCAGCCATACTTATTTTCCTGGAAAATTGGCTGATATGGTAGAAGATGCAAGAAAAGCGCAGTCTGCTAATGCCTGTCCGGTTGGAGAATCAAAGTGAATAAAAATATTAAATTGATTTTGGCGGGTGTTTTTCTATCATTTTTTAATTTCCTTATAATAAAGCTTGCATTCCTTGGGCCATTTCGACCATTCATTCGGGATAATTCAATGCAAACAACCTACATGGTGACTTTTGCGTTAATTAGTCTGATTCTACCGATTTGCATCGAAAAATTAAAAGGTAAATTTGCAGCTTTTGCGGGTGGAGCGGCTCTTGGGTATTTGGCCAGTTTTATTTCCCTGATTGTGGCAGTAGTGGAGTCCTCCGGCTACGAGATGTTTTTTGCTACTGCGTCCAGATTTGGATGGATAAATCATGTCTTATTTCACATGTTTATTTCTCTCCTGCTGTGTGGCTGGCTTTTGGGCATAGTTGCGACACTGGTAACCAATAAGTTTAGAACCGAAAGATCAATCAAAATATAGATCGTTGTGTCGGACTTCACTGCAAGACTAGCCAGCTAAGAACACTGCAAGCGCCAGCAGCGAGACCTTGGCATACAGCAGCCGCAAGGAGCTGACATATCGAACCTGTGCAGACGTGCGAATCCCTCATGCGACCGTCTACGCACCGCAAGCTGGCGGTTATGCGCTGTTTGTTGGCAGTTATCACGATTTGCGTTCAAATCGATACGACGGCCATCTGCTTCCTATCGTTGGCACTGCTGCATCTTCCCTCTGCGCGCAAACTCATGCGGGCGAAAGAACCGAACGCTCAAACCGCGTTCCAGGATTCGGCATGCGCGACATGCATGCACTTGATCCCCGTCACTGCTGGCCAAGACCAAGCTGCGTTATGTGCAGCCTGATCACCTGGGCTCGCCACGCGCGGTGATCGACCCGGTCCGCGACGTGGCGATCTGGCGCTGGAACCTGAAGGGCGAGGCCTTCGGCGCCACCGCTCCGGATCAGGATCCGGACAAGGACGGCACTGCCTTCGTGTTCGATATGCGGTTCCCGGGGCAGCGTTATGATGCGCTGAGCGGGCTCAACCAGAACTACTTCCGCGACTACGAGCCGGGCACTGGGCGGTATGTGCAGAGTGATCCGATTGGGTTACAAGGAGGAGTGGCAGCATATTCTTACGGTGGAAGTAGCATTCTTGCGTCAATTGATCCTCTTGGGTTGATTAATGACAATCAATTGCCTAGTCAGCAGCAAATTCAAGCTGAGATCGAATATCCACGTCAGCGGCAGAAGTCGATGTCTCAATTGACGCAGACGTATCAAGAAATGCTCAGAAAAAATGTTAGAGGAACCGATCAGTTTTCCCATTGCTTGGCTGCGTGTCGCGCGGCAAAAGCATCTGGTAATCCTCAACTGGTTATTGATCAAATGCAAAATAAGGAGATTCGGGATTTTGTTTTAAAATTGGCTGGTAGGTATGGCGATAAAAAGTTGCCGATACCAGAGATGTTGAAGAATAATGCTGTAGACATGGCGGTCAATAGGGTGGGTGCGTCCTGTCCATCAAATGTGGAATGCGGGGCTAGATGCTCTCATCTTTTAGATAATTTGCCGGCTAGTCGCCGACCGTTCATGCTTGAGTATAGGCCTGACTGGAGTAGTCCATGAAAATATTTATTGTATTTCTTGTGGTAATTTTTTTTGTCTCAGGGTGTGCGGGCAACTCTTCAAAGTTCTATGGGACCTATGGTGATGCGGTGGCGGATGACGCTATTGCAAAAGGGTGGGTGCCAGATTTTTTGCCGCAGAATGCTACAGACATCTATGAGCGGCATAGCGTTGATGCTGGTGGGGTTGCGGTTATCTTTTCTGCGCCCAGCGACAACTTCCTCAAGGACTTTTCTACACTTGATCATTCGTATTTTACATCTGCTGAAGAAGCCTTTTCTTTGGTGCGCTCGCCTGCAAACTATCCTCAGGGAGCGAATCGTTATTATTATAGGTGTGGTGGAGAGGGCTCGGTCTGCTGAAAGCGCGCGATGAAAAAAATTCTATTATATTGAGCCGGTTTCTAGTGGCGGGCTTGAAGTTTTATGCAAAGTGCGAACTAGGTTGTAGTGGCTGGATGATTGACCTCTAGCGTTGACACTCTTCTAAGTGCGCGATGAGCTTGATAAACGTTCAGACATGCTTCGATGCAATCCTGGCGGAGCAAGCTGCCAAGCCAACTCTGTAACGCCGAGCAGACCGTTTAATCCGATCCCACTCTGCCGCATGATGTAAGGCCACGCGCACGCCCTCCCGCGCGCCCTCCCAACGCCGGAGCCTTCCCATGCCGCAACGCCGCTACTTCCTGAAAACCGCCGCCTTCAGCGCCCTGGCCGCCGGGTTAGGCGGTGTGCTTCCTGGCGCACACGCCGCCGTGGCCAAGGCGCAAGCCAAGGCCGGCGTCGGCCCCTTGCCGCGCGGCGCAGCACGGGTGATCTCCACCTGGGACTTCGGCGTTGCCGCCAACCAGGCGGCATGGCAGGTGCTGTCGCGCGGTGGCGCGGCGCTGGATGCGGTGGAGGCCGGGGTGCGGGTGCCGGAGGCGGATCCGGACAATCACACGGTGGGGCTGGGCGGATATCCGGACCGGGATGGGCGGGTCACGTTGGATGCCTGCATCATGGATCACACCGGTGGCTGCGGGTCGGTCGCGGCGCTGGAGGACATCGTGCATGCGATCTCGGTGGCGCGGCGGGTGATGGAGAAGACGCCGCATGTGATGCTGGTCGGCGATGGTGCGCTGCAGTTCGCGCTGGCGCAGGGCTTCGAGCGCACCAAGCTGCTCACGCCTGAGTCGGAACAGGCATGGAAGGAGTGGTTGAAGACGTCGCACTACGCGCCGGAAGCCAATATCGAGAACCGCGCCTATCGCCGCGGCACGCTGCCCGGCGGCAAGGACAACCACGACACCATCGGCATGCTGGCGCTGGATGCGCACGGCAATCTGTCCGGCGCCTGCACCACCAGCGGCATGGCCTGGAAGATGCACGGGCGGGTCGGCGACAGCCCGATCATCGGCGCGGGGTTGTACGTGGATAACGAGGTGGGCGGGGCGACCTCCACCGGTGTCGGCGAGGAGGTGATCCGCAACGTCGGCAGTTTCGCGGTGGTGGAGATGATGCGGCAGGGCAAGAGTCCGGCCGAGGCCTGCCGCGAGGTGGTGATGCGCATCGTGCTGCGCAAGCCGCAGCTCACCCGCGACCTGCAGGTCGGATTCCTGGCGATGAACAAGCTCGGCGAGGTCGGTGCGTTCGCGATCCAGCCCGGTTTCAGTTATGCGGTCTGCGATGCGCAGCGGCAGGATCTGTTGCTGCCCGGACAGAGCCATTTCGCGGCGCCGGCGGCATGAGCGGGAGCGTACCGATGGGCCTGGAAGTGGCGGCCGATGCGATCGGCTCGGCGCTGGCCGCGCAGGAGGGCGGTGCAATGCGGGTGGAGTTGTGCGGCGGCCTGGATGGCGGTGGGCTGACGCCGTCGTTCGGCACGCTGGCGGCGGTGCGCGATCGGTTGCGCATTCCGCTGTATGTGCTGATCCGTCCGCGTGTCGGTGATTTCGTGTTCGACGCTGCGGAAGTGGAGGCGATGCGCCGCGACGTGGAGCAATGCGTGCGCCTGGGCTGCGACGGGGTGGTACTCGGTGCGCTGACCGCGGCTGGCGAGGTGGACATGGCGACGATGCGCGAGCTGATCGCTGCGGCCGGTTCGCTCGGCGTCACCTTCCATCGCGCCTTCGATGTCAGTGCCGATCCGCGGCGTGCGTTGGAGGACGTGATCGCGCTGGGCTGCGAGCGGGTGCTGACCTCCGGTGCGCGCGAGACTGCCGAAGAGGGCGCCGACATGATCGCCGCGTTGGTGCAGCAGGCCGGCGCGCGTTTGAGCGTGATGCCGGGATCCGGCGTCACCGAGGCCAACCTGGCGCAGTTGCGTGCGCGCACCGGGGCGCGGGAGTTCCATGGCTCGGCGCGTGGACCGCTGGCGTCGCGGGCGTTGGCGCCGCATCCACATGTGCGCAGCCTCGGCGGCGATCGCATGCAGACCGATGTGGCGCGCGTGCGGCGGATGGTGGCGTTGTTGGCGGAGTAGGGCGTCGCCGATGCGTGGTGAGCATCGGATCGCAGCGGCGCGGCGGATGGTGACGAGATTCGCGCATCGCGGCTGACGCCGCTCCCACACGAGGCTGCGGTGGCGGCTGGCGGGCCGCGTGTTTCAACGGTTGCGTTGTTGGGTGCTGGTGGGTACTTCGGTCGCGGCTGAAGCCGCTCCTACGAGGGGCGGCGATTTGGACGGAGACTGCACCGCGCAGACCACCGCTGATGGGTGACGCGCGGCGCGCTACCGCACCGCGGTCAGCGCGACTCGCCCGCTGCGGGCGTGCCGCTCAACCGCTTCGGATCCAGCACCACATGCTTGATGCGCGTGCGCTTCCAGGTGTAGCTGATGTGCACCTTGCCGTCGCGGGTCTGGATCGCCGCGGGGTAGGAGAACTCGTCCTTGGGGCTGTCTTCCAGGGTCAGCACGCGGGTCCAGTGCAGGCCGTCGTCGGACAGGGCGACGGCGAGGATGCCGCGGCCGTCCCACCAGTCCTTGCCGGCCTCGGTGGGGTTGTAGACCAGCAGGGAACGGCCGTCGGCCAGGACCACCGCGTCGGTGCCGGAATTGGGATTGGCCAGGTCGAGCAGGGTCATCGGTTCCCAGGTGCGGCCCTGGTCGCGCGACCAGGTGCTGAACACGTGGTTCTGCTGGCTGCGGCCCACCGCCTGCAGGCGGCCGTCCTTGTGCAGCAGCACGCTGGGCTGGATCGCGCCGATCCTGGCCGGGTCGTTCATCGCCGGGCCGCGGGTCCAGTGCGCGCCGTTGTCGTCGGACCATTCCATGTGCGCGACCCAGCCGGCGTCCTCGCTGCTGCTGGGGCTGAGGATGCGCCCGCTGGGCAACTGCACCGGCTTGTTCTTGATCGGGCCGAGGATGCCGGCGGGCAGGCGCTCGGGCGTGGACCAGTGGTGGCCGCCGTCGCTGGAAGTGGTCTGCATGCCCCACCAGCGTTTCGGGTCGGGGCCCACCTTGTAGAACAGCCGCAGCGGCCCTTGCGCGGGCTGGAACAGCACCGGGTTCCAGGTCGGCAGCGGCGCGCCCTGCGCCTGTGCGCCATCGGCCACGCGCTGTGCCGGTTGCCAGCCGTTGGCGTCGCGGCGCGCCACCCAGATGCCGACATCGTCGGCGCCCTCGTGGCGGCCGCCGAACCACGCCGCGAGCAGGCCATCGCGGGTTTCCACCAGGGTGGAGGCGTGGCATTGCGCGGTCGGCGCCTGCGCGTTGACGAATTCGCTGTAGACGATGGGCGAGGGCGGCACCTGCGGCGGGGCGACGGCGGCCGGACCGGCGATGGCGCGCACGGCGAACAGCGACAGCAGGGGAAACAGCGAAGGCGACATCATGTGGTCCGGTCCTGTCCCGCAAAAGGGGATACCTATTTATCATCAATTAAATACCATATGCTGACACCACCGGCAGCGCCGCCTGCCCCGACCGACGATTGCGAGGATCCGCCATGCCGAACCGCCCGCTCTCTCCGCTCCGCTGGCTGGCCGCGCTCGGCCTGACCGCCCTGGCCGCGCCGCCGCTGCTCGCCGAGAACTTCGCCGAGGTCAAACCGTCGCCGCAGCAGGTGGCCTGGCAGGACCTGGAATTCGGGGTGATCGTGCATTTCGGCACCAACACCTTCCTGGATCGCGAGTGGGGCGACGGCACCGCCAGTCCCAAGGTGTTCGCGCCCGACCAGGTGGACCCGGCGCAGTGGGCGCGCGCCTCCAAGGCGGCCGGCGCCAAGTACCTGATCCTGGTCGCCAAGCACCATGACGGCTTCGCGCTGTGGCCCACCGAGGACAGCGCCTATTCGGTGAAGAACAGCCCGTGGCTCGGCGGCAAGGGCGACCTGGTGAAGATGACCAGCGAGGCCGTGCGCAAGGAAGGCATGGGCTTCGGCATCTACCTGTCGCCGTGGGATCGCCACGAGCCCAAGTACGCTGATCCCAAGGCCTACGACAAGTTCTACGCCGCGCAACTGGTGGACCTGGCCTCGCACTACGGCCCGCTCACCGAGTGGTGGCTGGACGGCGCCGGCAGCGCCGGCCACGTGTACAACTTCGACAAGTACATGGAGGAGCTGCGCACCTACCAGCCCAACGCCATGGTCTTCGCCGACACCGCGCTGTTCGAGTACGGCGACGTGCGCTGGGTCGGCAACGAGGCGGGCGTGATCGAGGGCGAGAACTGGAACACCATCGACCGCCACGGCTACCTGCGCTGGCGCCCGGTCGAGGTGGACACGCCGCTGCACAAGCTGCAGTGGTTCTGGCACCCGAACAGCGACCAGACGCTGAAGAGCGTCGACGAGCTGGTGCAGATCTGGGAAGACAGCGTCGGCCGCGGCGGTCAGCTGGTGCTGGGCATCGCCCCGGACAAGCGCGGCCTGCTGCCCGAGGCCGACGTGAAGCGGCTGGAGGAAATGGGCCAGGCGCTGCAGGCGCGCTACGGCGCCGACCGCAACCTGGTGCGTGGCCGGCTCAAGAACGACGACGGCATTGCCGCGGCGGTGGACGGCGACCGCGATACGTTCTGGAGCGCGCCGGACGGCACGCACCACGCCACGCTGGAACTGCAGTTCAAGCAGCCGGTGACCTTCGACACGGCAATGTCGATGGAATGGCTCAACGACGGCCAACTGGTGCAGAAGTACGCGGTGGAAGTGTTCCGCGACGGCGCCTGGGTCAAGGTGGCGCAGGCGCAGGCGATCGGTCACATGAAGATCGACCACTTCCCCGCGGTCACCGCCTCGCGCGTGCGCCTGAACATCCTGTCCAGCGTCGATGCCGCACATATCCGCGAGTTCCAGTTGTTCAACGTGGGAGCCTCCGCGACGCGTTGAATCTGCCCGCGGCGTACGAACGAAGCCGTGCCCGGCGTGAAGCCGGGTGCGGCTTTTTCGTTGGAGTTGTGGCGCGGCGTTTGTGGTGAGGGTGACTGTCCGCAGGCACAGTGGTTCCAACATCGCTGCGAATAGGATGGCGCGCGCGACAGTGCAAACTCCCCTCTCCCCCGGGAGAGGGGTCGGGGGTGAGGGTACGACGCAAGCGCAGCCCCTCCTCGCGATTCGTGATTGGCAGTCGACGATGCGTGCGTCCGCCCCTGACTCTGCAAGGCAGACCCGTGTTTGGTCGGCGCCGCGATGCAAGCACCAAGCGCGGACCTTGAGTCGGAGCCTTTTGCGACGTCGTCCTCGATGCTTGGAGCGCGTGTTGTCCGAGCCGAACGCCATCACGTGTGCGCCGGAGCGAGCGGTGGCTACCTCCAGAATGTGTGTGTTGCCATTGCCCGCATGCAAGGTGCGAGGAGTGCCTGGAGGATGTCTACGAATATGGACAAAACCTGCAGCCTGCTGCGCGAGCTATGCAGGAACTACGCATTGCAGCCGATCACCAGAGGCGGGCGTTGCAACATCGCGTGGCACAGGCAAAGCATCTGAGGGATAGCTGCCGTCGCTATGTCATGCGCCGCAGCGACGTCTTGGTCGCCGCCGTTTCGGGGCGTTGCCTCCTCGATGGTGCCGGCCCGCTCGGCTTCTACGGTCGTCGTCGCACGTAGCGATACCGACCTTGGCCGTCTGATCCGATGCGCAGGGCTCACGGCATTGGCCATTCCTCTCTCAGGAGCGAACCATGGCAGTTCCCAACGGCGCCAATGCACAGATCATCGAAGCGGCGACGGTGTCCGCGCCACCGGCGGCGTCCACCGGAGCCTCTGCCACGACACCGGTTGCAACGGCGACCGATCGCGGCGAGGTCGGCGAGCGGGCCGACGCGGCAGCCGCCGCATCGGCGCCCGTGTCGCCAACGCCGCCATCCATGCTGAAGACGCTCGATGCACACCTGCTCGCGCAGCCCGAGGCGGCAGGGCTGGCCTGCGACGCGCTCGACAGCAAGATCGAGCGCAGCAATGCCGAAACCATGGCCTATGCACCGACGCAGGTTGAGGGCGGCTCGAACACGCTGATCAGACAGGCGCCAGGCCTGGTCGCGCAATCGGCGGCGGTCTATTTCGACGGCGTCAGCAAGACGGCGCTGGCCAGCCAGAGCGTGCTGCTCAAAAACCTGGCCGAGAACAGGATGGAGCAGGCCGCCGAGGATGCGCTGGGCGTGCTGGCCACCGACGTGCTGGTCGGCGCCGCCGCGGCGGTCGCGGCCGCTGCCGGCGCGCTGGAGACCGAGTCCGCGACTTCGCCATCGACAAGATCGACCAGCGCATCGCCAAGCACACGGACCTGATGCGCGGCCGCAAGTCCGCGTCCACCTAGGCCGTTCGCACCACCGGTTTCACCACACGCAGGGGAGCACCATGCAAGACAACCAAGCATCCGATTTCGCCACGCTGCGCCAGCTCACCGAGAGCTGGTTGCGTCGTCCGCTACTTCCTCTCGAGGAGGAGCAACTGCGGCGCTTCGCATCAGAATCGTCCGCACCGCCGGTAGCGCCTGCCGCCGAAACGGCCAGCGCGTCGTCGTCGCTGATCGATGCGGAGCGCGAGCGCGTGAAAGGGTTGATCCAGCAGATGCAGCAGACGATGCAGAACAGCAGGAGCGCGCTTGACGGCGCCACCGCGGCCAGCGAAGCGGCGGTGCTCAAGGCGGTCCAGTCGGCCAATTCGCTAGACCAGTTACGACCGGGCCAGTTGCGTCCACCGCAGAGCGGCGAGGGTGGTAGCAACCACATTGTGATGTCGCAGATCGCCGATCGCTTGGCCAATCTCGTGCAGGCCGAAGTGCGCGCGTGCTTCGAG
The DNA here is from genome assembly GCF_040529045.1 of Xanthomonas indica. Taxonomy (NCBI): domain Bacteria; kingdom Pseudomonadati; phylum Pseudomonadota; class Gammaproteobacteria; order Lysobacterales; family Lysobacteraceae; genus Xanthomonas; species Xanthomonas indica. The sequence continues at coordinate 3,996,832 of NZ_CP131914.1, read as the reverse complement.
CGCGAGTTCGCGACCTTGGCCCAGCAGATGCAGGCGGTGGTCGAGGCGGCGCGTGCGCAGGGGCTCATCGCGGACGCGCCGGCGGTGGATCCGGGGGCGCCATCGCCGCCTCCCGCTGCCTGAGCCGTGCGTGTGTTTTTTCACAGGCATGGTGTGCTTTGCGGCGTGCGCCAAGGCCTTGCGCCACGGCGCGCGATGCACATGGCTGCGTGCCAGCAGCGATCCAGCCTGGCGCCACGTCGCGGACAGTAGCTCGTTCGTCTGCCGTTTTGGTGGATCGCATTGCGTGGCAGCGGATGCCGCCAGGGGATACACCCCGCAGCGGTAGCAATACGCACCGGCTGCTGTGGCGGCGCATCGTGGCCGATGTTCCTTCGTCGCGCCCATATCGCGACGTGGTTGGTGAGTCAAACGCCGCACATGGTTCCGCAGTTTTTGCACTGTCCCGTTTTCAGAGATCGTACGGCGTGGGCCGTACCCCAACCCAGGAGCGACTACATGGCATTTCCCACCGCGGTCAACGACCAGATCACCGATGCGGTCACCCAGTCGAATGTGAAGGTCATCGGCGAGGCACCGGCCTTCGCGATGGCGTCGATTTACCAGAGCATGGCGCACTCGACGGGTATCCTGTTCGGGAACGCGGTCTCCGCGCAGCAGCAACGGAACACCTTGGCGCAGGCCGTGGCCAACCAGGGCGTCATGCAGATCTACAGTCTCGACTCGACCGCCGCCGCCGGCGCCACCGAGAAGGTCGCGCAGACCGGCGTGTCCGACAACCTCACCAGCCTGCTGACCGTGCTCAACGCGTTCAAGCAGCCGTAAACCATGCACGCTAACGCCGTCGCAAGACGGCGGTAGCGATGCAGTTTCCTGACTGACTAGGACCGTTCTAGGGCCTATCCACTGCAGTCAATAACCAGGTCGCCGACGCCGTCACCCTGCCCAACGCCAAGGGCATTGGCGAAGCGCCGGTACAGGCGATGACGTCCCTCGACAAGAGCTTGGCGCATTCGGTCGGCACGCTATTCGAGGATGCTGTGTCAGCCCCACCGCTGCCGGCCACGCTGGCGCAGGCGACTTGCGGTGTGTTTGCTATGCCCCTTGTGGGAGGGACTTCAGTCCCGACGCCTTCCAAGCTCGGTAGTCGGGAGACCTCGTTGATCGCAGCGCATGATCGTTGACGTCTGCCAATAGGCAGCCCTTCGCGATTGAAGGCTCACTAGCGTCGCTTGATCTTGCATCTGCAGCGGTGTCGCTCTCCACAAGCGGCGATTCGCTACGTCACGGCGTGCTTCCTGCCCACGCCGACGTCGCCTCGTGAAGCGTGCGCCCGTTTTCTGGAAGCTTCTGCCCGAATCAAGTAGCCGTCGCTACGCCGCGCACGCATTCCGGCGCGTCGGCCGGCGCGCGCGACATCTCGCTGCTGCGGTACGACTCGCCCCATTCGCGCAGGCTGATCAGCACCGGCGCGAGGGATGCGCCGAGCGGTGTCAGCGCATATTCGACCTTGGGCGGCACCTGCGGATAGACGTGCCGCACGATGACGCCGTCCTCCTCGAGCTCGCGCAACTGCAGGGTCAGCATGCGCTGCGTGGCATTGGGAATCAGGCGCGTCAGTTCCATGAAGCGCTTCTTGCCGGAGAGCAGGTGGAACAGGATCACCGGCTTCCACACCCCGCCGATCACCGAAAGCGTGACTTCGACCGCGCAGCCGCTCTTGCCATCCAGACGTTTCAGACGCATGGTCTTTATACCTACAGAATTGATAGTACCTGCGAAAATTGTACGTTCTTGCGATGCAGGAAGTGCATCCCGACAATGCCTGCAACGCGGCTTCGCTGCAACCGATGCGGCGCCGCCCCTCGCCACTTTTTCGAAGGATGTCGTGCCCATGAAAGCCATTACCTTGCGCCAGCCCGCTGGCCTCGAGAACCTCCGCCTCGTCGATCTGCCCGATCCCGGCCAGCCGAGCGCCGGCGAACTCCGCGTGCGCGTGCATGCCAGCTCGCTCAACTTCCACGACCTGGGCGTGGTGACCGGCCGCATGCCCAGCGCCGACGGCCGCATCCCGATGTCCGACGGTGCCGGCGTGGTGGAGGCGGTGGGCGAAGGCGTGGACGAGTTTGCCGTGGGCGACGCGGTCGTCTCGACGTTCTTCCCGACCTGGCTGGATGGCGGGCCGACCATCGCCGATTTCGCCACCGTGCCCGGCGATGGCGTCGACGGCTATGCACGCGAATACGTCGTTCGTCCCGCGCACTGGTTCACGCACGCACCGCGCGGCTACAGCCACGCCGAAGCGGCGACGCTGACCACCGCGGGGCTCACCGCCTGGCGCGCACTGGTGGTGGACGCGCACCTGAAGGCCGGCGACACCGTGCTGGTGCTCGGCACCGGCGGCGTGTCGATCTTCGCCCTGCAGTTCGCCAAGCACATGGGCGCCACGGTGATCGCCACCTCGTCCTCCGACGAGAAGCTGGCGCGTGCGCAGGCGCTGGGCGCCGATTTCACCATCAATTACCGGCGCGACACCGACTGGGCGGCCAAGGTGCTCGACTACACCAACGGCCGCGGCGTCGACGTGGTGATCGAAGTGGGCGGCCCCGACACCCTGGGGCAATCCATCCAGGCCTGCCGCATCGGCGGCCACATCGCCCTGATCGGCGTGCTGACCGGCATTGCCGGCCAGGTGCCGACGGTGGCGCTGATGCAACGCCACCAGACCCTGCAGGGCCTGATCGTCGGCAGCCGCAGCCACCAGCGCGACATGGTCCGCGCCCTCGACGCGACCGGCATCAAGCCGGTGGTCGATCAGACCTTTTCACTGGAAGACATCGCCGATGCGTTCGCGCATCAGGCGGCGGGGAAGCATTTTGGGAAGCTGTGCTTGTCGATCTGACGGAGATGCCCGAGCGATCGGTGCTGTTCTACCGACCGCGGCAGCTGTTGGAGCAATTCGAACGGCGACCGGCCGCTTCGTTGGTAGGCAGCCTGGGAGGTAGTGCCGGTGATCTGGACCGACAGGTTGCCTGTCAGGCTAAGATTTCAGCAAAGAAAACGGGCCCTTAGGCCCGTTTTTCTTGTTCGCAGATACTTGCCGCAGATGTCGACCTACGCTTAGCTCAAGCCCCTTCGGAGCCGCAGGCTTTCCTAGCGTACTTGTAGTCGACCAACACCCAAGTGCCTCCGTTCGAGCCAGAAACGAACTTGTAGCTCCACGACTGGGAGACGCCACCACTGCAGTTCGAGACCGAATACGTGTCTCCGGGCTGTCCGGGCGGTAGCGGGCCCGGCGGGCCATCCCCAGGCGACTGCGGGCGTACACGACCGTCCGTTGTACGGGTATATGTGACGGTAACGTCCTGCAGCTTATCGAACTCCCCGATCAGATGCCCGTTTACATACTGAGCATGCTGCCGAAGCCAAGCCACAACCGCCTGCTGCTCAGGAGACTTGTCGGCATAGGTTGCCGTGGTCGTGATGATGAATGGCGACGAGGGGGCAGCGCCGGCGAAAAACGGGGCAAAGAGAAGCTGAGCCGCGAATACAACTTTCAGCAGGTTCTTTGCGAGGTTCATGGTGATCTTCCATGGCGGATAGGCGCTTACACCAACACGCTATTCCCATCCCTAACCAGCCACAACACCTGGTGACATTTGTCTACAAGATAAGCCGTTCAGCTAGACCAGAGCGAGATCTCAGCCCTGGACTAACGGGGTCAGGTTCCGTTGAGTTGGATGTTTTGCGGGGCTGTATGTGGGCCTAATACTTACTAAGTACCTTGTCTTCGCTTGGATCTTGTAACCGGTCAGCTCTACGCGGGAAGTCAATCTGACCCCGTTTCTCTGGCCACGCTCACCACCAGTTCGCCGTCGCGCACCTGCACGCGCAGCGTACTGCCGATGGTGAAGCCCAGTTCTTCCATCCAGCGGCCACCCAGGCGCAGCGCGGGCGTGCGCTTGCCGTTGGCGGAGTGGCCGCAGCCGACGGTGCACTGCTGTGGCGGGCGTGGGCGGCGGGGCGGTCGCGAGGCGCGGGCAAGATCGGCGGCGTTGGCGGCGGCGACCTGTTCGGGTGTCAGCATGGGGATGAGCGACGACTCGACGATCGTCCACTGCGGGCAGTGGCGATGCTTGTGCGACATGCGCTTGCAGGGAGCGGCGGGGCGGGGTGACGGTTGACGCATGGCACAGCCTCCTTGGCAGACAGAAACCCGCGCCGAAGGGCGACGGGATGTCGGGAGGTTAGAAACCCCTCATAGACGGCGGGCTTATTTCCCCGAAGGGTGTTGTATTCGCCGCCCTCCCGACGCAGACAGCGCATCGGAGTGTGCCTGCGAACAGGCACAAAAAACCCACCGGTTTGACGGAGGTGGGGGCCGCTATGAGAGGAGTTTCTACGCTCCTTAGAGGGGATGGTGCTACTGGTTTTTGGGGGTGTCAACTGCTTTTGGCTGTAACAAGCTTAAGTGAGCTTGGCCCCTTCACCGGTCCCCGAATCTGGATATTCTTGATCATCGACTTCGATCTCCTTGGGGGAAATAGATTCTATTGCCAATTTAGCCGTATTGGCGACTTCAGCTTCTGCAATAAAATTTTGTATGCGCTCGTAAAGGACGGAATTTTGCTCTCTGAAGTTGGCGTAGTACATAATTGCGCTAATGGCGATCCTCTGTTTGAGTGGATCCCAGATTCTAACGCGCTCAATAAGGTCATCGCGAGAAAGCGGCTCGAGTCCCATCTCGGCAATTTTCTTGGAAGCGTCGTCTTTAAAGCCAAGTGCAACCACCAACCCTAGCGCTTGGTGCTGGGCAATGAGCTGGGAAAATTCACCGAATTCACCGAGGTCCTTGTCGCCTACCACATATTGTTTGACCTCAGCTGAGAGAACTAGCTTCTCGCCATCCCTTGCGTCGATGTCTCCGACTCTCTTCTCACGCTTCGAGCCCGTCCGAACTTTACCAACCTCTACTTGGAGGTGAGGCGCGTCGGCACGTATATAGCCAAAAACAGTTCCCTGATAAGCGGCCCCTGTCGGTTCTCCCGCCTTGCTGGTCAAATCAAAGTTTTGAAGGTAGAGCAAGAAGAGTGGCGGCTCGCGTTTAACAGTCGATGGATCAATCGCTTGGGAGGGAAGAGAGTCTAGGACATAATCAATGACATCCTTTTCCAAAGCGTCTAGAGATGGGTCATCAAAAGAGAGAATTGCCTCGATCCAGGAAATGTAGTCTCTCCACGCTTGGGTGGCATGGGGAGCCGAACTGGGGAAATCGTAGCGATGCTTTTCGTTTCGGAAGAAGTCGGCAATCTTGTCATACTCTTTCCGGATTGCCGAACTCTTGCCATTCACTAGCACGGTAAAAGTGTTAACGCCCCCGCCCTTGCTTGTGACGGTCACCAGCGGAAAATCTTTATGGAATTCTTCCAGCGAAGCGTATTTGCCGCCAGTTGCTTTCAGGTTGCGAAGAAAGCGAATAAGAGCAATTAGTAGGCCTGGAAGAAACTTTCGCCTCTGTCCGCCAAAGAAGTTTGCCTTGACATCTTCAAGAATTTTTTTCGGTGTAATTGACTGCGAGCTATTCACGCGATTTTTGCCAGCCTAGGAATGGCTTGCGATGCCATTGTGTAATAAATGGGGTCGCGCTCCGTCCCGATTGCTTTCAGCCCAAGATGGCTAGCAGCAGCAAGGGTCGAGCCGCTGCCCGAAAATGGGTCATAAATGATGCCTTCGCCCACAGGCAGCACGCCACGAACGATGTAGCGCATCAGGCGTTGCGGCTTGATGGATGGGTGGGGCGCTAAGGCTCGCTCAGGGTCTCGAGCAGGTGCCACCTCTATGAGATCTCGGAAAGGCTCATCGTCGGAAACCCTGCGGAAACCGCCAGTACCCCATTTGCGCAGATTAGCCGCGACGGTGTTTTGGTCAATGGGCTTGCGGAAAATCCCCCAAGGTTCCCAGCATGATCGAGGCATGACGGATACGTTAGGATATTCTTCTTCAGAACCCTTCGGCCTGTCTCCTCCGCGTAGAGTCTTAACGACGCGAATCAGTTCTCCACGCTTTTCAAAGCCTGCCGTCTCAATGGATGCAAATGTAGTTGTCGATACAAGTGGATTGGATGCCATGACAATGTGGCCGCCAGGCACAAGAATGCGCCCGGCCTGATAGGCAAACGCTTTGAAGAAGGTAGTGAGCCTCTCGCGGTCCTTCGCTGTGAGAGTGGTAAAGCGTGGGAGCGGTGCCCTCTTGGCTCCGTCAAACGAGGGCGGAATGCGCCACACCCCACCCGAGCCCCCTCGCATCTTGTCCACATGTTTCTCGTCGAACTCGACCAAGCCGTAAGGAGGGTCGGTGACAATGGCATGGATGGAGCACTCCTCGCGCTCGGACATCCATTGGATCGCATCGGCCAAGTAGAGTTCTGTGTGCTTGGTCGGAGAGTTGCTAGGGAACTGCATGCGCAGTGGCTCGGTTGCCTTGCTTGGGGCAACTCCTCTGGAACGAGTAGCGGTAGCCATTTGTTTCTTCATAAGGCGGGGGGCGGCATTGTTCAGCTTCCTTGTCTCATCCCTAGAGAACGCTGGCGTATGCCATTTGCCTTATTAGGCCACTGGATGGTCAGGTAGGGAAGGGTGGGCTCTATGCCTTTCAAAAAAGTCTTTGAGGAACAAGTGCTTAGCAAGCGGTCGGCTCGGCTGTTGTTGATTCTGCCTTGGTGCCCGCCACGCCATTCGGGCGGTGCCGATGACGGGACTAACGGGGCTAGGTTCACTTATCGAATGAGTTGGATCCTTTGCGTGGGTGGCGTGCGGGCCTATGCCTGCGAAGCAACGGGTCTTGGCTGGACCGCGTGTTTCACTTAGGAAGTCAACCTGACCCCGTTCCTGCCCGATGCATTAATGCAGGGCTACTTGTTGCGCCGGCGGACGTTGATGCCCGTCACCCACGTCTCCAATGTCTCGATGTCCTTTTTCAACTCGCCCGGTGCAGGCACGGGTGACCGCGCCGCAGCCGCGTGGTCGTGTCCCGTGAGCCATGCCGAGGACTTGGTCATCCCTTCCTTGACGGTCTTGCAGTCGTCGTCGGTGATGTCGGAGAGAGGAGCGAGCCGTTGGGTTTCGACGCTGGGTCTGAATCGTTCGACGATGCCGCCCAACAGAACCTCCTCTACCGCGCGCTCCCACGCCTCGCGCAGGAGACCGTAGAGTTCCTTGGCCTCCCGCTCGTAGGCGTCCTGCTCCCCGTTGCGGTGCTTCTTATTTACGGCTTGCCACGCGTTCTTGAGGAACCCAATCTTGTCCCTCACGCGCATCGCGAGCCAAGGCAGTTCCTCGCGGCACACGCCTGCGCCGTTGACCTGTCTGCGGATGTGTTGGTCAAGAGGTTGAACGTCCATCTGCTCGGCAAATTGCTTGAGTGCCAGCAGAAAGACGACATCGTGCGTAAAGACGATGACCTGTCTTCGTTTTGATTCTTCCACCAGCCGCCGCGCGACGGCGCTCCGCCACTGGAAGTCGAGCGACGACACGGGGTCGTCGAACACCATGCCGGAGCGGTCGTCGGCTGTGCTAAGTTCGGCGAAGAAAGCCGCTATGGAAATGCATCGCTGCTCCCCCTCGCTCACTACCTTGGGAACGTTGACGGTCGGGTTTCTGGTGAGGACGAGCTTGTGATAGAAGACGCCTTCCGCGCCGCCTTGCTCTTTTAGCTCGACTTCGACGTGGTTAAATTCCAATGCCTCCAACTCGTCCTTGAATCTCTTCTTGAGGCTTTCTGATACGACCGCCTTCGTAACGGCGGAGCTTTTCTGCGTGATGGCGTTCGGCTTGGTCTCATCGAGGCACTGTGCGTAGGCGGCGATTTTTTTCTTGTTCTCAATTTCATCAAGAATCGCCTTCTCATGCTTGCCGAGCACGAGCCGCGCACGCAATTCCTGCGCCTCGTCGCTCATCTTTTTCTTGGCGTCGGCGGCTCCGGCCTCGCGCAGCGACTTGAGGCGGGCATCGATTTCATCGCCGATAGATTTGGCTTGGGTCGAAGATGCTACGAGTGCTTGAAAGTCTTCGCCGAGGTCCTTGTTCTCGGCGAGCGCCGCAATGATAGCGACGCGGCGCCTTTCGCTGTGGGATATGGCGGCGCTGATGGCTTCGGCCTTGGTATCATGCTCCAGGCGCAGTTCCTTTAGGGTTTCTTCTGTCGCATCCGTGGACGTCTTGAGATTGGCAAAGGCGTTGCGCCTGCGCGCGAATTCGTCGCGCATCAGCCGAAGCTCCTTCTCCGTCGTCGAGACCACGAACTCCTCGAAGTGCTTGAGCCGGTGGGTAGCGGTATGGCCGAGGTCTTGCTGGCAAAGGACGCATCTCGCGCCACCGTCCGTGACGGGAAAGCCTTGGCCCTGATACGCCTGTTGTTCCGAGAACAGCCGCGCCGCCTCCCACATGGCCTTCCACTGTTCTTCGCCGGTTCCGGTAAGCAAACCTTGCGGAAAGGTCGCTTCGCGCAACCGCTTCGCTTCTTCGCTTTTGCGGCGTCCTTCCTTCCGCGTGTCGAACACGGCGATCACTTCCTCGTCCGCCAGAGCCGTTTCCAACCCTCGCAGATGGTCGGCAAGCGCGCGGACGCGGCTTGCACGCAGGGTCAGTTGAGCCATAAGCTTCTGCGGGTCGTTGGCTTGCAGGTCTTGGAGGGCCTTTTCCAGAAAGGTAAGCCGCTCCTGTTCCTCAGGCTTGAGGCGTGCAATGGCCTGCACGTCCTCCGGCTTGGTAAACAGGGTGATGCCGTTCACCAGCTTCGCCGCCGCCGTTCCCTGCGGAATCTGCGCGATGACGCTCGTCAGGGCATTGGTGTCCAACGCGCGTTGTTCGGTTTCCAGTCTTGCGCGAACGGCTTTGCATGCGCGCGGACGAGCTTGTCAAAAAGGTCGAGGCCGAAGGGTAGAAACGCTACGTCCGTTCGCTCATTCAAATAAACGGCGGCGCAGTGCGTGTCGAAGATGCTGACGCGGGAGACGAACTCATCCGCGTCGCCGCCCGTCCACTCGCGGGCGGCGGCATCGGTTCCGACCTTGTATTTGATGGCGACAGTCGGCTTGGGCGGAGCCACGCCAGTTATCACGACGTTGCTGAGAATCGTCTCCTGCCGGCGCGCGCGGCAGGCTTGTTTGAGGATGCGAGTATATCCGGTCTTTCCCGCACCATTATCGCCGTAGACGATGGTGAGGCCGGAGGCGAACTTGAGGGTCTGGTTCTCGGCCAGGGCATTGACACCCTTGTGGTGGAAGATGGAGTCCAGCGAAACCGCCTGCTCCGCTCCCCCGCGCTTGGGCACGTGTTCCTTGGCAAGCGGTTGCGCCGCAACCTTCTCCGTCAACCCGTGTCCGCCCTTGCAAATCGCCGTCAGGGCCTCGATATCCTCTGCGCCCAGCTCGCCGTTCACGACGAGACGGCGGAGCGCATCACGTTGCCATGTCGGACGGTCTGCCGACCATGTTTGAATCTCTTGAAGGACGTTTGCCATTGTTCTTCTGAATTTCAGGGTCAGGTTCACTTATTTGTTGAGTTGGATGCTTTACGCGGGGCGGCATGCGGGCCTGATGCCTGCGAAGCACTGAGTCTTGGCTGGGACCTTGTAACGGGTTAGGAAGTGAGCCTGGCCCCGCTTCTGGATTGCGATCTACTTTAGGTCCTTCTGGATTGCGCTCGAAACTCTCCCCACGAAGGACTTCATTACAGATAAGGCTTCTGCGAAATATGCGTCGTCCAGCGGCAGAATCTCGCCTTCGCCCGCTCGCGCTTGCTCGCCTGCCTTGCGCACGTAAGTTGAGTTTGAGACGCCAGAGTTGTGCACAACGATGTCTCGCGTAGCCTTAATTTCAATCCACTTCTGAAGTATTTCATCGTCGAGTTTCACGCCTGTCACGGCTTGAAAGTACTCCATCTGGAGAGCCGGTGAAGCATAGAAAAGTGACACTAAGTCCTTCTTGATGATTTTGTCGATTAGCTCGTCGCGCGAACTGCACTCTAGGACTTCAGACACATCTACTTTCATGGTGTGATCGATTCCTTTAACCTTTGTCTGAATTCTCCTGTTGTCAAACTTCAGTAGTTCATATAGGAGGTCGCCGACAAAAGCCTCAACTTGCGCTACAGCGTAGACAAATACTGAGAAATATATTTCTTGAGTTACTGCCCCCTCGGCTATCGACCGAAGCTCGTCCTCAGTGCGCTCAATTTCCTTATCCCTAGTTTTCGAAGGGACCCTAAAGCGTTTTTGAGATAAAAATTTGTCGTCGCTCTTGGCCGCGTTCAACGCGCTTATGGAAAACTGCGTCCATATGTAAGTGTTGTTGAGTCCACGCTGCAGGATAGATCTAAGAGATCCGACCTTCTTATGGAGAGCGCTGGCTTTCACGTCATTGTCTCCTAGCAGACTAACACCTGAGTTAAGCCGCGCCACGAAGTGGCGTCGGCTCGCACGAATTGTTAGGCCGCGCTCAGGTGGCGAGTACGACGACTAGGGCGATGATCGCGAGAACTGAAGATCCTACAGCGATCTTTAGAGCCACAGCTTGCCTTGCAGCGGTCTCCTTTAAGCCCGCAGCAATTCCCTCAAGTTGCTCAGCAATGCGCATCACTACTTCCGACTCATTCTTCTGGTGGGTTTCTAATGTCTGAATGCGCTCAGCGATGGCTTTGACCTGGGCTGAAGCAGATCCATGCGGATCAATAGGGACGGGCTTCGGCTTCGAATCGAAAGTTTTCCAAATACCTTTAGCTGCTTTAGCCACGTCCGGCAGATAGAAAAGAATTTGCTTCCACGGAATCTTTGTCGCGGCAGTGACAACTAATGATGTCGGCATATGTCCCCCTTCGGGTTTTGAAAGAGCGATGACGCTGGTGTGCTGCCTAACACCTGAGTTAAGCCGACCCGCGAAGCGGGTTCGGCTTGAACGAATTGTTAGGGCGCGCGCCACGAATCCTTGCGATGCCAACCTCGAATAGCGCGTGATTCAGAACGAAAGTCTCACGCATGAGATCTGCTGTCATTGAGGTAGTGAGCATTTCGCGTTGCATGAGTGATTCAACGGCTGGAGCGCTTAGCTCCAAATCGTTGACCTGCGACCATGTCAAAACGGCCCCGCCAACCTTAGCGAATGCATCTACGACCTTCTGCTCCTCGTCGCTGAGCCGGGCATACAGCTCAGATGCATCCCGTGCCCGAAAGCGATGGGCTTGGGCACGTTTGCGCAGATCGTGTAAGGCGCGAGAAGCCAGTCGAAGAATCGGGAAGGCGATGATTGCGGAAAAGGCAGCAATGGCCCAGTCGCGTTGCCACAAGTAGAGGCCGAGACCGACGCCGCCGGCCAGGGACGTTGCAATGCTGCGTGCAAAGTCTGTCTCTGAATAGAGCTTTCTACAAGGTTATCGATACTCTTCATCGCGGCCCCTGACGCCTGAATTAAGCCGCACCGCGAAGCGACGTCGGCTTGAATAAATTTTTAGGCCTTAGCCAGGCCATGCCATGACCGAGTTAATGCCTCAGTGACAAGAACTGCATACGAGTGCACAACCTTTGCTGCGCACGCTTTGGCAGAAGCTAGCACTTGATCCCGTGTGGCATCGCCTTCGTAGTTGTATTCGGCAGGCGGCATCTTGTAGCGAGTGCCGTCGTCCGATGTGATGATGTCGGTGATGCCTTGTGCAGCTAGGTAATTGTACATCTCCACGTAGTCATCCCACGTCGCACCATGCAGTTCGATTCTGATTGTGTAGCGCGCCATGATTTCCTCCCCTAAGGCTCAACTACTATTTGGCGAAAAAATGGTGTGTAAAAACAGGTCTGTAGCGCGCCGATACTGCTCCCATTTTGGGCAGTACGCATCCCATATTCGATCTCTCGCCAGTCGCGCTATCGCATAATCCTTGCGTCTAACCCACGGCATTCCCAAGTGCATCCCCGCACAAGGCCGACGCTATCACTTGTTGACGGTCGTCACAAGTTGAAGGCCGCTCGGCGAAACCGCCGGCGGCCTTAATTTGTAGACAAGTTGTTTCTTCCCGCGCCATCCGGATTTACCGGACGGCACGCTCCGTGGATAGGTCAATTACTGGGCGTACTCCAAACCTGCCCCGTAACTCCCCGCACGCTCGCATCAGGCGCACTATCCAAATCAAACACAATCACACTGTTGTCCCCCTTCCGCTGCCAAGGCGCCGGAAAATACAACGCCCGCTGCGGCCCGATGTTCCAATGCCGGCCCAGGTTATGGCCATTGGCCCAGGCGAAGCCTTTGCCGAAGGCGCGCATGTCCAGGAACGTATCGGCAGGCGTGGCGATCTTCACCGTGCCGCGGTGGAAGGCGGGGCCGTCGATCTTGGCGGTGGTCCAGCCGGTGAGTTTGCTGGGATCGTCCATCGGCAGGGGGAAGGTCTGCCAGCCGGTGAGGGGTTTGCCGTCGAGCAGCACGGGGTCGACCAAGCCGGCGTGGCCGTCGGGGAGGTGGGCGCCATAGTTGATGCGGCCGGTGTTCTCCACCAGCACGTCGAGGGTGTGGGGGCCGGCGGGGATGTCCACGTCCACCGCGACTTGCTGCAGGCGGCGCTCGGCGCTGCCGGCCAGTGTGCGGTCGACGTAGACGCGGGCGTAGTCGCGTACCTCGCCCAGGTACAGGCTGCCCTTGCGCGGGCCGGTGACGGTGATGCGGTAGAGGATGTAGCCGTAGGCCTGGCCGTAGCGCTCCATCGGCTGCGGGGTGTCGGTGGTGGCGGCCGGGGCGGGCAGGTTGTCCCACAGCGACGCGGATTCGCGCAGCGGCGTGGCCGGCAGTTCGGCGAAGGGGATCGGCTTGGGCAGGGCCGGCGGCGTTGTGCCGGTGACGCGCTGGATGGCGTCGCGGAACAGGGTGAACTTGGGGGTGGGGCGGCCGGCTTCGTCGAGCACGGCGTCGTAGTCGTAGCTGGTGGTCTGCGGCGCGTAGTGGTCGCTGGGGTTCTTCTGGAAGTTGGCGCCATTCATGAAGCCGAAACTGGTGCCGCCGACGAACATGTAGAGGTTCGCGGAATGGCCCTGACGCAGGATCCATTCGAATTCGCTGGCCTGCTTGGTGGCATCGGTGGCCGCGTGCTTCTCGCCCCATTGGTCGAACCAGCCGGCCCAGTATTCGCCGACCATCTGCGGTTGCCCGGGGCGGAACTTGGCCAGGGTCTCGAAGGCGTTCTTGGCGTCGCCGGGGGCGAAGTTCACCACTGCCAGGGTGTCGGGCAGGGTGCCGTTGGCGAGTACGTCAGGGCCGTCGGCGGTGAACAGCAGCGCCTTGTCGAAGCCGGCTTTGACGAACATGTCGCGGTTGCGGCGCATGTAGGCATGGTCGTCGCCGTAGGAGCCGTATTCGTTCTCCACCTGCACGGCGACGATCGGGCCGCCGTTGCCGTTGAGTTGCGGTTTGACCTGGGCGGCCAGTGCGTCCAGGTAGGCCTGGCTGGCGGCGAGGAAGCGCGGGTCCTGGCTGCGTACGCGCATGCCGGGTTCGGCGAACAGCCACGCCGGATAGCCGCCGGCTTCCCACTCGGCGCACACGTAGGGGCCGGGGCGCAGGATCACGTTGAGGCCTTGTGCGGCGGCTTCGTCGACGAAGGCGGCGATGTCGTTGTTGCCGCTGAAGTCGAACTGGCCCTGGTGCGGTTCCACCAGGTTCCAGAACACGTAGGTCTCCACCGTGTTCAGGCCCATCGCGCGCGCTTTCTGCAGGCGGTCTTTCCAGTAGGCGCGGGGAATGCGCTGAAAGTGGATGGCGCCGGAAATGACCAGGTACGGCTTGCCGTCGCGGATGAAGTGATCGCCCTGGGTGGCGAAGGCGGGCCAGGCGGTGCCGCCTTCGGCCGCGCGCACGTGGGTGGCGGGCAGGGCGAACGCCAGGGCGAGGGCAAGGGCGGCGAGGGTCGTACGAGGCATGAGGGATCTCGGAAGAGGCGATGCGGGTGCAACGCAACAGACAACAGGAAGCGCGCGCCGCAATGCAACCGGTCGCACGCAGAAGGGCGGCGGTGGGGAATCACCCAATCCCGATTCCCCAATCCCTAATCCCGGCTCTCAAACGAACGACGGCGGCAGATCGTCCTTGCCCGCACCGAACGCGATGTTGGGCTTGGGCCCCATCTCCAGTTCCAGCGTGCCGCCGGCGGCGAGGTCTGCGTGGCGCAGCCAGCTGCGGGTGTACGGCTTGCCGTTCCAGCGGGCGCGTTGGATGTAGACGTTGGTCGCGCTGTTGCCGTGGGCGACGATGCGCAGGGTGCGGCCATTGCCCACGTCGAGTTCGGCGCGCTTGAACAGCGGGCTGCCCAGCACGTAGTTGGCGCTGACCGGGTCCACCGCATACAGGCCCAGTGCGCTGAGCACGAACCAGGCGCTCATCTGCCCGCAGTCCTCGTTGCCGGACAGGCCGTTGCGCGCGTCGTGGTACTGCTCGCGCAGCAGCCGCCGCACCATCGCCTGGGTCTTGTACGGCTGCCCGGCGTAGGCGTAGAGGTAGGCGACGTGGTGGCTGGGTTCGTTGCCGTGCGCGTACTGGCCGACCATGCCGTCGATGTCCGGCGGTGCGTCCGCCGGCAGTTCGGAGCTGGTGGTGAACAGTTCGTCGAGCTTGGCGACGAAGTGGTCGCGGCCGCCGAACAGGTCCATGTAGCCGTACAGGTCGTGCTGGTTGAGGAAGGTGGCCTGCCAGGCGTTGGACTCGGTGAAGTCGCGCCACTGCGCGCTGTGGCCCATCGCGCGCGGATCGAACGGGGTGGCCCACTGGCCGTCGCTCAGGCGCGGCTGCACGAAGGTGCTTTCGCGGTTGAACACGTTGCGGTACTGGCGCGAACGTTCGCGCAGGTGCTTGGCATCGTCCTCGGCGCCGACCGCCTGCGCCAGGTGCGCCACCGCCCAGTCGTCGTAGGCGAATTCCAGGGTGCGGCTGACCGATTCGTCGACCTTGTCGCAGGGGATGTAGCCCATCTTGCGGTACAGCCCCAGGCCGTGCACGTCGTCGTCCATCGCGCGCTTGCGCCACGCCGGATACGCGGCCTTCCAGTCGATGCCGGTGAAGCCCTTGGCGTGCGCTTCGGCCAGCACCACGGCAGAGTGGTAGCCGATCATGCAGTCGGTCTCCACGCCCTGCAGCGGCCAGATGGCGACGCCTTGCGGGGATTCGTGGGCGCCGCGCACCAGGCACTGCACCAGGTCGGGCACGCGCTCGGGCTGCACCAGGGTCAGCAAGGGATGCAGGGCGCGGTAGGTGTCCCACAGCGAGTAGGTGCTGTAGTTGTGGTAGCCGGCCGGCGCCTGGTGCACCTGCAGGTCCATGCCGCGGTAGCGGCCGTCGGTGTCGCTGAACAGGGTCGGCGCGATCAGGCTGTGGTACAGCGCGGTGTAGAAGATGCGGCGCTGCGCCTCGTCGTCGCTGTCGATGCGCACGCGCCCCAGTTCCTTTTCCCATTCGGCCACGGCGGCGGCATGCACGCGGGCGAAGTCGAAGTCGGGCAGTTCCGCGTCGAGGTTGGCCAGGGCGTTCTCGGCGCTGACCGCGGAAATGCCGACCTTGACCAACAGCGGCGCTTGCGCGGCATCGGGGTAGTGCAGGGCCAGTTTCAGGCGGTTGCCGTCGGCGCTGCGCGCGCTCGCGGCCAGCGGCTGGTCGTCGGCATACAACTGCGCGCTGGCGAACGGCCGCGACAGGCGCATGGCGAAGTAGAGGTAGCGGCCCTTGGCCCATTGGTAGACGCGGCGGCCGCCGGTGACGGTCTGCGCGTCGACCAGGCGCAGGCTGGCGTCCTCGACGCGGGTGGGGATGTCGGGCTTGTCCTGCATGCCGTGGCACAGGTCCAGCAGCAGGTGCGCCGGCTTGCCCTTGGGGAAGTGGTAGCGGTGCAGGCCGGCGCGCGCGGTGGCGGTGAGCTCGGCATGCACGCCGCTGTCCTTCAGGCGCACGCGGTAGTAGCCGGGCGAGGCCGCTTCGTCGGCGTGGTCGAAGCGCGAGCGGTAGCCGGCGTCGGGGTCGTCGAGCGGGCCCGGCTGCAGTTTCACCTCGCCCACGGCCGGCACCACCAGGAAATCGAGCATGTCGCCGACGCCGGTGCCGGACAGGTGGGTGTGCGAGAAGCCCATGATCGAGCCGTTGTCGGCGTGGTAGCCCGAGCAGGCGTCCCAGTCGGCGTTGGAGGTATCCGGGCTCAGTTGCACCATGCCGAACGGCAGCGTGGCGCCGGGGAAGGTGTGGCCGTGGCCGCCGGTGCCGATGAACACGTCGACGTTGCGGGTGAGCTCGGCCTTGGCGCGCGCGTCGGCCGGCAGCGCGTAGCTGCCGGCGCGTGCCTGCGCCAGGCGCGCGATGCCGCTGCTGCCGAACAGGGCCAGGGCGATGGCGCCCTGCAGGAAACCGCGTCGTGTGGCCATGGTGCTGTCCTCGGGGGTGTGCGGCGGTGCGGTGGGGGTTCGGTTTTTTGTAGGAGCGGCTTCAGCCGTGATGGGGCATGACCGAAAACGCCCGGTCGCGGCTGAAGCCGCTCCTACGACAACAGGTGCGGCTTGCGCTGATGCAAATCGATGATCAGTTCGCCGAACAAGGTGTTGGCCCAGGCGAACCAGGGGCGGGTGAAGGTGCTCGGGTTGTCCTTGTCGAAGGCTTCGTGCATGAAGCCGCTGTCGGCGTCGGTGGTCTTGAGCCACTGCAGGCACTGGCGGATCTGCGCGTCGTCGTCGCTGGCCAGCGCGTACTGCATCAGCGACATCGGCCAGATCGTGCCCAGGCCGCTGTGCGGGCTGCCCACGCCCTCGGCGGCGCGGCCGCGATAGAAGTACGGGTTGCGCTCGCTCCAGGCCAGTTGCCGCGTGCGCAGGAACACCGGATCGCGGCGATCGCAGCAGCCCAGGTAGGCCAGGCTCAGCAGGCCGGGCGCGTTGGCGTCGTCGATAAACAACTGGTTGCCGTAGCCGTCCACCTCATAGGCCCAGAACGGCTGGCCGTCGGCGTCGCGCATCTGCCCGAACTGACGGGTGGCGGTCTCGACCTGATCGGCCAGGGCGCGGCACTCGCCGGCGAAGGCGGCGTCGTGGTGCAGCGCCTCGCTCATCGTCGCCAGTTGCCGCAGCGAGGTCACCGCGAACAGGTTGGCGGGGACGAACAGCGGGTACAGGCAGGCATCGTCGGACGGGCGGAACATCGAATGGATCATGCCGTTGGGCCGGGTCGGCTGCCCGTAGCCGTCCAGCACCAGGGTTTCGGTGGCCAGCGGCGAGGGTCGCTGGAAACTGTACGGGCCGCGGCCGTGCAGGCGCTGCTGTTCGCGGAAGGTGCGCACCACCACGTGCATGGCGGCGCGCCAGTCGTCGTCGAACGGTGCGGCATCGCCGCTGGCGCGCCAGTACTCGTGCGCCAGGCGGATCGGATAGCACAGCGAATCCACTTCCCACTTGCGCTCGCCGACGCCGGGCTTCATCTCGGTGATGTCGGCCACCGACCACTTCAGGCGCTGGCTGGTGCCGTCGGGCAGGAACGCGTTGGCGTAGGGATCCAGGCGGATGCAGGCGGCCTGGCGCTGGATCAGCCCGTGGTACATGCGCCGCAGCGCCGGGTCGCGCTTGGCCAGCGGCACGTAGGGATGCACCTGCGCGGAGGAATCGCGCAGCCACATCGCCTCGATGTCGCCGGTGATGACGAAGGTGTCCGGCTTGCCGTTGCGGGTGCCGGTCTCGACGGTGGTGTCGAGGGTGTTGGGGTAGCAGTTCTCGAACAGCCAGGCCAGGCGCGGATCGCCGATGCCGGCCTTGACCGTGCGCAACTGGCGCTCGACCGCGGCGCTGACGAAGCGGCGCTTGCCCGGCGGCGGCCGCTTGCTGGGCAGGGCGGCGGAGGCCGATGCCGCGGCGGCGGCCGGCAGCGCTCCGCTCAGCAGTGCGGCGCCGGCGCTGGCGCCGAGGAAGTGGAGGATGTCGCGGCGGGTGGGCATGGCCTGGAACGCTCCGTGGAATCGACGAACGCTCCCCGCGCGCGGCCGGCACCGGGAGGCGCCGGCCGCGGCCGGGAGGGCAGGTTGATGGTACCTATAACGGACCAATTTGCGACGACCTTACAACGTGTGGCCGTCCGATGCATCCTGCGACCGCACACGCTGCCGGCTCAGTGGTGGTGGTGCGCGCCATGCCAGTGCATCGGTCCCGAGCACACGCACTCGCCGTCGTCGTCGCCGTTGCCGGCATGGCCGAACAGGGCCTCCAGCAGCCGCCGCGACGGGCTCCACTCGCCGATGGCCGGGTGGATCAGCATCGCCTTGCAGGCCTCCAGGTGGCTGCCGCTGAGCGCGGCGTCGATGGCGGCGTGCTCGTAGGCCTTGACCGTGCGCACCAGGCCCTGGATCGCCTCGGGCATGGGCCGCGCCGGCAGCGGGGTGATGCGGTCGCGCTCGATGGTCGAGGAGATCTCGACGATGTCGTCGTCGGCCAGCTCCGGCATGCGGCCCTGGTTGCGCACGTTGACCACGTGCCGCCCCGGCAGCGCGCCGGTCAGCGCGCTCATCACGTCCACGGCGATGCGGTGGTAGCCGGTGCTGGCGCGGAACGGGTCCGGCTGCGGCGCGAGGTCGTCGGCGAAGGCCGAGCCGGCCTCGGCCTCCAGCCGCATGTACGAGCCGGAGCGCTGCTGCAGGTAGGCGGCGTAGGTCTGCACCGCGCCGCTGCCGTCGCCGGCGTTGAGGCGGCTGCGCAGGTCGGCGATCAGGGTGTGGTTGAGCCGTTCGATCTCGCTGCCGCGGCTGGCGCCGCTGGCGCGCTGGTTCTCCAGGGCGCGACTACGCTCGTAGTAGAAGTACAGGTATTCGGTGGGGATCAGCCGCAGCGTGCGCAGCATGTCGAAGTCGAACAGCGGCGCCAGGTACAGCTGGCGCAGGATCGCATCGTCGGCCAGGATGCGGTCGAGCACGTCCTCGCCGCGCACGCGCACCGCGCGGATCCAGCCCAGGTGGTTGAGGCCGACGTATTCGCAGTCCACGTCCGCGGGCGGCTCGCCGAGCGCGCGGGCGATGTTGTGGAACAGCTCCACCGGCGTGTCGCAGATGCCGACCACGCGCGCGCGGGTGTGGCGGCTGATGGCCTGGGTGATCAGCCCGGCCGGGTTGGTGAAGCTGACCAGCCAGGCCTCGGGGCTGAGCCGCTCCACCATCCGCGCCTGCTCGATCGCCACCGGCACCGTGCGCAGCGCCTTGGCGACGCCGCCGGGGCCGGTGGTCTCCTGCCCGGCGTAGCCGTGGCGGATGATGGTGTGCTCGTCGGTGGCGCGCTGATGGATGCCGCCGATGCGGATGCTGTTGAGCACGAAGTGCGCGCCGTCGATCGCCGCTTCCGCCGAACTGGCCGCGTTGACCTGCAGCTCGCCGCCGAACTCGGCGACCACCGCGCGGCCCAGCGCGACCATCAACGCCAGCCGATCCTGGTCCGGATCGTAGAGCACGATCTCGCGCGCGCCGAGCGCTTCGGCGGCATCGTTGACGCCGTACACCACCAGCGGCGCGCGCACGCCGCCACCGCCGATCAGGGCGAGTTTACGGTTGGGAGAGGAACTGCTCATGGAGACTCCTGAGACGTGGGGGATCGGGAAGGCCGTCGAGCGCGCCGAGCGCGGTGCAGCAGGCGGCGCCGCACAGGCAGCCGCGCTGCGCGCAGGCATCGAGGGAGGCGTGGTCCAGCAGCGCGTCGATGAAGCCGGCATCGAAGGCGTCGCCGGCGCCGGTGGTGTCCTGCACGGCGACCGTGGGCGCGGCGACCCGCCGCGCGCCGGTGGCATCCACCACGCAGGCGCCGGCGCCACCGAGCTTGATCGTCACCTGCGCCAGGCCCAGCGCCTGCGCCCAGGCGGCGCAGGACGCGGCGTCGTCGCCGGCGCAGCCGGCCAGGGCCGCTTCCTTCTGGTTGGGCAGGAAATGATCGACCGCGCGGCAGGTGGCGTGGTTGTCCGGATCGGCCAGCCAGGCCGGGTTGAAGCCCACGTCCAGCGAGGTGCTGCAACCGGCAACGCGCAACGCCGGCAGCAGCGTGCGCGCCAGCGTCGCCGGCAGCGGCAGGGCGAAGTGCACATGGCGCGCGGCGCACATGGCCTCCAGCGCGGCCGCGCTGCGCAGCAGCGGCTCCAGCGCGGCATTGGCGCCGGGGTAGGTGAAGAACGAGCGGTCGTCGTGCAGCGACACGCTGGCGGTGACGCCGGTACCGGCGGGATGATCGACCAGGCCCTCGGTGCCGACGCCGAACACGCCCAGGCGCTGCGCGAACCAGGCGCGGTCGCCGGCGCCGATCGCGCCGATCAGCGTGACCTTGCGCCCGAGCCGGGCCAGCCCGCAGGCGGTGTTGACGGTGCCGCCGCCGAGGTCGCGGTGGTAGTGCCGCGCCATCGCTTCCTCGCCCGGCCCGGGCCAGGCGGTGAAGCCGCTGAAGATGTGGTCGAGGTAGACCTCGCCGACCACCGCGACGTCATGGGTTTTCATTGCTGGAAGGGCCATGCTGCCTCGCGTTTGGCCTGGATGAGATAGAGCGCGGTGCCTGCGCACAGCGCCAGCACCGCCGCCAGCAGCCGCGGCAGCGGGCTGGTGGCCAGCAGCGCCAGCCAGCCGCCGACGCTGATCAGCAGCGGCCACGGATACAGCGGCATGGCGAAGCGGGCGCGGCGCCGCGGCTGCCGCCGCAGCAGCACCACCGCCAGGCATTGCGCCAGGAACTGGAACAGGATCTGGATGATCATCAGCGTGGCGATCAGGTCGTCCAGCGACAGCGGGCAGGCCAGCGCCGAGGTGATGCCGACGAACAGCAGCGACACGGTAGGGAAGCGGCCGCGCGGGTGCAGCCGTGCGAACACGCCGAAGAACTGGCCGGACGCCGCGGCCGCATACGGCACCCGCGAATAGCCCAGCAGCACCACCAGCGCCGAGCCCCAACTGGCGAGCACGATCAGCGCCACCGCGACGGTGCTGCCCACCGGGCCATAGATGGCCTGCATGAAGTCGGCGATCACCGCCTTTGACTGCGCGGCCTGCTGCCACGGCAGCACGCCGAGCAGGGTCACGTTCAAGCCCAGGTACAGCACCGCCACGATCGGGATCGACCACAGCACCGCACGCGGAATCGTGCGGCGCGGCTTGCGGATCTCGCCGCCGAGCATGCACACGTTGTTGTAGCCGCCGTAGTCGTACACCGCGATCAGCGCCACCGCACCGAAGCCCAGCCAGAAGCCGTGCGGCGAGGCCGGCCGCGCCTGCAGGAACTCGCGCGCCAGCGCCATGTCGAAATGCAGCGCGCCGCTGAGCACGATCCACACGCAGGCGGCGATCACCACCGCGCTGACCAGCAACGACAGCAGCTGCACCGAGCGCACCTGCCGGTACAGCAGCGCGGTGTTGAACAGGCACAGCGCCATGGCGATGCCGGTGAGCGCGGTGTGGCTCAGCCCCGGCATCAGGTAGGCCAGGTACTGCGCGCAGCCGACCGCCGCCGCCGCCACCGACAGCGGTGCGGTCAGCAGCGTCTGCCACAGGTACAGGAAGCCGAACAGGCGCCCGGCGCGGTCGCGGCCGTAGGCCTCGCGCAGGTAGTGGTAGGGCCCGCCTGAGCGCGGGATCGCCGAGCCCAGTTCGGCCCACACCAGGCCATCGCACAGGCACAGCAGCGCGCCGACCACCCAACCCAGCAACACCGCCGGCCCGGCCAGCGCCGACAGCGCCAGCGGGATCGTGATGAACGGGCCGATCCCGATCATGTTGAGCAGGTTGGCCGACAGCGCGCTCCAGAACCCGAGCGTGCGTGGTGGCGCGCCCTGGTCCTCGGCGGAGGACGCGACGGGGGCGGCGAGCGACGTCATGTGCATGCGCGATCCTGCGGGGAGGGAAGGGGAGCGAAGGCTTGCGTGGCAGGCGCGGGTACCAGGCCGTCGGCGCAGCGCACCAGGCCCGGCTGCAGGCGATGCAGATCGAGGATCAGCACCTGGTTGGCGCCGGCGCGCAGCCAGACGCCGGGGCAATAGAGGCACTGCTGCGGGCCGATGTCCCAATAGCGCCCGAGCAGGCGCCCGTTGACCCACAGATAGCCCTTGCGCCAGTCGCGCATGTCCAGGTGCACGTCGCCGGGCTGGTCCAGGGTGAACGCGGTGGCGAAGAACAGGCCCGGGCGTTGCGGGGGCGCCTGCAGCGGGCGCAGCGACGGCGTCGGGTCCGCGTCTAGCGCCATCCCGCGCACCTCCCAACCGTGCATGTCCTGCCCATCGAGCCGCACCGGACCGAGCAGCCCCTTGCGATCGCCCAACGCCGGGCCGAAGTTGATGTGGCCGAAGCTGTCGACCAGCACCTCCAGATCGCGCGTGTCCCGCTCGGCATCCGGCAAGCGCAGTTGCAGCGCGCTGTGCAGGCGCGGATGCCGCATCCGCGACACGTGGTCCAGTTCGCGGCCGTCCAGATGCACCACCGCGTAGTCGTGGACCTGCCCCAGATGCAGCGCCTGGCCCGCGCCGATCCGCCGCCGATACAGCACCAGGCCCTGGTCCTGGCCGAGCAGGCGTTGGTTGTCGATGGGGGTGTCGGTCTGCAGCGCGGGGCCGAGGTTGTCCCACAGCGCGGCCACGGGATTGGCCTGCACCGCATCGAAGTGTGCGCGGCGCGGTGCGGCGGGCACCGGTAGCGCGGGCGTGTCCGCCTGCGCGGCGATGATCTTGCGCAGCGCGAAGTACGCCGGCGTCGCACGGCCGGCCTCGTCGATCGGCGCGCCGTAGTCGTAGCTGGTCAGCGCCGGCTGGAACTGCGAGCCGTCGTCCTCGGCATTGGCGCCGGCGCTGAGGCCGAAGTTGGTGCCGCCGTGCACCACGTACAGATTGAACGAATAGCCGGCGGCGGCGATGCGGCGCAGCAGCGGCGCGTAGTCGCGGCGCGCGAACCGCGGCTCGCCCCAGTGCGTGAGCCAGCCCGGGTAGCCCTCGGACACCCACACCGGCGCCTGCCCGGCGAAGGCCGTGGCCGCCTGCAGATCGCGCAGATCGGGACCATCGAGCCCCAGCGCGGCGCCGGGCAGCATCGCCTGGCGCCGACGCAGATCCTTGAGTCCTTCGGCCAGCGAGAACGGCCCGTCGACCCCATGCGCCCGCCACAGCGCGGCCAGCGCCTGCAGATAGCCGACGTCGCTGCCGTGCATCGAGTACTCGTTCTCGATCTGCACCATCAGCACCGGCCCGCCGGCACTGGCCATCAACGGCGCGATGCGCGGCGCGATCGCCCCGATGTAGCGTTTCACCGCCGCCATGTAGCGCGCATCGTGGCGATCGCGCAGGCGGATGTTCGCCTCGCGCAGCAGATACGGCGGCAACCCGCCCAGCGTCCATTCCGCGCACACGTACGGCCCTGGGCGCAGATATACCCACAGCCCCTCCTGCTGGCACAGCCGGATGAACCCGACGAAATCGCGCTCGCCGCTGTCCAGGTCGAACTGCCCGGGCGCCGTTTCCAGCGCGTTCCACATCAGGTACAGCGCGATGGTATTCAGCCCCATCGCCTTGGCCATGCGGATGCGATGCAGCCAATCCGCCTTCGCGATCCGCAGCGGATGCAGCTCCCCGCTGCGGATCTGCCACGGCTGCCCGTCCAGCGTGAAGCGACCCTGTGCGAAACCGAACGCGTGCGGCCGTCCATCCGGCAACGGCGCTGATGCCGGCACCGCCGCGCGCAGCATCGGCATCGCCGCCAATCCTAACGGCGCGAGCAACCCGAACCGGCAGAAGGCGCGGCGTTTCATTGCGCGCTCCAGCAGGACCGTTGCAGTTGTAGTTGCAGTTGCCGTGGTTGTTTCTGTTGCTTTTCAGCTTTTGCCTTTCCCGGGTCCCCTCCGCAGCGGCGGAGCTGGCGGGTAAAACCCCCCGCAGGGGGGCGGCGCACAAGGATGTGCGCCGTTTTCGGCCGGGGCAGGGCTCGCCGGGAAAAGGCGAAGCACTGCTTCGCCCCGGCGGGCGGGCTGGCGCCGTGAGGCGACTGCCCCGGACTTGGCTGCGAAGCAGACAAGCCCCGTCCGAAAATCCCGTCAGCGGAGCGGACCCGCGTAGCGGGCGCTGCGGCGGGGTGTGCTTGATCAGCCATTCGGCTGCTGTAAAGCGGCTTCTTTTGGTTACTTTTCTTTGCACAAGCAAAGAAAAGTAACTCGCCGCCAGGCGAAAGCTGTTGCTTTTGATGGCTAACCCAGGCGACACCGGTAAAGCCCGTCGGGACTGAAGTCCCTCCTACAAAAAGCGTGGTGCAGTCGAAGTCGGTAAGGCCTGTCGCGGCTGAAGCCGCTCCTACAACAGCCGGAGTGCGCCTCACCCGAGCGGACCACCGATGCAGCATGCTGTAAGTAGCGTCGGGAAAACCCGTCGGGACTGAAGTCCCTCCCACAAGAGCCATAGTCCAGGCTGTGTCGGTAGAGTCTGTCGCGGCTGAAGCCGCTCCTACGACAAGCGGGGCGCGCGCTGCTTGAGTGGGCTCCCGATGCAGCCTGAGCCAGGCCGCACCGGTAACGCCCGTCGGGACTGAAGTCCCTCCCACAAAAGGCCTGATCCAGGCGGAGTCGGTAAGGCCTGTCGGGACTGAAGAAGCTCCCACAGAGATCCTGGCACCTCTCCGCGATGGCATTCCATTGCGCACGCCGCCGCGGCCTAGAACGCGTACTTGACGGTCAACAGCGTCATCATGCCGGCATCGACGATGTCCGACACCGCCAGATTGTGCCGGCCCACGTGTCCCCAGTAACTGTATTCCTTGGTGAGATTGGAGATCGACAGATCCACATTCACCCCATTGTCGAACCGATAGCCCGCATGCAGATCCACCCGCCGCGTCGGCCGCGCCCACAGGTCGTCCCACGGCGCGTTCTGGTGCAGGAAGTCGTAGTTCAGCAGATACGAACTGCTGAAGTGATAGCTCAGGTTCACCGAGAACTTCGAGCGCTCGTAGAACAGCTCCAGATTGGCCATCGCATTCGGCGCCGATTGCATCTGCTCGTCTTCGAAGCCGACCATGCCCAGATCCGCGTGCGCATGCTGGCGCGTGGCATTGGCGCTGACGCCCAGCCCGTCGAACGGCGCCGGCAGATCCTGGAAGCGCTGCCGCGCGCTGACTTCCACGCCATAGACGCGGCCGTCGCCGCCGTTGGTCGGCATCTGGTAGAACACCGTGCCGCTGCCGCTGGTGCCCGAATTGGCCTGGCCGGAACCGGCATCGTAGATGTAGTGGTGCAGGCGCTTGTAGAAGCCGGCCACCGAGAAGAATCCGCCATGGTCGGTCGCCCACTCGCCGGACAGATCCAGGTTGGTCGAGGTGATCGCCTTCAGGTCCGGATTGCCCTGGGTGATGGTGGTGATGCCGTTGGAGATGTTGATCTGGGTACCGCCGCCCAGCTGCACGAATGCCGGCCGCGTATAGCTGGTCCACAGCGCGGCGCGGTAGGTGGTGGCGCTGTCAGGGCGCCAGGTCAGGAACACGCTCGGCAGCGGCTGGTCGTAGTGCGTGCTGTTGGCGGCGAAGTAGCCGACCTGCTGGTTGCCGTCGCTGTCGGTGGGCGTGGTCCAGAAGGTGTTGTGGATGCTGGTGTGCTCGAAGCGCACGCCCGGCACCACTTCCAGGCTGCCGAAGGAGAAGGTCGCCATCGCGTAGGCGGCGCTGACCGCTTCGGTGCCGCGCATCGTGTTGCAGTTGTAGTTGTTGACGTAGAACGCGCTGCCGCAGGTGTCCAGGTCGTCGTCGGTGAGGTGGTCGGCGATGACCTGCGCCACCGCGCCTTCGCTGACCCGCGGCGTGGCCCAGTGGTACTTGCCGGGGAAGATCGCCGCGTAGCCGCCGTTGAAGATGCCCAGCTCGCCCAGGGTGCTGGTGTCGGGCACCGGGCCGGTCCACCAGTCGCGGTTGCTGTAGTGGCGGCTGCTCTTGCTGTACTTCACGCCGAACTGCAGCGTGGTCAGCGCGCCGTCGGCAAAGTCGTAGCGCGCATCGAACTTGGCGCCGCCTTTCTTCTGCCCGGAGTAGATCTTGGTCGATTCGCCGTAGCTGCTGGCGTACAGCGACGGAATGTTGTTGACCTGGGCCAGCAGCGCCGGGGTCAGCTGCGGGTAGGGGAAGGCGCCGCTGCCGTATTGCATCAGGCTGCTGCCGGAGTAGGCGAAGTTGGCCTGGCTGAACTTGTCCTCGCGCCCGTCGATCTCGATATGGTCGGGGCGGTCGTTGTCGCCGAAGCTGTAGAACAGGTTCGGCGACAGCGTCCAGTTGCCGGCGGTCTTGCGCGCGCCCACCTGGAAGGTGGCCAGATCGGCGATTTCCGGGTTGGTCTCGTACCAGAAGCGCGCGGCGATGCGGTTGATGTTGGGCGAATACACGCCGGGCGTGGCGCTCGGCACGAAGCTGACGTCCTGCGGCAGCAACTGCACGAAGGTGGTGCCCTGGTCGGTCTTGGCGTAGGCGTAGGTGGCGCGCGCGTACACCGACAGGGTGTCGTCCACGTTCCAGTCGAAGGCGGCATTGCCGCCGTAGCGGCGCTCCCAGCCAGCGACCACGCCGACGTTCATGCCGGTGCTGGTCAGGTTGTCCTGCGGCGCGTAGCCGGCCGCATTGCTGCCGTCGGCATTGGCGTGCAGGAATTCCCAGGAGCCGTCGTTGAGCGCGCTGGTGGCCGCGGCCACCTCGCTGTTGGTCGAGGTGCGGTAGTCGTAGTAGGCGCTGGCGTAGAAGCCGAACTGCTGCTCGTCGCCGAACTTGTGCTGGAACTCGCCGGCCAGGCCGCCGCCGAGGCCGTCGCCGCCGTAGTCGCGCGCGCGGCTCTCGACGCGGCCGCTGACGGTGACGCTGCCGCTGGTGGCGTCCTTGTAGTCGTAGGCGGTGGGCGTGCGGAAATCCAGGGTGCCGCCGATCGCGTCGCCGTCCATGTCGGCGGTGGAGGTCTTGTTGGCGACGATGGTCTGCAGGCCCGAGGGCGGCAGCAGGCTCAGCTGCACGCTGCGGCTGTACGGCATGCCCTGGGCGACGGTGACGCCGTCGATCAGGTTGACGTTGTACTCGGAGGGCAGGCCGCGCACCGAGGCGAACATGCCTTCGCCGCGCGCGGCGCCGTCGACGCCGCCGAAGTAGCCCGAGCCGCTGTAGGTGATGTTGATGCCGGCGATCAAACCCAGCGCCTCGGCGACGTTGTGCACGGCGGTGTGCTCGAGGTCGTTGGCCGACAGTACGTCCACCGTGTTCGAGGAATTCATCTTCAGCGTGCTGGCGTCGTAGCGGTTGGCCGCCACGCTGATGGTCTGCAACTGCTTGGCCTCGTCCAGCGCGATCGACACCGTGGCGGCGCCGCTGTCGGCGACCTGCACGGTGGTTTCCGGGGCGCTGAAGCCGGGATAGTCAAGTTGCAGCGCGTACTGCCCGGCCGGCACGTCGGCGATGACGAAGCGGCCCTGCGCGTCGGTGACGGCGCTGAGCGCGGTGCCGGCGATGGCGACCTTGGCGTGCGCGGCGGGCTTGCCGCTGCTGCGCTCCTTGAGTTCGCCCTGCACGGTGCCGGCCAGCGCCGGGGCGGTGGCGGCAAGGCCGGTGATGGCCAGAATGGCGGCGCACAGCGCCTTGCGCTTGCAATACGGATGGGTTGCCACGTGACACCTCGCTGATCGTGATCGGTGCGGGCACGCGCCGAAGGCGACGCGCCGCTGCGTTCCTGGAAGGCAGACACGGTGGACGGAAGGCGCGCGCGCTCGAACCGCACGCCGGGCGGCGTGCAAGCAGGACAAAGCGGACGGCGACCGACGCGTGGCGTCTGCCGGCTGGGCGGACCGTTAGACGGCGATCAGTGGCGTGGCGGCGAGTAGCCGGCGATGCACTTGGAGCGCGAACGCAGCGCGCTCAGCTTGTAGCGACGGGTCATGCGCAGCGGCCCCCGTGCGTGCCCGCGTGGTGCGCGGACGACAGGCAGGGCGCCGGAACTCCGGCGAGGCATCGATCCTGGCTGCGACGACTGCATGACATGGCACATCACCCCTGGAACTGCCCTGGAAAACGCCGCAGTTGCTGCGGCGTTCGGCGCGTCTGGCATCGTCGGCGCGTGGCACCGACGTGTTATCGATACCGCTGTCCCGGAAGACTGTCAATAGGTTGTGAAAAATAAATTCATCCGGCGCCGCGAACGACGGTCGGCAGGCTCGGCGGCGCGAACGGGGCCGGGCAGTTACGCTGCACCGCCGCATGCGCCGGCGCATTTCGTAGACATGGGGCCAGGCGGCCCCATGGTTCACTTCGGCAGGGCCATGCGTCCGCTGATCGAGAAGGCGGCGTCCTCGCCGGGCGCACCGGTACCGGGCTGGCCGCCGCCAACGAACAGGCGGTAGTCGCCGGCCTCGACCGCGCGCTGGCCGCTGCGGTCGACGTCGCTGAGCTGGCGCGCATCCAGCGCGACGGTCAGCGTGCGCGCCTCGCCCGGCTGCAGGTGCACCCGCTGGAAGCCGACCAGGCTGCGCAGCGGCGACTGCGCGCGCGGTGGGTACTGCAGGTACACCTGCACCACCTCGTCGCCGGCGCGCGCGCCGGTGTTGCGCACGGTGGTGCTCACCTGCAGCGGCTGGCCGGCCTGCAGCGTCGCGGTCGACAGCCGTGGCGCGTCGTAGGCGAACTGGGTGTAGCTGAGGCCGTAGCCGAACGGGAACAGCGGCTCGCCCTTGAAGTAGCGGTAGGTGCGGCCCTTCATGTCGTAGCTGACGTAGGGCGGCAGGTCCTTGGTCGAGCGGTAGAAGGTCACCGGCAGGCGGCCGCCGGGATTGATGTCGCCGGCCAGCGCCTGGGCGATGGCGGTGCCGCCGGACTGGCCCGGATACCACGCGGCGATGATCGCGTCGGCGTGCTGCTTGGCCCAGTTCAACGCCACCGCGCTGCCGCTCATCAGCACCACGACCAGCGGCTTGCCGCTGGCCTTGGCCCGTTCCAGCAAGGCCTGCTGCGCGGCCGGCAGGGCCAGGTCGTTGCGGTCGCCGCCGTCGAAGCCGGGCACGTCGATGCGCAGTTCCTCGCCTTCCACGTCCGGCGACAGGCCGACGAAGGCCACCACCGCGTCGGCCTGCGCCACCGCGCGTTCGGCCTCGGCCAGTTGCAGCGCCGGCGGCGCCAGCCACTCCAGGCGCAGGCCCTGGTCCTGGCCGCGGTGTTCCAGCTCCAGGCGGATGCGGCGCGGCCGCGCGTCGTCGAAATGCAGCACGGTCTCGACGTTGCGGCCGTCGGCGTTGTGCATGCCGGCCGGCAGGTGCTTGTCCTCGGCGTTGCCGGCGATCACCAACTGGTCGTCGATGTACAGGCGCACCGGGTCATGGCCGGCGCAATCAAAGCAGCG
Organism: Xanthomonas indica; assembly: GCF_040529045.1. Taxonomy (NCBI): domain Bacteria; kingdom Pseudomonadati; phylum Pseudomonadota; class Gammaproteobacteria; order Lysobacterales; family Lysobacteraceae; genus Xanthomonas; species Xanthomonas indica. The sequence continues at coordinate 3,967,453 of NZ_CP131914.1, read as the reverse complement.
CGCCACCCGCACCGCGAGGGTGTAGTCGCCCGGGCCGGGCGGCAGCAGTTCGCCGCTCCAGCGCACCGAATAACGGTCCTTGTCCACGCCCTTGGCCGGGGCCACGTGGTCCCAGTTGAAGCCGACCACGCGGTCCTGGCGCTGCACGCGCGGCGTCCCGGCCAGGTCCAGGTTGTCGAAGTATTCGCCGCGCAGCCCGGGCTGGCCGTCGCTGCGCAGCGCGGTCTCGGGAATCATGCCGGGCACGCCCGCGGCCAGCGGCGCGCCCTGCGCATAGGCGACCTGGGCGGCGCCGAAGCGCGTGCGCAGCCCTTGCAGCGGCGTCACCGGTTGCACCGAGGTGCCCTGGTAGTTGGCTTCCAGCGCGGCCAGCGCATCGGCGTTGGGGCCGAGCACGGCCAGGCGCAGGCCCGGGCGCAGCGGCAGGGTGGCGTTGGCGTTCTTCAGCAGCACCAGCGATTGCTGCGCGGCCTGCAGCGCCAGCGCGCGGTGCGCGGCGCTGTCGATGTCCCTGGCGCCCAGCCGCGCATACGGATCGTTGCGCTGCGGCTGCAATTCGCCGAGCCGGTAGCGGGCGGCGAACAGGCGCACCAGCGAGCGGTCGAGCAGGGCTTCGTCGGCTTCGCCGCGGTCGAAGGCGATGCCGAGGTCGCGGTAGGCGTAGCCGCAGTTCAGATCGTGCCCGGCCTTGAGCGCCGCGGCGGACGAGCCCGCGTTGTCGGCGCGGTAGTAGTGGAACTGGGTCATGTCGTCGATCGCATCGCAATCGGACACGACGAAGCCCTTGAAGCCCCAGTCGCCGCGCACGCGGCCGTTGAGCAGCCAGTCGGCGGCGCAGGCCGGCGTGCCGTGCAGGGAGTTGTACGCGCACATCACCGAGCCGGCCTGGCCGTCGACGATGGCGGCGCGGAACGCGGGCGAGTAGGTGGCCTCGAAATCGTGCGGCGACACGTCCACGTCGAAACCGTGGCGGCCCGGTTCCGGCCCGCTGTGCACGGCCAGGTGCTTGGGCGTGGCGATGGTGCGCGGGTGCGCCGGATCGTCGCCCTGCAGGCCGCGGATGAAGCCGACCGCCAGCCGTCCGGTGAGGTAGGGGTCCTCGCCGTAGGTCTCCATGCCGCGGCCCCAACGCGGGTCGCGGAAGATGTTGATGTTGGGCGACCAGATGGTCAGCCCGGCGTAGCGCGGATGGTCCTTGCCGGGCCCGCCGGCGAGGTTGAACTTGGCCCGCGCCTCGGTGGAGGTGACGGTGCCGACGTCGTGCAGCAACTCGGGGTTCCAGGTCGCGGCCAGGCCGATCGCCTGCGGGAACACCGTGGCCTCGCCGTTGCGGGCGATGCCGTGCAGGCCCTCGCTCCACCACTCGTAGGCGGGCACGCCCAGGCGCGGAATCGCCGGTGCATCGTTCATCGCCTGCGCGATCTTCTCGGCGCGGGTCATCTTCGCCACCAGCGCGGCGGCGCGATCCTCGGCCTCGTCGGCGTGGGCGAGCGGGGCGGCGAGCAGGCCGATGGCGCACAGCGCTTGCACCATCGGCTGTAGGAGCGGCTTCAGCCGCGACCGCACGCCGGCCGATCCACGGAGCATCTCCCCGCCCATCACTTCACCTCCGCCGGCTCGGCCGGCGCACCGGCCAGGGTCCCACCCAGGTCGCGCACCTGCAGCGCCGCGCGCACCTGCTCCAGCGTCGCGCCGCTGTGCACGCGCACAGTCAACGGTTCGCCCGGCAGCAGGTCGAAGGCGTTGTCGGACAGGATCACGTCGAGGTCGCCGACGCTCAGCCACACCTGCGCCGCGAGCGTGGCGCTGCTCAGGGTCAGCGCGTAGCCGTCGCCATCGGCGCGCAGGTCGCTGCGGATATCGGCCTGAGGCCACTGCAGACGCTTGGCCGCGTCGAAGTACACCAGGGTGCGCGACAGCACGCGCTCGCCGTCGAGCAGTTCGAACACCGCCACGCTGCGGCGCGGATCGGCGCGGCGCAGCAACTGCGCATCGCTGAAGTTGCCCACGCGCACGCTGGACAGCGGCGCCAGGGTCACCGGCTTCTCGGTCTTGCTCAGCACCTTGCCGGACAGGTCCATCACCCGCATGCGCCAGCGCGCGGCCAGCGGCGTGGTGCGGTCGGAAACCAGCGACACCTGGGTCTGGCCCTGGTCGTCGCGCAGCGCGGCGATCAGTTCCGGCGCGTAGAAGCGGCGCGCGTGGTACTGCAGCGCCTTCCAGCGGCCGAAGTAGTCCAGGCTCGACCACGAGGCGCCGGGCCACACGTCGTTGAGCTGCCAGTACAGCGAGCCCATCGCCTGCGGCCGCGACGCGCGCAGGTGCTCGGCGGCCAGGGTGATGCCTTCGGCCTGCATGATCTGGCTCAGGTAGACGAAGCTGGCGAAGTCCTTGGGCTCGCCGAACGCACGACGGATGTACAGCAGCAGGCGCTGGTTGCCGTTGCCCTTGTCGAACTTCTGGTGCGCGCGCATCACCGGCGATTCGGGCTGCAGGTCGCCGGGTTCGGCGAAGGCGCGGATGGTGCGCAGTTCCGGGAACGACTGCAGGCCGTACTCGGACATGAAGCGCGGGGTCACGTTGAGGTATTCGGTGACCGGCAATGCCGGGCCGCCCCAGACCTTCCAGTAATGCATGTCGCCGTCGTCGGGCTGGTCCGCGGCACCGTCGAAATCGGTACCCGGCGAGGTCGCCCAGTACGGGGTGTCGCTGTCGTACTTCTGTACCGCCTCGCGCAGCACCGTGCCGAACAGCGTGGTCATGCCGCGGACGATGCGCTCGCGCTCTTCCGGGTCGATCGACTGCTTGAACTTGATGCGGTCGCCCCAGTTCTCCCAGCCGGTCTGTACTTCGTTGTTGCCGCACCAGATCACGATGCTGGGATGATCGCCGAGGCGCCGGACCTGCTCCTCGGCCTCGGCGCGGGTGTTCTCGCGGAAGGCGACGTCGTAGGGCGGGATCGCGCCGCCGAACATGAAGTCCTGCCAGATCATGATGCCCAGGCGGTCGGCGTCCTCGTAGAAGCTGTCCGGCTGGTAGTGGCCGCCGCCCCACATGCGCAGCATGTTCATGTTGGCGTCGCGTGCGGACTGCAGGAAGCCGCGCATGCGCGCGGCGTCGACGCGGGTGGGGAAGCTGTCGAACGGAATCAGGTTGGCGCCCTTGGCGAACACCGGGATGCCGTTGACCACCAGGGCGAAGCTCTTGCCCCACTGGTCCTTCTCGCGGCGCAGTTCGACGCTGCGCAGGCCGGTGATGCGCTGCGCCTCGAAGCGCTCGCCCGCAGCATCGCGCAGGTGCGCCTTGAACGTGTACAGGTCCTGGCGGCCGTAGCCGGCCGGGAACCAGCGCTGCGGCTTGGCGATGCGCACCGGCACGGTCAGGGTGTTGGCGCCCGGGTCGAGCACCGCGCGCTGGCTGAACTGGCCGACGCGCTGGCCGTCGGGGCCGAGCACGTCCAGGTCCAGTTGCACCTCGCCGCTGCGGCCGGCCTGCACCTGCAGTTGCGCCAGCAACTGCGCCGCGTCGGCGTCCACGCGCTGCTGGGCGATGCGCAGGCCATCCACGCGCAGGTCGTCCCAGGCCTCCAGGCGCACGCCCTGCCAGATGCCGGCGGTGACGATGCGCGGGCCCCAGTCCCAGCCGAAGTTGTACGGGGCCTTGCGCACGTAGGTGGAGCTGTGCCGCGCCACCGGCTCGTCGCCGAATGCCGAGTCGTAGGCGCCGGGCAGCGCATACGGCTGCTTGGACAGCCACGGCTGGATCTTCTTGATCGGCGAGGCGATGCGCACTTCCAGCACGTTGTCGCCGCGCTTGAGCAACGGTTTGGCGTCGACCCGCCACTGCCGGAACATGTTGTCGGCGGCCAGCAGCTTCTTGCCGTTGAGGTAGACCTCGGCGAAGGTGTCCAGGCCGTCGAACACCAGCTCCAGGTGCGGGCGCGCCAGCAGGGCCGCGTCGACCTGGAACCGGGTCTGGTACTGCCAGTCGCTCAGCCCGGCCCACTGGATCTGCGCTTCGTTGTCGCGATAGAACGGATCGGGCACGACCCCGGCGGCGATCAGGTCGGTCTGCACCGTGCCCGGCACCTGCGCCGGCAGCCACTGCGCCGCCTTCGGATGTGCCTTGGCGTTGGCATCGCCCGGCGCCAGCCGCACCTGCCAGCCTTGCTGCAGCGACAGCGTCGTCGGCGCCGCCGCCTGCCCCAGCGCCGGCAAGGCCAGCGCCAGCAGCAGCCCGAGGCGGGCAGGAAGGCGCGTGTGCGACGCGGAACGGGGGCGGCGGGGCGGCTGGGTCATGCGAGGGTCTCCGTGGTCAGTGCGCGGCGGCGGGGGGCGCCTGCGCCGCGGTGTCGATCAGATGGACGGCGCCGATGGCGTAGTACGGCCCGGCGATGGGCGCGGTGGAGCGCAGGCACAGGTCGTGCACGCCGGTCTGCTTGGGCAGCCGCGCTTCCAGCGCGAACTGGTCGCCCAGGGTCTTGCCGGCCGGCATTGGCAGCCGGGCCAGCAGCTTGCCCTTGCAGTCGCCCAGCCGCACCTCGAACTCGCCGCGCGCGCTGTGCGCCGGGTAGCGCTTGACCTTGGCCTGGTCGTGCGCCAGCCCGTAGTTGCGCGCCAGGCGGGCGGCGTCGATGCGGATGCGGTCGATGCCGTCCAGGCGCGCGTCGGCGTAGCGCCAGCAACTGGTGAACAGGTCGATGTTGAACACCGGCGTGTCCTGGTCAGCCAGGTCCGGCAGCAGCGGCACGCGCAGGCCCAGCTCGCCGCCTTCGCACGAGGCCAGGCCCTGGGTGTCGCGGCTGAGCAGGTTGGCGCGGTCGAGGATGCGGCTGCGCGGCGCGGCCAGCAGGCGGCCGTCGTCGGCGAAGGTGGCCGCACGCACGGTGACCGGCAGGGTCACCGCGAACGGCGCGGTGTAGCGCGGCGAGTCGGCCTTCGGCTCGCTGCCGTCAGTCGTGTAACGGAAGCTGCCGAACTTGGCCTGGTTGCCCAGCACCACGGTGGCCTGGCCGCTGTCCAGCGCCGCGTTGTCGCCGCCCTGCACCGCGATGTCCGGGGCGAAGGCGCCGTCGCCGTAGGCGATGCCCTGCAGGCGGTAGCGGTCCAGCTGCGCCGGCATGCGCTGCAGGAAGCTATTCCAGTCGCGCGCGGCCATCGGCGACCAGCCGGCCTCGGCCACCGCGCTCAGCCGCGGGAACAGCGCATGGTCGATATGCCAGGCGGAGGGGATGTACTCGCTCCATAGCGCCGCCTGCACGCCGAGCACGTGCTTGCTCTCTTCGGGGCTGAGCGCCGCCGGCACCGGGTCGAAGCCGTAGACCTTCTGCAGCGGCAGCGTCGCCAGGCGGCCGTTGGGCTCGTCGTTGCGCGCGCTCTGCAGGTTGTCCAGGTACATCCAGCCGGCCGGCGCCAGCACCACGTCGTGGCCTTGCTTGGCGGCGGCGACTGCGCCGTCCACACCGCGCCAGGACATCACCGACGCGCTGGCCGGCAGCCCGCCTTCCAGGATCTCGTCCCAGCCGATCAGGCGCCGCTGGTGCTGGGTCAGGTAGTCGGCCAGCTGCTGGTTGAACCAACCCTGCAGCGCGTGCGCATCCTTGATGCCGAGCTTGCGCATCTGCGCGCGCACCGCCGGCGAGCGTTCCCACTGGTCCTTGACCGCTTCGTCGCCGCCGATGTGGATGTACGGCGAGGGGAACAGCTGCAGCACTTCGTCCAGCACGCCGCGGATGAAGGTCATGCTCTTGTCGTTGGTGTTGAACAGGTACGGATTGACGCCCCAGTCCACCGACACCTTGGGCCGCTGCCGGGTCACCCCGACCAGTTCCGGGTACGCGGCCACCGCGGCCTGCGCGTGCCCGGGCATGTCCAGCTCCGGCACGATGGTGATATGGCGCTCGGCGGCGTAGGCCACCAGGTCGCGGATCTGGTCTTGGGTGTAGAAGCCGCCGTAGCGATCGGGCAGGCCATGGGTGCCGGCGCCGGGCGGGGTGCGCCAGGCGCCGATCTCGGTGAGCTTGGGATAGCGCTTGATCTCGATGCGCCAGCCCTGGTCGTCGGTCAGGTGCAGATGCAGCACGTTGAGCTTGTGCTGGGCCATCGCGTCGAGCAGGCGCTTGACCGTGTCAGGGCCATGGAAGTGCCGCGCCACGTCGAGCAGCACGCCACGCCAGCCGAAGCGCGGCCAGTCGCGGATGTGCACCTGCGGCACGTCCACCTCGCCCTTGCCGGCATCGGGGGTCATCAGCTGCCAGGCGCTGATCGCGCCGTAGAACAGGCCGCGTTCCTCGCGCGCCTGGATCAGCATGGTGCGCGGGTCCACGTCCAGCGTGTAGCCCTCGGCCTGCGCCACCTCGGTATTGGGATTGAGCTGCAGGCGGATGCTGCCGTCGGCGGGGATGGTCTCCGCACGCACTTCCAGCGACAGCCCGCGGGTCTTGCTCAGCAATTGCGACAGTTGCTCGGCCACGCGCTGCGCGCCGGGGTCGTCGAGGGGCACCGACAGCACGGCGCCGGTGCCGATGGTCAGGGTGCCGCCGTCGCGCTCGGCCTTGGCCGGCGCCGGGATCAGCGGCAGCGGCGTCTTGTCGTCGTCGTCATCGTGTTTGGGAGCCGGCGGCGGCGCCGCGGCGGGCTTGGCCGCGGGCGCAGGCGCCGGCGGCGGCGCGCGGTCGCAGCCGCCGAGCAGGCTGCCACAGGCGAGCAGGGACAACCCCAGCCAGGCGTTGCGGGAGGCCGCCGCGATGCGCGCGGCGGCGAGCATCGGGCGGTGCGGCAATCGGGGGTGTGCACCCACTGCAGTCATCGGTCTACCTCAAGCGATCGAGATGCGTATCGTAGAGGCTGCGGGGTAGCCTGAGGTGAGCGCGGCGCGTTCGGCGCGCGCCGCATGCCTCCTGTGTCGCATCGCGATCGTGCGACCGCTCAGCGCGCCGCGGTCGGCAGTTCGTCCCAGACCTTGGGATCTTCGGCGCCCAGCACCCAGCAACTGAAGCCTTCCAGGCCGTACTGTTTGACCAGGTCGTAGCGGGCGCGGAAGCTGCGCGCGTCCGGGCGGAACACCCATTCGCGCATGTCGTCGCGGTAGAAATAGAACCACGACTCCTGCTCCACCGGATCCCATTGCACGGTGGCGTTCTGCTCCACCGCCAGCGGGAACGACTCGTCGGCGTCGATGTAGTCGGCGGTGATGTTGGAGGCTTCGGTGCCGTCGGGCTTGACCGGATTGCCGGTGTACCAGCGGTAGCCATAGGTGGCGATGCCCAGCGACAGCTTGTCCTTCGGCACCTGGGTCAGCGCGTAGTCCAGGTGCTTCTTCATCCACACCATGCCGTCCACCGGGCCGGGCGTGGTCCAGCGGGTGTGCTGGTCGTAGGTCATCAGGCTGATCAGGTCGGCCGAGGCGCTCAGCGCCTTGAGGTCGTAGGCGCCGCGCCAGTACTCCCACATCCACTTGGCGAATGCGCCGCCCTCGGCATAGCCCGGTGCGTTCGGCACCACCGCCACCGACAGCTTGAAACCGGCCTTGTGCAGCGCCTCGGCGGTCTGCTTGACCATCAGCGAGTAGGCGTCGCGGTCGGTCCAGGCGATGCTCTCGAAATCGAACTGGAAGCCGTAATAGCCGTGCTTGCGGCCGTGGATCAGCAGCGCGGCGATCATGCGCTGCTTGGCGTCCTCGTCGTGCAGCAGCTTGTGGAAGCCGTCGCGGCCGGCGGTCATCGACAGGATCGGCATCACCCGCAGCTTGTGCTGCTTGGCGATCTCGTACAGGTACAGGTTCGGGGTGCCGTTGACCAGGCCGCTCTGGTCCACGCCGTACCAGGTCGGCACCACCACATCGATCTTGTCGAGGTGGGCCAGGAACGAATTGGTCGATTTCTGCGTGTTCATCAGATAGAACAGCGCAGTCGGGTTCTTGGCCATGGCCGGGGCGCAGGCCAGGGCGAGGGCGAACAGCAGCCCTGCGAAACGCTTCATCATCGGGAGGGATCCGTTGGCGGGGTGGGGGAGGACAGGTCGATGCGGAACACGTAGGCGTGTTCGCCTGCCGGCTTGGCCGGCAGGCGCAGGTGCAGGCCGTCGGCGCGCTGCTCGAACGGCACCGGCTTGCCGCTGGCGAGCAGGGTGACGCCACGCACGCCGTCGGCCGGCTTGAGCGAGCGGATAACGGCCTGGCCGTCGGCCGGCCAGCCCAGCTCGATCGCATACAGCGCGCCGTGGCCGGTGGTGAAGCGGAAATCCTCGGGCGTGTAGGGCTTGGTCTTGGTGTCCTGGAAGGTGCCGCCGACCACTTCGGTGGGGCCTTCGCCGTAGGTGCGCCACGGCGTGCTGTCGTAGATCGCCTCGCCGTTGGTCTTGAGCCACGTGCCGATCGACAGCAGGATCGCGCGTTCGGTGTCCGGGATCGAACCGTCGGCGCGCGGCCCGATGTTGAGCATCAGGTTGCCGTTCTTGCTGACCACGTCCACCAGCATGTGGATGATGAAGGTCGGCGTCTTGTAGGTGTCGTTCTCGACATAGCCCCACGAGGCGTTGCTGACCGAGGTATCGGTCTGCCAGTGGGTGGGATGGATGCCGGTGAGCTGGCCGCGCTCGATATCGAGCGTGCCGGCACCTTCGGGGAAGGCACCGAGCTTGTAGTTCACCACCACGCCGCCCTTGGCGGCGCCATGGTTGTAGTAGTACGAGAGCATGGTCGGCAGCGTGCCGCGGAAGGTCGGGTGCGCGATCCACCAGTCGAAATAGATCAGGTCCGGGTCGTAGCGGTCGATCAGCTCGGTGGTGCGCGCCAGCCAGTCGTCCAGCCAGGCCTGCGACACCGGCGTCCAGTCGTTGGTGACGTCGGCGTCGTCCTTGCCCGGCAGGCGGACCTGTGCCGGGCCGTACAGGCCGGCGTAGCGCGGGTCGTTGACGTCGGAGTCGAACTGGCGACCGCCGTCGAAGAACCAGTCGTGCTCGGCGCGGTGCGAGGACAGGCCGAAATGCAGGCCCTGCGCGCGGATCGCCTTGGACAGCTCGCCGATCACGTCGCGCTTGGGACCCATCTTGACCGCGGTCCAGTCCGACAGCTGCGAGTCGTACATCGCGAAGCCGTCGTGGTGCTCGGCCACCGGCACCACGTAACGGGCGCCGGATTCGCGGAACAGCGTGGCCCAGGCCTGCGGATCGAACTTGGGCGCGGTGAACAGCGGGATCAGGTCCTTGTAGCCGAAGCGCGACTGCGGGCCGTAGGTCTCGCGGTGATGCAGGTAGTCCTTGCTGCCCTGCTGGTACATGTTGCGCGAGTACCACTCGTTGCCGAAGGCCGGCACCGAGAACACGCCCCAATGGATGAAGATGCCGAACTTGGCGTTGTCGTACCAGGACGGCGAGCGGTACTGCTTGAGCGAGGTCCAGTCGGGTCGGAACGGTCCGCCGCGCGCGCCATCGTTGGCTTCGCGCACCAGGCGCGCGCGTTCGGGCGCGTACTTGGCGGTGGCCTGCAGCCACTGCTGGTCGATCTGTTCCGGACTGAGGGTGGTGGCGGTGGGCGCGGTTGGCGACGGCGCGTCCGCGGCGCCGGCGGGCAGGGCCGTCAGCGCAAGAATGAGGGCCAGCGCGCTGGCCAGGGTCTGGCGTGCGGCTCCGGCGTGGCGGGGTCGGTCCGCACGGGGGCGGGTCTCGGTCGTCATGGAACGGCACTCCTTGTTGCAGAAGACGATGCCGGCGCCGCCGCGCCGGACACGAAACAGCGCGCCACCGTGGAGGGACGGTGGCGCGCCGGTGCTACATCAGAACTTGAAGTTCAGCTGCGCCTGGTAGCCGCGGCCGTTCTTGTACATGCCGATCGGCGCGTACTTGACCTCGTTGTACCAGTAGTAGGTCGAGTCGAGCAGGTTGGTCGCGCTGAAGCTCACGCTCATCCAGTCGTTGACCTCGTACGAGGCGGTCAGATCCAACTGCTTGTACTCGTCGGTGAACACCTGCGAGTTCAGGCGGCCGACCTGGGTGAAGTACTTGGAGCGGTAGCTGTAGTTCAGGCGCACCATCCACGGACCGTTTTCCCAGTAGGGGATCACGTTGTAGGTGTTCTTCGACAGGTACGGCAGGTTCAGGCCGGTGCTGGCGTCGGCGGTGGCGTAGGTGTAGTTCGCCTGCAGGCCGAAGCCGTAGCCGAACGCCTGCTGGTAGTTCAGCGAGGCGCCCTTGACCTTGGCGTCGGAAGCGTTGATCGGCGAGCTCACCGAGTACAGGCCGCTCACCCCGGACACCGCGTCGGTCAGCTGCTGCTGCGTGGTGGTGGTGACGATGTACGAGCTGATGTCGCGGTAGAACAGTTCCGCCGACAGCATGCTGGACGGCGCGAAGTACCACTCGGCGGCCAGATCGTAGTTGGTCGACTCGTAGGGCTTCAGGTCCGGATTGCCGCCGCTGGCGGTCAGGTTGCCGTTGCTGCTGTTGATGGTGAACGAACCGGCCAGGTCGCCGTAGCGCGGACGTGCCATCACCTTGGCCACGGAGAAGCGCAGCACCTTGTCGGTGTCCAGATCGTAGGCCAGGTTGAAGCTCGGCAGCGGCTTGTAGTACTGCTTGGTCACCTGCGTCTGATTGTAGGTGGCGCCGCCGTCATTGCTCTGCCAGTACAGCGACTTGTCCTTGGTGTCCACATAGCGCACACCCAGGTTGCCGCGCCACGCGCCCGACTCGAAGTTCAACTGCGCGTACAGGTCGCTGGTGATTTCCTTGACGTCGAACGAGGAGCCGTAGTCGATCTTGTATGGACCCTGCGGCTGGCCGCGCAGGTAGCTGATCACCGAGTTGAGGTTGGCGGTCGACCAGTTGGTCAGGTCGCCGCTGGCACCCAGACCGTCGTACAGGCCGCTCGGGGTGGTGCCGGGGCTGAAGTCGGTCAGCGAGATCGCATCGGTGGTGTTGATGCGGTTGCCGCGGGCGTCGACGCCGTTGTCGTGGTTGATGTACTTGTAGCCGACCTGCAGCTTGTTCAGCGGACCCCAGTCCAGATCGCGCGCGGCATCGAACTGGAAGTACTTCTCCTTGTCCGTGCTCTTGGCGTAATAGATGCCGCCGGCCTGCATCGCCGACGCATCGGTGGAGCCGGCGTCCAGGCCGGCCGGCGAACCGACCAGGCCCCAGTTGGCGGCGCTGCCGTTGTCGTAGTTGACGTCGGTGTGGCTGCCGTCGTAACCGAAGTTGTAGCCACCGTCCTTCAGCAGGAACTTCATCAGGTACTCGGGGTTCTTGCCGCCGGTGGCCTCGGTGGTGCCGGCCTGGGTGGTGAACACCCACTTGTCGCCATAGAAGTCGTGGCGCAGGTTCAGGCTCTTGGTGGTGACGGTGCTTTCGCGGTAGTTGGTATCCAGCTGCGCATACGGCTGCTTGCCGTTGCCGGCGCCATCGGTGACCGTGGCCTGGGTGATGTAGCCGTTCTGCACCGTGGCGCTGGTGATCTTGTCCTGATCGCCGCAGCCCGGGCAGACGTAGCGCGATTCGCTGAAGTTGTTGTACTTGCCCTTGATGTAGATGCCGGTCAGGTTGAACTCGTTCTGATCGTTCGGCTTCCACTGCAGCGCGCCCTGCAGGCCGTTGCGCTCGCGGGTCTGCTGGAAGAAGGCGCTGTTGATGCCGACCGGGATCTTGGCGGTCGCGACGTTACCACCGTCGCCGGAGATGTTGGCGGTCGGCGAGATGCCCGAGCCGGTGTTGTAGCCGAAGAACTCGATGCCGGCGCGCGACAGGTCCTGCTTGTCGTGGGTGGCGGAGATCAACGCGCCGAAGGTCTCGTCGTCGTTCTTCCAGCTCCACAGCGCCGAGCCGCGCGGATTGCCTTCTTCCGAACGGTCGTTGTAGTTGTAGCCGATCGAGCCGCGGATGGTGTTCTTCGGCAGGTCCAGCGGCTTGCGGGTGTGCACGATCACGGTGCCGCCGATCGAGCCTTCGTCGATGCGCGCTTCCGGGGTCTTGTAGACCTCCATCAGGCCGATGATTTCCGGCGACAGCAGGGTGTAGTTGAAGGTACGGCCGCTGGTGTCGGTCGGGTTGCCGCCCCAGTCGCCCGAGGCGATGGTCTGGCCATTGAGCAGCACGCGGTTCAGCGCCGGGTCGGTGCCGTTGATGCTGACCTTCTCGCCTTCGCCGAACTGGCGGTCCACGCTGATGCCCGGCAGGTGCGCCAGCGACTCGGCGGCGTTGGTGTCCGGGAACTTGCCGATGTCTTCGGCGCTGATCGCATCGACGATGGAGTTGGCCGAGCGCTTCACCGACTGGCTCTTCTCCAGCGAGGCGCGGTAGCCGGTGACGGTGATGGCATCCAACTGCTGGACGTTCTTGGAATCCGCGTTGGCGGGAGCGGGCGCTTCCTGCGCGGCGGCGTTACCGGACAGGTACAGCGCGGCCATGATGCTGATGGCTAAGGTCGTGGTGCGGCTATTCATTGGCTAAACCTCTGGGTGAGTACTTGGGCATGAGGTGCCAACCGATGTTCCGGCGTGCTGGCCGCTGCCCGGCCTTGTGGATGGGCGCCGCGCCTGGTGGCGCTGCGCGGATCGCATCTCGATGCGCGTCGTCCGGTCGCTGACGCGGAAGTAGCCAACCGGCGGCATCGAGGGCGCCGGTTCTTCCTGTGTTCCTGCAGGTAACAACCAAGTCCAGCAATGAAGCAGTGCACCTGCTGCCTGGTCCGGGCGCGGCTGCGTCCGTGCCCGGCGCGGGCGTGGTCTCGCGATTCGGGGGATGCCGATTGCGGCGTCAGCGCGCGTCCTGCCACTTGGCGCGGGAGGAGCGGCGATGCGTCGCTGTATCTGAATCCCCTGAACGTGGCATGTCTTGAAGTTGTAAAACTTGTGTGAGCCGAGTCTGTCGTAGCGCTGACAGCGTTGTCAACACCCGTTTCACGCGGTTTTGACGATTGCAAGCAAGGCTCGCCGCGGCATCTTTCTGCTGGCTTTCACAGGGTGTCCGCGGGCTGGTCTAGGTGCTTGTCTACAAAAGAAAACATGCCGGAAGCTGGTGGCGCCACCGTCGTTGTGGCCGACAGGCCCCGGCGCGGCGAGGTCTGCGGGCTTGCCCCGCATGTGGCAAAAATTTGTGCGATGCGGCGAAATTTTGCGACGGATGTTCACCCATGCAACGGGCAACGCGACCGACCCTCCGGAGCGCCAGGCGATCACCCACAAGAAAGCGACGTGGTGAAGACAAAACGACGAACCGGTGAATTTCACCTTGACAACGTTGTCAAGGTGGTCGGACACTCGATCGATCAATCGGCCGAATCGGCGCGCGCCTGCTCTGGCGCAACGGGAGAAGACGTGTCCGCAAGCAGTTCATCAGTGGCAGCGGCCGTGCCGCGCGCCGAGCCTTTCATTGCTGCCGATGTCGGCGGAACCCATGTCCGGATCGGCCTGGTCGCACGCGCTGCCGGCGCCGACTCTGCGCCGGCCGTCGATGTACTGGACTACCGCAAATACCGCTGCGCCGACTATCCCGGTCTGGCCGAGATCATTGGCGAATTCCTCGATCAGGTGCAGGGGCCGAAGCCGACCCGCGGCGTGATCGCCAGCGCCGGTTATGCACTCGAGGACGGGCGCGTCATCACCACCAATTTGCCGTGGACGCTGTCGCCGCCGGAGATTCGTGAACGCCTGGGACTGACGGCGCTGCCCCTGGTCAACGATTTCGAAGCGGTGGCGTATGCGGCGGCGTCGATGGACGCCAGCGAAGTGCTGCATCTGGCCGGGCCGCGCAAGGCGCAGCGTGGGCCGGCCTTGGTGATCGGCCCGGGCACCGGCCTCGGTGCCGCGGTGTGGATTCCGACCCACGGCGGCGCGGTGGTGCTGGCCACCGAGGCCGGCCATGCCGCGCTGCCGGTCGGCAACGATCTGGAACTGGCGTTGGCGCAGCGCTTGTTGCGCGACCGTTCCTATGTGCCGGTGGAGCATTTCCTGTCCGGCCCCGGTCTGCTCAATCTGTATCGCGTGCTGTGCGACCTGCGTGGTGCCACGCCCACGCATGCCGCGCCGAGCGACATCACCGCGGCGGCGCTGGCCGGCGACGATCCGCTCGCGCACGAGGCGCTGTCGGCGTTCTGCGGCCTGCTTGGCAGCGTGGTCGGCGACATGGCGCTGCTGTACGGCGTGCAGGGCGGCATCTACCTGGCCGGCGGCTTCCTGCCGCAGATCGGCGCGTTCCTGTCCGCGAGCAGTTTCGTCGAGCGCTACTTGAACAAGGGTGCGATGCGGCCGGCGCTGGAGCAGATCCCGGTGAAGCTGGTCGAACACGGCCAGCTTGGGGTGATCGGCGCGGCGAACTGGTTCCTGCAGCAGCGCGACTGAGGCGCTGGGTCCGGTCGCGCCGGCACAGGCCGCGTCCTGCGGTCGGCGTGCGTGCGAGTGCATCCCGCAGGCTTTGATCTCTAGTGCATGCCGGCGCTTGCGCTGCCGCATCGCGCCTACAGGGCGTGCCTGGCAGCAACGGGAAGTGTCCTGTAGGAGCGGCTTCAGCCGCGGCGGACTTCCTGGGAAGCCTGGTCGCGGCTGAAGCCGCTCCTACGTGTGTGCGCTGGCCGTGGTGATGAAAGGCGCCCGACGCATCGCCCCGCAGGGCAGGCTAGCTTCGGCATGAGCCGATGATTCGCCGTTCTTGACTGGGTGGGCTGCAGTCCAGGTGGGCGGCTGCGCCCGTGTCGCTACATATAAGAAGGAAGGACGCCGACGGAGGTCCGATGGCATCGCGTCGCGTCCGGTGGCACGCCAATGCCTGTGGCGCCTCCGGCGCGGCGTCGCCGCCTACATTGCGGCGTGCGCGAACTCACAAGTCGCCGTGATGCGCCTGCAGCGCCGCGATCGCGGCCAGGCCGGCGGTTTCGGTGCGCAGGATGCGCGGCCCCAGGCGCAGGCCGACGAAGCCGGCCGCCTCCAGCGTGGCGCGGTCGCGCGGCGACCAGCCGCCTTCCGGGCCGATCGCGATCGTTGCCGCGTCGCCGCTGATCTCCAGCGTGCGCAGGCGGTGTTCGCCCTGCGGGTCGAGGGTCAGCCGGCATGGGCTGTGCGCGGCGGCGCGCGCGGCGTCGGCCAGGGCCAGCGGCGCGCTCAGTTGCGGCACGCGCGCGCGACCGGACTGTTCGCAGGCCGCGATCACCACGCTGCGCCAGTGCGCCACGCGCTTGTCCACTCGCGCCGCGTCCAGCTTTACTTCGGTGCGCTCGGCCCACACCGGCACGATCGCGGCGACGCCGAGCTCGGTGGCCTTCTGCAGGATCAGGTCCATCTTCTCGCCGCGCGCGACGCCCTGCAGCAAGGTGATCGCCAGCGGCGACTCGTTGTCGGCCGGCCGCGCCGCACCGATGCGCACGCTGGCGTTGCGCTTGCCGGCCTGCAGCAGTTCGGCGTGGTAATCGCTGCCGTCGCCGTTGAACAGCACGCAGGGGTCGCCTTCGCGCAGCCGCAGCACGCGCAGCAGATGGTTGGCGACGTCCTCCGGCAGGCTCAGCTCGGCGCCGGCATGCAGCGGCAGGTCCACATGGCAGCGGGTCAGGCGCATGCCACCGCCTCGTCGATCGCCGCCAGCGTGGTCTCGGCCAGCAGCGCCAGCTGCGCGGCATCCACGCAGTAGGGCGGCATCCAGTACAGCACGTCGCCCAGCGGGCGCAGCACCACGCCGCGCGCCAGCGCGGCACGGTAGGCATGCAGGCCCACGCGCGCCGCCGCCGGGAAGGGCGTGCGCTTGTCGCCGTTACGGGTGAGTTCGAACGCCACCACCATGCCGGCTTGGCGCACGTCGGCCACGTGCGCATGCTCGGCGAATGGCGCCGACAGCGCACGCATGGTTTCGGCGGTGCTGCGGTTGCGCGCGATCACATCGTCCTCCTGCAGGATCCGCAGCGACGCCAGCGCCGCCGCGCAGGCCAGCGGGTTGCCGGTGTAGCTGTGCGAATGCAGGAAGGCGCGCTCGCGGCTGTCGTCGAGGAAGGCGTCATAGAGATGCTGGGTGGCCAGCACCGCCGACAGCGGCAGGAAGCCGCCGGTCAGGCCCTTGGACAGGCACAGCAGGTCCGGCATCACCCCGGCCTGCTCGCAGGCGAACAGGGTGCCGGTGCGGCCGAAGCCGGTGGCGATCTCGTCGGCGATCAGGAAGGCGCCGTTGGCGTCGCACAGTTCGCGCGCCCGGCGCAGATAGGCCGGGTCGTGCATGCGCATGCCACCGGCGCACTGCAGGCGCGGCTCCAGGATCACCGCGCAGATCTCGCCGGGATGGCGGTCGAACAGGTCGGCCAGCGCATCGGCGGCGGCATCGGCGCGTTCGCGCGCGCTCTGCCCGGGCGCGGCCTGGTAGGCGTCGGGCGAGGGCGCGAACAGCGCCTCGGCCAGCAGCGGCGCATACACCCGCCGGTACAGCGGGATGTCGCCGACCGCCAGTGCGCCGATGGTCTCGCCGTGGTAGCCGTTCTCCAGCGCGACGAAGCGGGTGCGCCCGGGTTCGCCGCGGTTCTGGAAATAATGGAAGGCCATCTTCAGCGCCACTTCCACGCCGGCCGAGCCGTTGTCGGCATAGAACACCTTGGCCAGCGGCGCGCGGCCCTCCTGGCGCGGCGCCAGTGCCAGCAACTGTTCGGCCAGCAGCACCGCCGGTTCGTGGCTGAAACCGGCCAGCATCACCTGTTCCAGCTGCGTGGCCTGGGCGGCGATGGCCGCGGCGATGCGCGGTTCGCCGTGGCCGAACAGGTTGGTCCACCAGCTGCTCACCGCATCCAGGTAGCGGCGGCCGCCGTGGTCGATCAGCCAGGCGCCTTCACCGCGTGTGATCGGGATCAGGGGCAGGGTGTCGGGGTGCTCGCGCATCTGCGTGCACGGGTGCCAGAGCACGGCCAGGTCGCGCTGGCGCCACGCGTCGGCCATCTGTGCTGCGGTCAGGTCTGATAGCATTTCGCGCTCATGAACAGGTTCTTCGCTCCGCGCATTCTATCGATCGACGCCGCCCGGCGCCGCAGGGTGCCGGCGTGACCCGTCCGTTGCCGGTCATCCATGCCGTGCGCGAGCGCAGCGAATCGGCCACCGAGCGCCGGGTCGAGGAACTGGACCTGGAGTTCAGCAACGGCGAACGCCGCGTGTTCCACCGGCTCAAGGCGCCGGGCCACGGCGCGGTGGTGGTGGTGCCGATGCTGGATGCGCAGACCGTGCTGCTGGTGCGCGAGTACGCCGCCGGCGTGCACCGCTACGAGCTAGGCCTGGTCAAGGGCCGTATCGACGCCGGCGAGACGCCGCTGCAGGCGGCCGACCGCGAGCTCAAGGAAGAGGCCGGTTATGGTGCGCGGCAACTGCGCGTGCTGCGCGCGATGACCCTGGCGCCGACCTACATGAGCCACCAGTCGTGGCTGGTGCTGGCGCAAGATCTCTATCCCGAACGACTAGCCGGCGACGAGCCGGAGGAATTGGAAGTGGTGCCCTGGAAACTGGCTGAACTGGATCAACTGATGTTGCGTGAGGATTTTTCCGAGGGGCGTTCGCTGGCGGCGCTGTTCATCGCCCGCGAGTGGCTGGGTCGCGCCGAATGATCCGTCTGACCAGTGATTTGCGCGAAACCGTGATCGCCATCGCCATCGATGCCGCCGCGGCGATCATGTCCGTCTACGCCACCGGCTTCGAGGTGGAGCACAAGGCCGATACCAGTCCGTTGACCCAGGCCGACCTGGCCGCGCACCAGATCATCGTCGAAGGCCTGGAACGGCTGACCCCGGACCTGCCCGTGCTGTCCGAGGAATCGGCACAGATTCCGTGGGAGGTGCGCCAGCACTGGACCACCTACTGGCTGGTCGACCCGCTCGACGGCACCCGCGAGTTCGTCAAGCGCAATGGCGAGTTCAGCGTCAACATCGCCCTCATCCACCAGGGCGCGCCGGTGTTCGGCGTGGTCCAGGCGCCGGTCGATGGCCGCGTCTGGCACGCGGTGCGCGGCGAGCAGGCGTACCGCCGCGAAGGCTTTCGCGATACCGCGTTGAACACCCGACGGCCGGCCACCGCGCCGCTGCGGGTGGCGGCGAGCCGCTCGCACCGCGACGCGCGCACCGACGCGCTGCTGCAGCGCATGGGCGAGATCGAACTGGTCGCGCAGGGCTCCTCGCTGAAGTTCTGCCGCATCGCCGACGGCGACCTGGACGTGTATCCGCGCTTCGGCCCGACCTCCGAGTGGGATACCGCCGCCGGGCAGTGCGTGCTGCAATCCGCCGGCGGTGCGCTGCTGGCCGCCGCGACCGGCAAGCCGTTCCGCTACAACCGCCGCGAATCGCTGCTCAATGGCGACTTCGTGGCGCTCGGCGATCCGGCGCAGCCCTGGCGCGACTGGCTGGGCTGAGCCGCACCGCACGCGCGCGCCGCATGGCGCGCGCTCTGCCACACTAGGGGGCAGGCGGCAGCGGTGCCGTCGCACCGGAACCCGCCCGTGACCCCAGCCCGCTACGACCTTCCCGCCCTGCTCGACATCATGGCGCGCCTGCGCGATCCCGCGCAGGGCTGCCCCTGGGACCTCGAGCAGGACTTCGCCAGCATCGCCGCCTACACGGTCGAAGAGGCCTACGAAGTGGCCGACGCGATCGACCGCCAGGACCTGGCCGGGCTGAAGGACGAACTCGGCGATCTGCTGCTGCAGGTGGTGTTCCATGCGCAGATGGCGCGCGAGCAGGGCGCGTTCGGCTTCGACGACGTGGTCGCGGCGATCTGCGACAAGATGGTGCGCCGCCACCCGCACGTGTTCGGCGACAGCCAGGTGGCCGATGCCCAGCAGCAGACGCTGAAGTGGGAAGAGATCAAGCGCGCCGAGCGTGCCGCCGCCGGCGAGCGCGACGGCTCGGCGCTGGCCGGCATCGCCCGTGGCCTGCCGGAATGGCAGCGCGCGCTGAAGCTGCAGTCGCGCGCGGCGCGGGTCGGCTTCGACTGGCCCGGCCCGGCGCCGGTGCTGGACAAGGTGCAGGAAGAACTGGAAGAAGTGCGCGCGGAACTGGCGCATGGCGCCGCGGCCGACCCGGCCCGCCTGCAGGACGAGATCGGCGACCTGCTGTTCGTCTGTGCCAACCTGGCGCGGCATGCCAAGGTCGACGTCGGCGCCGCGCTGCGCCATGCCAACCTCAAGTTCGAGCGCCGCTTCCGCGCCATGGAACGGCTGGCGCAGCAGGACGGCGGCGCGCTGGACGGTCTGGCCCTGGTGGAGCAGGAGGCGTACTGGCAGCGCGCCAAGGACGAAGAGCGCGCCGCGGCCGGATGAAGACGCTGCTGCTGTTCGTGCTGACCGCCGTCGCGGAAATCGTCGGCTGCTACCTTCCTTATCTCTGGCTGCGCGAACAACGCAGCGCCTGGCTGCTGGTGCCGGCCGCAGGCAGCCTGGCGGTCTTCGTCTGGCTGCTGACCCTGCACCCGGCCGCCAGCGGCCGCGTCTATGCGGCCTACGGCGGCGTCTATGTCGCTGTCGCCTTGCTGTGGCTATGGGCGGTGCAGGGCATGCGCCCCACGCGCTGGGACCTGCTCGGTGCCGGCCTGTGTCTGGCCGGCATGGCCGTGATCATGTTCGCGCCGCGGCAGGGTTGAGGCCGCTCCCGCAGGAGCTTGCGACGAACTCGGCGGATGCACAGTGGCAGGGACGTCAGTCCCGACGCATTGCGTCATCTGAAAGCGCGCCACGTTGCGCGTCGTGGCCGTATGACAGCTGAGCCCCCACAGGACTCGTCCCGGCGTGATGGGCGGTGCCTTGAGGCCGCGAGACATGGCTTCGTCGCACCGCGGCGGGGCTGAGGCAGCTCCCATAGGGACTTGCGGCGAACTCGGCCTGTGCACTGTGGGAGGGACTTCAGTCCCGACGCATTGCGTCATCGGAAGCGCGCCACGTTGCGCGTCGTGGCCGCATGACAGCTGAGCCCCGCAGGACTCGTCCCGGCGTGATGGGCGGTGCCTTGAGGCCGCGAGACATGGCCTCGTCGCACCGCGGCGGGGCTGAGGCAGCTCCCATAGGGACTTGCGGCGAACTCGGCCTGTGCACTGTGGGAGGGACTTCAGTCCCGATGCATTGCGTCATAGGAAAGCACGCCACGTTGCGTGTTTTGGCCGGATGACACCTGCGCGTCGCGTCCGTGCGCAGTGCGCCACGCCCGCGCGCACGCGTATGCTGGTGTCCTGCGTCGCCTCGGGAGGGCCATCGCATGCGCCGCTTCGCCAGTTTCCGCGAGTTCTATCCGTTCTATCTGAGCGAGCACCGCCATCCGCTGTCGCGTCGGCTGCATTTCGTCGGCAGTGTCGGCGTACTGGCGAGCGTGTTGCTGGCGCTGTGCACCGGCCAGCCGCGCTGGTTGTGGGCGGCGCCGCTGTGCGGCTACGGCTGTGCCTGGATCGGCCATTTCGTGTTCGAGAAGAACCGGCCGGCGACCTTCAAACACCCGCTGTACTCGCTGGCCGGCGACTGGGTGATGTTCAAGGACATGCTGCTGGGCCGCATCCGCTGGTGACCGGCATGTGCGCGTGCGCTGGCTATACTGCGGATTCGATTCCTTTTCTGGTTAATGGAGCAACCTGATGCCGTCCACTTTTTTCTTCGCGGTGGTGCTGCTGGCCGCCGGCGTGATCATTCTGTTCAAGACCGTGCGCATGGTGCCGCAGGGATTCCAGTGGACGGTGGAGCGCTTCGGCCGCTACACCCACACCCTGTCGCCCGGCCTGCATTTCCTGATTCCGGTGGTGTACGGGGTAGGCCGCAAGGTCAACATGATGGAGCAGGTGCTGGACGTGCCCAGCCAGGACGTCATTACCAAGGACAACGCGGTGGTGCGCGTGGACGGGGTGGTGTTCTTCCAGGTGCTGGATGCGGCCAAGGCTGCCTATGAAGTGTCCAATCTGGAGATCGCCACCATCGCCCTGGTACAGACCAACATCCGTACCGTGATCGGCTCGATGGACCTGGACGAATCGCTGAGCCAGCGCGAGACCATCAACGCGCAGCTGTTGAACGTGGTCGACCATGCCACCAATCCGTGGGGCATCAAGGTCACCCGCATCGAGATCCGCGACATCCAGCCGCCGCGCGACCTGGTCGATGCGATGGCCCGGCAGATGAAGGCCGAGCGCGAGAAGCGCGCGCAGATCCTCGAGGCGGAGGGTTCGCGGCAGTCGGAGATCCTGCGCGCCGATGGCGAGAAGCAGGCCGCGGTGCTGGAGGCCGAAGGCCGCAAGGAGGCCGCGTTCCGCGACGCCGAGGCGCGCGAGCGCCTGGCCGAGGCCGAAGCGCGGGCGACGGCGATGGTGTCCAAGGCCATCGCCGAAGGCGACGTGCAGGCGATCAACTACTTCATCGCGCAGAAGTACGTGGAGGCGTTCAAGGAGCTGGCCACCGCGCCGAACCAGAAGTTCGTGCTGATGCCGATGGAGTCCAGCGGCATCATCGGCTCGATCGCCGGCATCGCCGAACTGGCGCGCGAGGCGCTGAACAAGCAGGCCACCCCGCCGGCAGTGCCGCGCGTGCCGCCGCGCAGCGGAGTCTGAGCCATGCGCATTGAGGTAGTGGCCTGGGGTGCCCTGACCTTGTTGCTGTTCGCTGCCGAGTCGCTCGCGCCGGGCGCCTTCATGCTGTGGATGGGCTTTGCCGCGGCGGCGGTGTTCCTCGCGGTGCTGGTGCTGCCGGACATCTCCCTGCTGCTGCAGGTCGGCGCGTTCGTGGTGCTGAGTTTCGTCTCGATCCAGGTGTACCGCACCTGGTTCCGCAACCGCGGCCGGACCAGCGACCAGCCGCTGCTCAACCGCCGTGCCGAGCAACTGATCGGCCGCGTGGTGACCCTGGACCAGCCGATCCACGGCGGCCGCGGCCGCGCCAAGGTCGACGACGCCTTCTGGGTCGTCGGCGGCCCCGACCTGCCGGCCGGCAGCACCGTGCGCATCGTCGGCGTGGACGGGATGACGCTGCTGGTCCAGGCGGCTTGAAAGCGGGGATTGGGGATTCGGGATTGGGGATTCGTAGGAGCGGCTTCAGCCGCGACCTGAGACCGGTGACGGGTCGCGGCTGAAGCCGCTCCTACGGCGCTGCGCGATCAAGCGCCAACGTTCCGGCTCAAGGCGGCCGCTCCTGCGAATCCCCAATCCCGACTCCCCAATCCTGGCTCACAGCCAGCGATAATGGGGGACTTTTCTCACGGACCCGCGCCATGACCCAGAAGACCATCCTCAACGACAGCCACCGCGCCCTCGGCGCCAAGATGGTCGACTTCGGCGGCTGGGACATGCCGATCCACTACGGCTCGCAGATCGACGAGCACCACCAGGTGCGCCGCGACGCCGGCATGTTCGACGTCAGCCACATGACCGTGGTCGATCTGCACGGCGAGCAGGTCCGCGCGTTCCTGCGCCACCTGCTGGCCAATTCGGTGGACAAGCTGAAGGTGCCGGGCAAGGCGCTGTACACCTGCATGCTCAACCCGCAGGGCGGGGTGATCGACGATCTGATCGTCTATTACATGTCCGATGCGTTCTTCCGCCTGGTGGTCAACGCCGCCACCCGCGCCAAGGACCTGGCCTGGATCGGCGAGCAGGCGCAGGCGTTCGGCGTGCAAGTGCGCGAGCGCGACGACTTCGCGATGATCGCGGTGCAGGGGCCGAACGCGCGCGCCAAGGCGATCGGCCTGCTGCGCGAGCAGGACCGTGCCGCCGCCCAGAAGCTCGGCCGTTTCGCCGCGCTCGAGGCGACCTCGGTCGACGGCGTGCCGCTGTTCGTCGCGCGCACCGGCTACACCGGCGAGGACGGCTTCGAGATCGTGCTGCCGCAGCAGCAGGCGCCGGCGTTCTGGGAGGCGTTGATCGGCGCCGGGGTCAAGCCGGCCGGCCTGGGCGCGCGCGACACGCTGCGCCTGGAGGCGGGCATGAACCTGTACGGCCAGGACATGGACGACAGCGTGTCGCCCTACGAGGCCGCGCTGGCCTGGACCGTAACCCTCGACGAGGGCCGCGACTTCATCGGCCGCGCCGTGCTCGAGGCGCAGAAGGCCGGCGGCGCGCCGCGGCAGATGATCGGCCTGGTGATGGACGAGAAGGGCGTGCTGCGCCACGGGCAGAAGGTGCTGACCGCGAACGGCGACGGCGAGATCCTGTCCGGCACCTTCTCGCCGACGCTGGGCAAGGCGATCGCCTTCGCGCGGGTGCCGGCCGGCGAGCCGGGCGCGGTGCGCGTGGACATCCGCGGCAAGGAGGTACCGGTGCGCGTGGTCAAGTTCCCGTTCGTGCGCGAAGGCCAGGTCCAGCCCGGCGTGCTCGGCTGAGTCCCGTCCGCCGCGCGCGCGACTTCTTCCCCACGCGCGCGGTTCGCTACACTAGCCTCCCATCCTCGATACCGTCTTCTTCCGGAGCAGCCCCATGAGCGAGATCCCTGGCGACCTCAAATTCCTCAAGTCCCACGAGTGGGCCCGCGTCGAGGGCAACGGTCGCGTGACCATCGGCATCTCCGACCACGCCCAGGGCCTGCTCGGCGACCTGGTCTACGTCGAGCTGCCGAACGTCGGCGATCACGTCGAAGCCGGCAACGGCGTGGCCGTGGTCGAGTCGGTCAAGGCCGCCTCGGACGTGTACAGCCCGCTGAGCGGCAAGGTGGTCGAGGTCAACACCGCGCTGAGCGACAAGCCGGAAACGATCAACGAAGACGCCTACGGCGAAGGCTGGATCCTGGTGCTGGAAGCGGACGATGCCGAGCAGTTGAACGAGCTGCTGTCGCCGGACGAGTACGCCGAACTGCTCGAGGACGACGGCCACTGAGCCGACCACCCGTCGCGACACCCGAACCGGCCGCCTCATGCGGCCGGTTTCTTTTTGGGCGGCGCGCAGCGGCCACGTCGTCCGCATCGGTGTCGCCCTCCTCGGCATGGCCGTCGCGGCAACCCGTGGCGCTGGCGTCGCGGCGTGCGCGATGCGAAGACGGCGTGAGGTTGTGGACGGGCTGCACCGCGAGTGCAGCGCGGTTGCCGCGCGTGGCCGCGTCCGCTGCATGCGACCCGCGCGCCGCGCGGCGCCGGTTTTCCGACGCGGCACGGTGTGGATCAGGGGGGAACAGGCAGCGGCGACGTGGAGTGCGTCTCGCATGTCGTCGCTGCGCGCAGGCGAGGTGCACGCCGGCGCCAGTCGGCGACCTGGGCGATCGGTGTCGCTCGACGCACCCGCGCGAAGGTGTCTGCGATGGCATGGCGTGGAGGTGGGCGAGGGTGGTCGCCTGCGTTGTGGCATGGCGGCGACGTGCGTGCAGGTCGCGTCGCAGTGGCGCGACGCGCCACGTCTCTGCGGCGCCTCGCGCGACGCATCGCGTGCGTCGCGACCGGCGCACGACGCAAAAAAGTTTGCGCACTTTTGCGCATTTGCACTTGTGCGATGCCGGAACCGCACGCGGTCGCGAAATTTTTTTTCAGCTAGCGGACAGCCTGGCGTCTACTCCCGCGATTGCTGCCGACGCGTCGTCGCGCCCCGTCCGCAATGCGATGGCGGCGTCGTGTCGTTACAGAAAACACGGAAATTTCCCTGCTTTTTTTGCACGCGCCGTTTTCCTTGTGGTGCCGGCATCGGCGATCGGTGGCGTCGGCAAGGCGGCTGGCGCGGCATGCGGCGGTCGCGGCGCGCGCGCCAGCGAAAAAAAAATTGCGCGGAAGTGTTGACAGTAAAAAAAACCGTGATTAGGTTTCGCCCAGCAGACGTTGCTGCGCAAGCGAGTGAATCGGATCGACATCAAAACGCGAAGCACAACTTGGACATCCGCCAGGAACCCGAAGATGGTGGGGTTGGAGTCGCTTCCCTCCGAGAAACGCAACGTCTCCCCTGGCATCGCACCCGTATCGACATCCGGTACGGGTGTTTCTGTATCCGATCCGGCCCGCAGCGCGCGCCGGCGGTTCCCGCAGGCGGAGCATCGCCGCGAGGTTGCTTTAACTGGGCATTTTCAATCCATAGTTCACTGACGAGGAGCCATCCCATGGCCACGAAAAAAGCTGCGAAAAAGCCGGCCGCTAAGAAGGCGGTCAAGAAGACTGCCGCCAAGAAGCCGGCAGCGAAGAAGGTTTCGGTAAAGAAGGCGGTCAAGAAGGTCGCCAAGAAGGTGGCCAAGAAGGTCGCCAAGGTGAAGAAGGCGGTCAAGAAGGCCGTTGCCAAGAAGGCAGTGAAGAAGACGGCGAAGAAGGCCGCCACCAAGAAGACCGCGAGGAAGGCCGTCGCCAAGAAGGCGGTGAAGAAGACCGCGAAGAAGGCTGCGACCAAGAAGACCGCGGCGAAGAAGACGGTGAAGAAGTCGGCTGCCAAGAAGCCGGCCGCGAAGAAGGCCACCGCCAAGAAGACCGTGGCGAAGAAGAAGCCGGCCGCTCGCAAGAAGAAGGCCGCTCCGGTCGCGCTGCCGGCCACGCCCGCGCCGCTGATCTGATCCATCCCGATCGCTGTTCCTAGACTCTCTCCCCGGTGCCCAGCGGGGAGGGAGTTTTTTATTTGCGGCGTCCTGCCGTGCGCGATTGCATCGCGCTTCTCTGCCCGACGTTGCCGGCGGCGTCCGCCTTCTAGATCCTCGAAGACTGCTCGCTGCGTGCGGCTGGCCAGGTGGCGACGTGGTCATCGTGCCCCTGTGTCTCGCACCGCCGATCAGCGGCCGCCTGCCGCGTCCGCCCGTTCCAACCACCTCGACCGTTCTCCGTGCCCTGATCGCCAGATCGGCAGGTGGGGATCTGCCTGTGGGTCTCGCATGGGGACGCGGCTGCATGTCGGGACGACCGCTGCGCGATCGGGTGCCTGCGACGGCTGCGCATCCATCAGGTCGTCCAGAGTGCGTGTGCCGCCTCGGCGATCACGTGCGCACCGCGCGTGAGCACGCGGGTGCGGCGACGGGCCTGCGCGAAAGCGGCAGGTCAGGCACCACGCGGCGGTGGCGGCAGTGGAGGGGATCGCATTGAATGCACCGACCGACCATGGATCGGCTGGTCGTCGGATCGGGGCCGCTGCGGCTACCGAGGCGCGCCTGACATCCGGCGGCTCAGCCAGGCAGCGTGCACCACGCATGCAGCGCGTCAGCGCGCCTTGCCCGACGGTGGGCAGCACATCGCTGCTTCCGCGCATTGCGTGGATTGCAGTGGATCTCTGAGCACCTGTTTTCGCCACCTTGAGCCGGAGAGGGCTTCCCCTGTTGGAGCAGCGGCTTCAGCCGCGACTGGCGTTCCGGGTAAAGCCCGTCGTGCAAACTACTTCTCGTCGTGGAGAGAGTGGCCAGCAGGCGAGATCTGCGTGTGCGTGCTGCCCAGCGCTCGCGCGGCGGTGCACCACGCCGCCAGCACGCCAGCGGCAGCGTGCGGCGATGCGGGGTGCCTTGCCCATCCGACGTGGTACCGCGGAGGACGCCAAGAGGGCGCGGTGCACGCCCTGCGCGTGATCGTGGAGGTCAGGGCCCGCCATTGCCGTGGCTTTAACCGTGCGCTCCGACCGCCGCTGCCGTCGGGCTGACGCAGTCGCTGGGCGTTCGTCGTGCAAGGTCGTCGGCTGTTGCTTCCGCGCCCGCGCCTTGGCGATGTGGCCCTGCCGCCGCATCGCCACATCACCGCAAGCGGGGCAAGGCTGCGTCTCTGCAACGGAGCAGGGTGTATTGCAACGCAGCGCAGTCAGCGCTGCAGACAGCAGAAAGGCGGCTTGCGCCGCCTTTCTGCGAGGATGCTGCGGGAGGCCGCGCTCAGTGCGGCGAGGCCACCGACTTGGACGAGGACGCGCCCTTCTTGTCCTTCGGGTCCGGGCGCTCGGCCATCAGGTTGTCGCTGCCGAAGTCGGTGTCCACGTCCAGCCAGCGCTGCGCCGGCAGGCCGATCGCGCGGTCGAGGACGGTCGGCAGCAGGCCCGAGGGCAGGCCGCTTTCGCCGTTCCACAGAATTGCCACAGCGAAGTCGCGTTCCGGCACCAGCGCGATCAGGCCGCGGTAGCCCTGCACCGCACCGGCATGGAAGATCACCTGGTGGCCGGAGTAGTCGAACACGCGCCAGCCCAGCGCGTAACTGGCCGAGTTGACGCGTGCGCGGCGCCAGCCCGAGCGCATCTCGCCCGGGGTCAGGATCAGCGGCGCATGCAGGGTCGCCAGCAGCGGCTCCGGCAGCACGTCCGGGCGATGCCCGGTCTGCGCGATCAGCCACTGCGCCATGTCGCTGATGCTGGCGTTGACGCCGGCGGCCGGCGCCAGGCGGTAGTAGGTGGGCTTGGGCGTCAGCGAGACCCAGCCGTTGCGGCTGCGCACGTGCGGGCGCGCCCAGCGCGGGCTGGCCTGGATGCCGGCCAGGCCCATGCTGGCGTCGTTCATGCCCAGCGGCTTGAAGATGCGGCGTTCCACCGACTGCTCGTAGAAGCTGCCGGACGCGGCGAACACCACGTCGCCGATCAGGCTGAAGGCGACGTTCTGGTAGGCGTAGCACTCGCCCGGCGCGCACTTCAGCGGCGCATAGGCCAGCTTGTGGCTGAGCGTGTAGTAATCGAGGTTGGATTCGACGTCGCGGTCGTAGGCGTTGTAGGTGAGGCCGACGCGGTGGCTGAGCAGGTCGGCCACGTTCAACTGGCGCGTGGCCACCGGGTCGCTGAGCTGGAAGCCGGGCACGTAGTCGACCACCTTGCTGTCCCAGCGCAGGGTGCCGTCGGTGACCAGCAGGCCGGCCATGGTGCCGGCGAAGGCCTTGGACAGCGAGGCCAGGCGGAACACGGTGTGCGCATCGACCGGTTCGGGACGGTTGACGTCGGTCACGCCGTAGCCGCGCGCGCTGAGCACCTGGCCGTTGTGCACGATGGCCATCGCCAGGCCGGGCACGCGCTCGCCATAGGTCAATTGTTCGGCGACCGACTCCAGCGCGGCCACGTCGAAGTCCTTGGCCAGCGGCAGTACCTGGCTCTGGGTCAGCGACGCGCGGTAGGGCAGCGGCTGGGTCGGCGAGGTATAGCGGGTGGCTTCGGTGTGCAGCGGCGGCGGCAGCGGTTGGGCGGGCGCCGGCGTCTGTGCGGTGGAGGACATCGCAAAGGGCAACAATGCCCCGAGCAACCCGGTTGCCACCGGTCGAAGGAGCCGGTGCCTGCTGTTCTGTGTCATTGCGCCTGAGGCCTGTGAGGTGCTGCCGGCACCGATTCTAGCGCCGGATTTCTCGAATGCACAAACTGGGAGAAGATGAATAGGCATCGCCTTGATCCTGCTGGGGATTTCCCGCGTCGGACGGGGGTGTGCAGGCCTGCCGGCGGAGCGGTGGCGGGGACTGCGGCGGATGCCCACGGACATGCAATCGTCGTGCCGCGCAAGCCCGCCTTAGCCCCTCTCCCCCGGGAGAGGGGTTGGGGTGAGGGTGCGTCAGCCCGCACCAGCGAAACCGCCCTAGCGCCGATCGGCAATCGCCCCCCACGAAGCAGACCTCCTGCATCGTCCCGCCGCCGTCTCAGCCCTCCCGCAGAACGGCACGCCCACGGATCAGGTCGGCAGCGCGCTCGGCGATCATCATCGTCGGGCCGTTGGTATTGCCGCTGACCAGGCGCGGCATCACTGAGGCATCGACCACGCGCAGGCCGTCGAGACCGCGCAGGCGCAGCTGCGGGTCGACCACCGCCTGCGCGTCGCTGCCCATCCGGCAGGTGCCGATCGGGTGATAGATGGTTTCCGCCTTGGCGCGGATGAAGGCGATCAGCCCGGCTTCGTCCAGGTCCTCGCGCGCCGGCAGCAGCGGCGCGCCGCGCCACGCATCGAACGCCGGCTGCCGCAGGATGTGCCGCGCCAGGTGCGCGCATTCGACCAGCATGCGCAGGTCGAAGCCGTCGGGATCGCTCAGGTAGTTGGCCTGGATCCGGGCGGGCGTGCGCGGGTCGGCGTCGTTGAGCGCGATGCGGCCGCGGCTGCGCGGCTGCAGGTGGCAGGCGTGCAGAGTGAAGCCGTCGCCGGGCAGGCGGTTGCGGCCATGGTCGTCGAGCATGGCCGGCACGAAGTGCAACTGGATGTCGGCGCGCGCGTCCAGCGCCAACGGCGAGCGGATGAAGCCGCCGGCCTCGGCGATGTTGCTGCTGCCGGCGCCACGGTGCCCGCGCAGGAAATAGTCGAAGGCGATCTTGGCCTGGTTGCGGCGGTCGTAGCTGATGCCCGGGCGGGTGCGGTACAGCGTGCAGACGTCCAGATGATCCTGCAGGTTGGCGCCGACCTGCGGCTGGTCCAACTGCACCGTGATGCCGTGGCGGCGCAGCGCGTCGGCCGGGCCGATGCCCGAGAGCATCAGCACCTGCGGCGAGTTCACCGCGCCGGCGCTGAGCAGCACCTCGCGCGCCGCGCGCGCCTGCACCTCGCGGCCGCCCTGGGCATAGGCGACGCCGACCACGCGCCCGCCCTCGATCAACAGGCGCAGCACCAGCGCGTCGGTGACCACCTGCAGGTTCTCCCGCGCGCGCGCCGGCGCCAGGTAGGCGACCGCGGCCGAACAGCGCGCGCCGTCCTTCTGGGTGACCTGGTACAGGCCCACGCCCTGTTGCTGCGGGCCGTTGAAATCGGAGTTGTGCGGGAAGCCCGCCTCCTGCGCCGCGGCCACGAACACGTCCGAGAGCGGGTTGTGGTAGCGCAGGTCGGAGACGTGCAGCGGGCCGTCGCCGCCATGCAGCGCATCGCCGCCGCGGCTGTTGCATTCGCTGCGGCGGAAATAGGGCAGCACGCCGCGCCAGTCCCAGCCATCGGCGCCGTCGGCCGCCCAGTCGTCGTAGTCGGCGGGCACGCCGCGCACGTAGCACATCGCGTTGATCGAACTGGAGCCGCCCAGCACCTTGCCGCGCGGCCACCACAGCCGCCGATCGTTCAAGGCCGGCTCGGCCTCGGTGAGATAGTTCCAGTTGATGCGGCGGTTGTTGGCCAGGCGCGCCAGGCCGGCAGGCATGTGGATGAAGGGATTGCGGTCGCGCGGGCCGGCCTCGATCAGCAGCACCTTGCAGTCGCGGTCCTCGCTCAGGCGGTTGGCGAGCACGCAGCCGGCCGAGCCTGCGCCGATGATGATGTAGTCGTACACCCGCGGTGTCCCCTGAGTTTCTGGCGCCGACGCTAGTCGCCGAGGATAGAGCA
This sequence comes from Xanthomonas indica, assembly GCF_040529045.1. Taxonomy (NCBI): domain Bacteria; kingdom Pseudomonadati; phylum Pseudomonadota; class Gammaproteobacteria; order Lysobacterales; family Lysobacteraceae; genus Xanthomonas; species Xanthomonas indica. The sequence goes on along the minus strand of NZ_CP131914.1, from coordinate 3,937,382 downwards.
TATGCTCGGCGTGGATCGCCGCCGGGCGCAGCGCGCGTGGGGCGCGGGTGGCGGAGGGCGCGCACGCTGGCGGTGTTGCGGTGCATCAGCTACCGTGCGCGTTTTCCGCCCCCGAAAATCGCCGATGTCCCGTTCCTGCGCCAGGGTCCGCCGCCGATGAGCGCCACCCCGCATGCTCCCGGCGCGCTGGCGCGGCTGCGCGGCGCCCTGCGCGATTCGCCGCCGCTGGCGTGGGCGTTCCTGTACTTCTTCTCGCTGCTCAGCGGCTACTACGTGCTGCGGCCGGTGCGCGAGGCGATGGGGGCCTCCGCCGACGTGGCCGCGGTGTTCCCGCCGGCGATGATCGCGTTCTTCGCGGCGCACGGCATGCCGCTGAAGGAGTTCGCGCTGCAGGTGCTGTTCACCTGCACCTTCCTGATCATGCTGTTGCTGCAGCCGGTCTACGGTGCGTTGGTCAGCCGCTATCCGCGGCGGGTGTTCCTGCCGGTGGTGTACGGCTTCTTCATCGCCACGTTGCTGCTGTTCTACGTGCTGTTCGACAGTGGCGTGCCCGGGCGCGGCATGGCCTTCTTCCTGTGGATCTCGGTATTCAACCTGTTCGCGGTGGCGGTGTTCTGGAGCTTCATGGCCGATGTCTTCAGCAACGCCGAAGCGCGCGCCTGCTATGGCTACATCGGCGCCGCCGGCACGCTCGGCGCGTTCCTGGGGCCGGTGATCGCCAGCAGCCTGGTCGAGCGCATCGGCATCGCCAACCTGATGCTGGTATCGGCCGGCTTCCTGGTGGTCAGCGTGATCTGCCTGCTGCGCCTGCGGCTGTGGGCGGTCGCCCGCGAACGCGAGCGCGGCGTGGTCGGCGGCGAGGCCCCGATGGGCGGCGACGTGCTGGCCGGGCTGAAGCTGATCGCGCGCGAACCGCTGCTGCGCTGGCTGGCCCTGATGTCGGTGTTCGGCGTTGGCGTGGGCACCCTGCTGTACAACGAACAGGCGGCGATCGTGCGCCGCCTGTACACCGATGCGGCGGCCAGTACCGCCTTCTACGCCAGCATCGACCTGGCGGTGAACGCGCTGACCCTGGTTCTGCAACTGCTGGTCACCCGCGCGCTGCTGTCGCGCTTCGGCATCGGGCCGGCGCTGCTGATCCCCGGCTGCGCGATCCTGATTGGCTATTCGGTGCTGGCAGTCTCACCGCTGCCGATGCTGGTGGCGGTGGTGCAGGTGATGACCCGCGCCGGCGAGTTCTCCCTGGCCAAGCCGGCCCGCGAGACCCTGTACACCCGGGTCGGCCGCGAATGGCGCTACAAGGCCGGCGCGGCGATCGATACGGTGATCTACCGCGGCAGCGACCTCAGCTTCGCCTGGCTGTACAAACTGCTGTCGGGATTCGGCTCGCAGGCGGTGTTCGTCGCGGGCCTGCTGGCCGCCTCCGGCATGACCCTGGGCGCGTGGCGGCTGCTGCGCGAGGCGGCCAAGCTGCCGCCGGAACGCACGCCGCCGACGCGCTGAGCCGGCACCGCGCGGCAGGGGACTGGCCGCCCATCGGGACGCTGGCTATGCTGGCGCCCTGTTTCCTGTGCCGGATAGCACGATGATCCTGTTGGCTTCGATTCTGGTGGGCGCGGTCGCGCTGCTGCACCTGTACATCCTGGTGCTGGAGATGGTCCTGTGGACGCGTCCGCTGGGCATGAAGGTGTTCCGCAACAGCCCGGAGAAGGCGCAGGCCACGCGCGTGCTGGCGGCCAACCAGGGGCTCTACAACGGCTTCCTCGCCGCCGGCCTGGGCTGGGGCCTGGTTGCGCAGCGGGTCGACGTGATGCTGTTCTTCCTCGGCTGCGTGGTCGTGGCCGGCCTGTACGGCGGCTGGAGCGTCAGCCGCCGCATCGTGTTCGTGCAGGCGCTGCCGGCGGCGCTGGCCATCGCCGCGGTGCTGCTGGCCTACTGAGCCGCACACCGCACACCGCACACCGCACACGCGGCGCAGCGATCAGGCCGAGGTCGACGCGCGTGGCGACACCCACATCGCGATGCGTGCGAAGCACACCACCTGTTCGCGTGCGTCGCGGATCTCCACGCTGACCGGCAGGTCGTAGCCGCGCTCGGCGGCGACGATCGCCACGTCCGGCGTGGCCACCGCATGCATCGGGCCGAGCGCCTTGCTGCGGTATTCCACCTGCATGCCCTTGGGGATCCAGCGCATCGACGGCGGCAGGCTGGCGTCGACCATGAGGCCGCCGGCCAGTTCCGCCAGGTTGCACAGCGCGATCGCGTGCACGGTGCCGATGTGGTTGCTGACCCGCCGCCGATGCGCGATGCGCGCCTCGCAGCGGCCCGGCTGCAGGACGGTGATGCGCGGCGCGATGCTGGCGAAGTAGGGTGCCTTGAAGCAGACCGCGCGCGCGAACAGCCAGGAACCGGCTGGCCAGCGTTGCATGCGGCGATAGAGCGAAAGCAGTTGGCTCATGGCTGTCTCCTCAAACGCACGACGGCGGACCGAAGTCCGCCGTCGTGGGAGTCGCATGGCCGGGACGATCAGGCCGCTTCGCGCGAATGCCCGTCGTCGGCCGCCGCAGCGGCGCGCTGGTAATAGCTCGCCGAACGCAGCTCGTCGGTGTCGAAGTCGTCGACGCTGATCGTGTCCATGGTGATCTCGCGCAGTTCCTCCAGCTGACGGCGCTCGTCGGCAGACAGCACGCCTTCGCGCACCGCCTCGTCCAGCTGCGAGGCGAAGTCCAGCGACTCGATGCCCTTGCTCTTGAGCGCCTTCAGGAACTTGCGCTCCACCGGCTCGGCCAGCACCGCCTTGGTCAGGTAGCTGGCGATACGGCCGCCGGGGTTGTTCTCGCACGGGGTCAGGAACACGCCCTGGCCCAGGCGATCGCGGGCTTCGTTCGGGGTCATCAGCAGCGCGGCGACGCGGTGGCCCAGGCGGTCGCCCGGCGCTTCGGCACGGCGGCCCCACGGGAAGATCAGCGCCCACATCAGCCAGCCGACCGGACGGATCGGGAAGTTGCGCAGCGCCGCCGACAGCGCCAGCTCGATCTTGTGCACGCTGTCGTGGAAGGCCCAGGCCAGCAGCGGCTGATCGGTGGCCGGCGCGCCGTCGTCGTGGTAGCGCTTGAGCATGGCGCTGGTCATGTAGATATGGCTCAGCACGTCGCCCAGGCGCCCGGACAGCGACTCCTTGAACTTCAGCTTGCCGCCGAGCATCAGCATCGACACGTCGGCCATCAGCGCCAGGTTCGCCGAATAGCGGTCCAGCTTGCGGAAGTAGCGGCGGGTGTAGGCATCGCCCGGCGCGGCACCGATGCGCGCGGCGGTCAGGCCGAACCACAGCGAACGCACCGCATTGGAGATGGCGAAGCCGATGTGGCCGAACAGGTTGCGGTCGAACTCGTCGACGCCGGCCTTGTGGTCCGGGTTGCCGGCGGCCTTCATTTCCTTCATCACCCACGGATGGCACAGGATCGCGCCCTGGCCGAAGATCAGCAGGCTGCGGGTCATGATGTTGGCGCCTTCCACGGTGATCGCGATCGGCGCAGCCTGCCAGCTGCGGCCGGCGAAGTTGCGCGGGCCGAGGATGATGCCCTTGCCGCCGACCACGTCCATCACGTCGCTGATGACCTCGCGGCTCATCGTGGTGCAGTGGTACTTGGCGATCGCCGACGGCACCGACGGCACGTCGCCGCGGTCCACCGCCGCGGCGGTGGCCTGCGACAGCGCGCTGATCGCATAGGCCTTGCCGCCGATCCGCGCCAGCGCCTCTTCCACGCCTTCGAAGCGGCCGACCGACAGGCCGAACTGCTTGCGGATGCGCGCATACGCACCGGTGACGACCGCGCCGAACTTGGCGCCGCCGCTGGCGGTGGAGGGCAGGGTGATCGAGCGGCCCACGGCCAGGCACTCGTTGAGCATGTTCCAGCCCTTGCCGACCATCTCCACGCCGCCGATCAGCTGGCTCAGCGGGATGAATACCTCGCGGCCGTGGATCGGGCCGTTCTGGAACGGCGAGTTCAGCGGGAAGTGGCGGCGGCCGATCTCGACCCCGGGGGTCTCGCGCGGCAGCAGCGCCAGGGTGATGCCGATGTCCTTGGTGTCGCCGATCAGGCCTTCCGGGTCGTACATGCGGAACGCCAGGCCGACCAGGGTCGCCACCGGGGCCAGGGTGATGTAGCGCTTGTCGAAGGTCAGCTTGACGCCGAGCACGTTGGCGCCGTTCCACTCGCCCTTGCAGACGATGCCGTAGTCGGGGATCGAGGTGGCGTCGGAGCCGGCGAACGGGCCGGTCAGGCCGAAGCAGGGCACTTCCTGGCCCACCGCCAGACGCGGCAGGTAGTAGTCCTTCTGCTCCTTGGAGCCGTAGTGCAGCAGCAGTTCGCCCGGGCCCAGCGAGTTGGGCACGCCGACGGTGGAGCTGACCACGCTGGAGACCGAGGCGATCTTCTGGATCACCTTGTGGTGCGCCAGCGCGGAGAAGCCGAGGCCGCCGTACTCCTTCGGAATGATCATGCCGAAGAACTTGTTCTTCTTGATGAAGCTCCAGATCTCCGGCGGCAGGTCGGCGTGGACGTGGGTGATTTCCCAGTCGTTGGTCATCCGGCACAGCTCTTCGACCGGGCCATCGAGGAAGGCCTGCTCTTCGGCGGTCAGCTGCGGCTTGGGATAGTTCAGCAGCTTCTGCCAATCCGGATCGCCGGTGAACAGTTCGCCTTCGAAACCGACCGAACCGGTTTCCAGGGCGATGCGCTCGGTCTGCGACAGCGGCGGCAGCACCTTGCGGAACACCTTCAGCATCGGTGCGGTGAGCAGCGGCTTGCGCACGAACGGCAACAGCAGCGGCACCGCGATCACCGCCAGCACGACGGCCGCGACGATGGTGGCGACGTGGCTGGCGCCGAGCAGCCAGCACGCGACCAGCAGCGTGGCGCTCAACGCGGCCCAGACGGCGAGCCGCATGCGGTGATAGGCGGCGAACGCGCCGGCCAGCAACAACACGAGGAAGGGGGCAATGATGCTCATGGGCGTGCTCCGGGGAGGTACTCGGTGACGGCGGACGATGCGCCGGCGCAGGCCGGTGGCAGGGCGTCCAGGTAGTGCAACACAGTGGCGGTAAATGCGGCGTTGTCGTCGCCGGCCAGCATATGCGTGGCCTCGGGCAGATGCGCATGCTGCGCATGCGGCACCAGCGACAGGAATTCTTCGATGGTCTGCGGCGTGACCAGGTCGCTGCGGCCGCCGCTGATCAGCAGCAGCGGGCACTGCACGTGCGCGGCGGCCTGCGCGATCGCGCACTGGTGCTGGTCGCTATCGCGCGCCAGCTCTTCGACCAGGCGCGGATCCCAGTGCCAGTACCAGCGGCCGTCGGCGTGCTGGCGCAGCACGCTGCGCAGCGCCTCCGGCGATTTGCGCGCGCGCTGCGGCAGGTAGGCGGCAATGGCGTCGCCAGCGTCGTCCAGGCTGGCGAAGCCCTGCGGATGCGCGGTCATGAAGGCGAGGATGCGCTCGACCCCGGCCGGCTGCCAGCGCGGGGTGATGTCCACCAGCACCATCGCGCGGAACAGGCCGGGCCAGCGCGATTCGGCGATCAGCCCGAACAGCCCGCCCATCGAGGCGGCGACCAGCACCGGCGGCGGCGACATCTCGCCGGCGACCACGATCAGGTCGTCGGTGAACTGCTCGCCGCGATAAGGAAGGTCCGCCGGGTTGCGTGCGGAATCGCCATGGCCGCGCGCATCGTAGGCAACGCTGCGGTAGCCGTGCGCCTGCAGCGCCGCGGCGGTCGCCGCCCAGGCGTGCCGGGTCTGGCCGAAGCCATGCGCGAACAACACCGAACCGGCCTCGCCGGGACCGGTGACGGTCGCGGCCAGCGCCAACTCGCCGGCACCCGAGAGGGTGGCCGAGGCGGCATGCGGGACGGTGGCGGGTGCGGAAACCATACGAGATAGTATGGTCGCCCTGCGCGGCATGTCAATACGATGCAGTATGGGTGCGAAAAGCCAATGCTGCCGGGCATTTGCGCCCGCCCCGCGGAGGCCACATACTGCAACCGACGTCCCCGTATGGTTAAATCCACGGATGAATACCGCGCCCGCTCCTTCCTCCGACGACGGCGCCGCTTCCGGCGGTGGCCGCAACAACCGGCTCAGTGCCGAAGACTGGGCGCAGGCTGCCCTGGACCTGATCGCCGAACAGGGCGTGAGCGCGGTGGCGGTGGAGCCGCTGGCGCGGCGCCTGGGCGTCACCAAGGGCAGCTTCTACTGGCACTTCCCCTCGCGCGATGCGCTGCTGCAGGCCGCGCTGGAACGCTGGGAACTGGTCGAGCAGCAGCAGGTGTTCGGCAGCCTGGAAGAGGTGCCGGATCCGCGTACGCGCCTGCGCGCGCTGTTCCAGTTGGTCGCGCACGAGGTCAAGCCGCATGTCATCTACAGTGAACTGTTGAAGGCGCTCGACCATCCCGCGGTGCGGCCGGTGATCGACCGGGTCTCGCAGCGGCGTATGGAGTATCTGATCGCCTCGTTCCGCCAGGCCGGGCTCAGCCGGACCGACGCGCAACACCGCGCACGGCTGGCCTATGCCGCCTACGTCGGCTTCCTGCAGCTGTCGCTGCAGTTGCACCAGCCCAAGCAGGCGCGCGAGGACTTCGAGGCCTACGTCGAGCACGTCATCGTGACCTTGATTCCCGGCTGATGGCGCACGGTCCGGTTGCTGCCGACGTGCTGGAGGCCGTGCATCGGCACGTGGCCGAGGGCGACTACCGGGCCGCCGATGCGCTGTGCGAGCGGGCCTTGGACACTGCGCCCGCGGATCTGGCGCTGCGCCGTGCGCATGCGCTGCTGCTGATGGACAGCGGCGCGTTCGCGCGTGCCGCCGAGGCCTGGGCGCTGGTGGCGGCGGCCGAACCCAGTGCGGAGGCCTGGAGCCGGAGCGCGATCTGCCTGGCCCGGCTCGGCGAGCATGCGCAGGCCGTGCCCGCGTTCGAGCACGCCTTGCGGCTGGCTGCCGACGCCTTCCTGGTGCGGCTGTGGTATGCCGAAAGCCTGGAGGCGCTCGGGCGCCACGACGATGCGCTGCCGATGTACTTCGCGGCGGTGCGCACGGCGCAGGCCAGGGGACGCTGGCTGGATCAGGCCAGTACCGCGCCCGAGTTGCGGACGCGCGTGGTCGCCGCGATGCAGCGGATCGATCAGGGGCGGCATGCGTTGTTCGTCGCGGCGATCCAGCCGTTGCTCGATCGCTTCGGCGAGACCGCGCTGCGCCGGGTAATGGCGGCATTGCGCATCTATCTCGGGCTGCAGCCGCGCCCGGCGGACGATGGTCAGCACCCGACCTTCCTGTACATCCCGGAGCTGGATCCGTCGCCCTACCTGGGGGCCGCGCGGTTCCCCTGGTACGACCGGCTGCAGGATGCCGCCGCCGGAATCGTCGAGGAGGCGCATCAGGTCCTGGCGTCGCGGCAGTCGGTGCAACCGTTCCTGGATTTCAGCAACGGCACCTCGCCGCAGGACTATCTCGCCGGCCAGCGGGGCGACGGTGCCTGGGATGCGTATTTCTTCTACCGGCACGGGCAGGCCTACCCGGAGAACCAGCAGCGCTGCCCGCGGACGGCGGCCGCGTTGGCGCAGGTGCCGTTGACCCGGATCGATGGGCACGCGCCGGAGGTCTTGTTCTCGATCCTGGCGCCCGGCACCACGATCAAGCCGCATTACGGCGTGACCAACGCGCGCGTCGTGACCCACCTGCCGTTGATCGTGCCGCCGGACTGCGCGCTCGAGGTGGCCGGCATCGCCCATGCCTGGGAGGTCGGACGCCTGGTGACGTTCAACGACACCTGCCTGCACCAGGCCTGGAACCACAGCGATCGGGTGCGGGTGGTGACGATCCTCGACACCTGGCACCCGGATCTGGACGAAGCCGAGACGCTGGCCCTGCGGCAACTGGTGGAGACGATCGGCGCGTTCAACCTGCGCGCCGGCGTGTGAGCCGTGCCTGCCGCGTCGCGTACCGTTTAGTTCGTGGCGACGCTCAGCGCTTGAACATGAGGTAGGTCGACAGGATGTACTTGTCGTTGGACACCGGCGGCTCGCCGACGTGCTGGTACATCCAGTAGGGCGGGAACATCAGCAGCCTGCCTGCGCGGGGCGTGGTTTCCACGTCGAGGTCGCAGAAGCGTGTGGTTCCTCCCTCGCGGACGTCGTTGAGGTACCACAGGAACACCAGGTAGCGTTCCGAGACCGCGTCGACCGCGTCGAAGTGCGGCTGGAAACGATCGGTGCCGCCGACCTGGTACTTCTTCAGGATCAGCCGGTCGATGGTCGGCCGGTACGGGATGGGCAGGGTCAGGCCCAGCTCCTGGTTATAGCGGGCCAGGTAGCGCTCGATCCTGTCCAGGAAGAAGCCCAGGAAGGCCGGATCGGCCAGTTTGCCGATGTCCAGTTCGGTCCAGTTGCTCTCGCCGAGCGCGGCGTGGAGCGTGCTGCCGTTGCGCAGGTGATGCGCCCGGGAGGATTCGAATCCGTCGATCAACTGCTGGCAGAACGGGAGGGGCAGCGCGTCGTCGTAGGTGCGGATGTAGTCGCTCAGCGCTTTCATTGGGCAGCGGTTTCCAGGTCGTAGCCCCAGTGCGCGGCCACCGGCTGCAGGATCGGCAGCGCGCCGGCCAGCCAGGGGGCGTAGGGGTGCCAGCGTCCCACCGCGCGCTGGTTCACCGGCTCCACCACCTGTGCGTAACTGGGAGTGCTGATGTAGCCCTTGCGCGCGGCATGCTGCGCGAAATCGGCCAGGAAGCCGGCCTGGTCGATGCCCAGGAAATCGCCGATGCGTTGCACTTGCGCAGGGAAATCGGTCACCGTTTCCTCGTACTTGAGGACCAGCAGCTGCGGCTGCAGCAGCGCCTGATGGTGGATCCAGAAGCGCATTGCGTTCACGTAGCTCTTGGCCAGGCGCTCGAGCGTGGAGCACAGCACCATGAAGGCGGGCGAGCGGAAGTTCTGCATGTAGCAGCTCAACAGCACGTCGCAGGGATGGCGCAGGGCGAGAATGATCTTCGCGGTAGGGAACATGCGCAGGATGACCGGTAGGCGCAACATGTTCAGCGGATTCTTGTCGACCAGTTGCTGGCCTGGGGCCAGGACCACGACCTTGGCGACTTCCGCCCAGTACACCTGGCGCATTGCCTCGACCTGGGTGTGGTCCAAGGCATCCAGGTCGTACGGATAGCGCTTGCCCTGCGCTTCCATCCATTCGATGCAGCGCTGCAGGATCGCGCGCTCGTCCATCGACGCGTAGCGCGGATGCGCATCGAGCATCTGTTCCAGCATGGTGGTGCCCGAGCGGGGGAAGCCGACGATGAACACCGGCGAGGCGTCGCTGTGCGGTGCCGTGTCATGCGTGTCGGTCGCGAACGGGGTCTGCAGCCACTGGCTGGAGATCTGCAGCGGTTCTTCGCCGGAGTGGGCGATGTCCGGCACGGTCTCTGCGGCGAGCTTGAACTGGAGCGCATGCGCCTTCTCCAGCATGGCCATCGCCGCGGCGGGTTCGCCCTGCTTGTCGTCGATGCCGGCCAGCGCAAAGTACGCATTGGCCTCGATCTGCACCTGCGGCCGCAGGTCTAGCAATTCGACATTGGCGCCGCGTGCAGCGGCGTAGTCCTTGCGGCGCAGCGCCAGCGCCGCCTGCAGTTGCAGCAGGTCGATGCGGGTCTGCCGGTCGTCCTGCACGGCGATGGCGCTCGCCTGCTGCCACAGCGCCTCGGCCTCGGGGATGCGATTGGTGCGTTCGTGCAGTTGCGCCAGGCGGATCAGGTTGGAGAGCGACGGCGCCTGGCCGTGCGGCGTCTGTGACAGCAGTGCCTCGGCTTCGTCGGTTCTGCCGACCTGGATCAGTGCACCGGCCAGGTCCTCGCGCAGGTCGTCGGGCAGGTGTGGCCACAGCGCTGGTGGCGGGAGCAGGGCGGCGGCGCGTTGCGCGTCGCCGCATTCGAAGCAGGCGATGGCGGCGTGGATGCGTGCTTCCGGTTGCGCCGGATCCAGATCGACCGCATCCAGCAGGCGGTGCCGTGCACGCGCGATGTCGCCCATGTCCAGCAACAGCAGGCCGTGGTCGACCAGGTAGTGATAGGTCTGCGGCGCCAGCGCAAGCGCCTGGCGGTAGGCCTGGTCGGCGTTGGCATGCTCGCCAAGGGTGCGCAGCGCCATGCCGAGATTGGCCCAGTGCGCCGACTCGTGCGGCTGCAGACGGGTCAGGGTGCCGTAGTGCGTGGCGGCTCCGGCCATGTCGCCGCTCTGTTGGAGCGCCATTGCCAGCAGCGTGAGCCAGCCGGCGTCGTGCGGCATTGTGGCCAGCGCTTGCCGGCACAGGTCTGCTGCGATGTCGGCCCGGCCTTGTTCGATGAGATGGATCGCGTGTTGCAGCTGTGGTGCGTTCATTCCGGTCTGCCAAAAAAGAGGGCCGCGCGAATGCGTCGCGCGGCCCTCGTCGTCACGTCAGGAGCGGACTGAGCGAACTCAGAAGCTCATGCTGTAGCGAGCCCACAGGTAGCGGCCAACGGTGTCGAAGCTGTTCACGTCCGTGTTGGCGTTCAGCACGTTGTTCTGATACAGCATGGGCGGCTGCTTGTCGAACACGTTGTCCAGGCCCACTTCCACCTTCGAATTGAACCACGGCAGCGCGTAGTTCACGCTGACGCTGTGCAGGAAGTAGGAACCGTAGGGGACCACCACGTTCGGATAGCCGGCGTCGGCGCTGCGGTTCTGCGCCGGATCGGCGCTGCCGACGTCGAACGGACCGACGTAGCGGATGCGCCAGCTGGCGCCGAGGTCGCCCTTCTGCCAGTTCACGAACAGGCGGCCGCGGACACGCGAGTACAGGCCGTAGCTCTTGTTGTACGTGCCAGCCACGTGGGTGACCACGCCCGCCGGATCGTCCGGGTTGGTCTTGTTGTCGTAGCGCGCGATGTAGGTGCCGTCCAGGCCGAAGGTGTAGCTACCCCAGGCGGTGTCGGGCAGGCGATAGCGCAGCGCCAGGTCCCAGCCCTTGGTGTCCAGGCGACCCAGGTTGACGATCGGCTCGCGGATGAAGTTCACCTGGCCGTCGGTATAGCGGTTGATGAAGCCGCAGAACGGGCTGTTGTTGTCGCTGTAGCAGATGTCGGCCACGGTCTGCGCATCGGCGCGGTTGATCGTGTCGTTCAGGTACAGGCGCCAGTAGTCCAGGCTGGCCGAGAAGCCCGGCAGCCATTCCGGGTCATAGACCACGCCCCAGTCGAACGACTTGCCCTGTTCCGGCTTCAGGTCGAAGCCCGCAGCGACCGAACCCGACCACACGCCGGTGGTCTGCGACATGCCGCTCGGGGTGATGCCGGTGGCGCCCGGAATGGCGGTTGCGCCGGCGCCGGCGCCGCACGCCGCTTCATGGTCGCGCGGGGTGCCGGTGCGGCCGTAACCGATGCAGGGATCGGCGAAGTTCGGCGCATCGCCGCTGGCGCCGGAGTACAGGTTCTCGATCGTCGGAGCGCGGAACACCTCGGCGACCGTGCCGCGCAGCAGCAGGTTCTGGATCGGACGCCATTCCAGCTGGACCTTGCTGTTGGTGGTGTTGCCGAAGGTGTTGTAGTCCGAATAGCGCGAGCCCAGGGTCAGCGCCAGCAGGTGCGCGAACGGGACCTCGGACAGCAGCGGGACGTACAGTTCGGCGTACAGCTCCTTCACGTTGTACTTGCCGCTCAGCGGGGTGCCGCAGGCTTCCTGCGAGATGAAGCAATTGCCGTTGGCGTTGGCGATGGCGATGTAGTCGACCGCGTTCTTCTGGTACTCCTCGCGCCAGGACACGCCCACCGCCAGCTGCGAAGCGCCGGCCGGCAGCGTGAACAGCTCGCCGTTGGCGTTGGCTTCGAAGCTGCGCATCTGGTAGGTGTTGGAGTAGGTCGGACGCGCTTCGTACTTGCCGAGCGTCGCGATCGTCTGCGGGTCGTTGATGTTGAAGATGTTCAACGGGGTGCAGCCGGCGATCACCGCACCGGCGCTGCCGCACTTGATCACGCCGTCGGTGTCGCGGAACGACGGGCCCAGCGCATCGCGCAGGCCGGCGTAATACACGTAGCCGTAGCTGGTGTTCTCGCGGGTGTAGTGGCCGTAGTTCATGGCCGCGTCCCACTTCCAGGTGCTTTCGCCGACGAAGCCTTCCAGGCCCGCCACGACCTGGTCGGTCACGGTGCTGTAGTAGGAACGGCGCTGGCCCAGCGAGGTGAAGCGGGTCAGCAACTGGTTGTACTGGTTGCCGGCTTCATCGGCGCCGAAGTTGGTGCCGAACGGGTTGTAGAAGTTGTTGGCGGAGATCACCACCTTGTCGCCACGGGCATCGAACGGCAGCGGCGCGATCGCGAAGTTGGAGCTGGTCTTGTTGTGGTAGACCTGGGCGAAGGCGTTGATGCTGTCGGTGATCTGATAGTTGGCCAGGAAGAACGCGTTGGTGCGCTCCTGCGGCGTCATGATCAGGTTGGTGGCCTGGTAGTTGAAGGAGTCGGTCGCGCCGGAGTAGCAGCGATAATCGCCCTGCGAGGCGCCGGTCGCGCCGGGCTTCAGGGTGACGGTGGAGCAGCCGCCGTACTGGGGACGCAGGGCGGTCGGCACGGTGATGCGGCCGCGCGGGTTGCGGCTGGAGCCGAGCACGGTGACCGCGCCGCTGTACAGGTAGGTCGCGTCCTTGGAGTACTTGCGGTCGGCGGAGGAGATGCCATCGAATTTGTTGTAGTTCAGGCCGACCATGATGTTGCCGCGATCGCCGACCTGACCGAAGGTCAGCGAGCCGCCGCTACGCGCGCCGTCGCTCAGGTGGGTCGCCTGACCGTAGTCGACGCTGACCGCCAGGCCTTCGAAGTCCTTGCGCAGGATGAAGTTGACCACGCCGGCCACGGCGTCGGAGCCGTACACGGCCGAGGCGCCGCTGGTCAGCACTTCGATGCGCTCCACGGCGCTGGCGGGGATCGAGTTGACGTCGTTGTTGACGACGCGCCGGCCGTTGACCAGCAGCAGGGTGCGCTCGTCGCCGAGGCCACGCAGGTCGACCGAGGACTTGCCGTCGCCACCGCCGTTGTTGACCGCCGGGGTGGAGGGGGCGCCGGACATCGCCGGCAGTTCCTGCACCAGGTCGCCGAGGGTCAGCTTGCCGGTCTGCTCGATCGCGGCGCGATCGATCACCACCACCGGGCTGGCGGTCTCGGTTTCGACGCGGGCCACGCGCGAGCCGGTGACCTGGATGGTGTCCAGGGTCTTGGACGCATCGTTGGACGCGGTGTCCTGGGCCGCGGCAGCGCCGGTGCTGAGCAACGCGGTGGTGCCGGCAGCGAGTGCGAACGCGATCGCGTCGCGCAAGCGATGGGTCTTGCAATTCATTGGCTCTCTCTCCGAAAGGTGTATGTCAGCTGAGTTCTCCTGCGGAGGCGCCGAAAATGCGATGCCAAAAACCGCGGGGTGAGCCGATGTTAACTTTGTCTTCAGAGAAATTAAAGAGTCGTTAATGAGGGTGCAATTTAAGTGATGTGCATCACGTAAACTCAGGCAACAAAAAAGCCTCCGCGAGGAGGCTTTTTCTTCGCGGAACAACGTGTTGCGACCGTTCGCTAGAGGTCCTGCTCGTAGCGCACATAGGGGATGGTCCCCTCTTCGGTGCTGATGTTGTTCGGCGAGAACGGGTTCTTGCCGCGGGTGATGACGTTCTCGGCGCCGACGGTCAGCTGGCCGCTCCACGGGGTGCGCCAGGTCAGGCCCACGCCCAGGCCGGTCCACTTGCCCGGCTGGCCGGGGGCGTCGACCACGCGGCCGATGACGTTGGCGCTGAACGAGCCGTAGCCGCCGCCGATGCTCAGGCTCTTGCTGTCCCAGCGGTCGAGCATGGCCGGGGTGGCGTCGGCGATCGGCACCAGGCGCGCCTTGGCGTAGGTGCCGCCGATCGAGACGAAGCCCTCGCGGCCGATGTTCTGCTGCGCGAAGACGGTCAGATCGTTCTGCTCCATCCGCATCGACGGCGTCTTGTTGGCGCCGGCCAGCCAGGCGGGGAGGTTCTCGCGGCCGGTACCGGCCGACAGCGACAGACGCCCGCCGGGGCGGTTGAAGGTGGTGGTGGCGGCGACATGGTGGCCGCTGGTGCCGTCGTCGTCGCCCAGGCTGGCCAGCATGCAGTGGCTCGCCAGCCCGCTGATGCTGCTGCCGCTGGCGCTGTTGCACAACAGGCCCAGCGAGTCGCCGGAGGACAGGCCGAACGCGGCATCCAGGGAGTTGCGGCCGAAGTGCCAGCGCGCGCCGACCGCCTGTTCGCCGGTGGGCTCCAGGTACAGCAGCGCCTCGACCTTGCCGCTGCCTTTGTTCCAGACCGGCAGCACGGTGCGGTCCTGGCCGTTGGCGGGCTTGCTCTGCGCGTGCGCGCCCGTGCTCGCCGCGAGGGCGATCAGCAGGGCGAGCGGTAGGCGCAGGAAGGGTCGCATCAGCAGTCTGAGACTTGGGGCGGGCACGAAAGTTCCCGCCGGACAGGGTGGTTGATGCTAGTGGGTTTATGTTTCTTTAACAAGTCGGACTCCCCGGTCGCGACGCGCATTTCCGCTAGTGCAAGCGCTCCGAGGACGTCGGTTCAGCCTGCGTTACGGCAAACAATACTCCGAATTCCGTCAAGGGGAAGTCATAGTGCCGGCCGCAGAATTCGCAGCGGATCTCAACTTGGCCGGTGGCCTCGGCCGCGGCCCGGGCTTCCTCCTCTCCGAGGGAGCGCAGCATCGCGGCCACCCGTTCGCGCGAGCAGGAGCAGCCGAAGCGCAGCGGACGGTCGCCGAGCAGTTCCGGGGTCTCCTCATGGAACAGCCGGTGCAGCAGGGTCTCGGCCGGCGTCGCCAGCAGTTCGGCCTCGCCGACGGTCTCGAACAGCGCACCGGCGCGGTTCCAGCCGTCCTCGTCGCCGGCGTCGCCGGGCAGCTTCTGCAGCAGCAGGCCGGCGGCGTGGCTGCCGTCGGCGGCCAGGATCAGCCGCGTCGGCAACTGTTCGGACTGGCGGAAGTAGTCCTCGAAGGCTTCGTCCAGCTCGGCCGAGGACATCGCCACCAGGCTCTGGTAGCGCTGCGGTTCGCGCGGGTCCAGGCCGGGGTTCTCGATGGTGATCGCCAGCAGGGCGTCGTCGCCGAGCGCGCGCAGGTCGCGCGGCGCGTCCTGGCCTTCGCTCAACTGGACGATGCCGCGCAGCGTGCCGGCCGCGGTACACTCGGCGAACAGGGTGCGCAGCGCGCCCTGGCTGCGCAACTGCACCGACAGGCGACCGTCGACCTTGGTGTGGCCGGTGAACAGGGCTGCGGCGACGCAGGCCTCGCCCAGCAGTTCGGTGGCCGCGGCGGGGTAGCTGGCCGGCGCCAGGATCTCGCGCCAGGTGTCGTGCAGGCGCACGTGCACACCGCGCACACCGGCGCCGGGCAGCAGGAAGCGGGTCAGACGATCGTCGGAAGAATGCATTGCGGCCTCGCTGCGCATGGGAAGATGGCGACCGCACGAGAGTGGATCGTCACGGTGGACCAGATCGAAGAGAGCATAGGAATGGGGGCGGCGCGCCGCGATGCAAGTGGCGCTGCGCCGGCGCGTCCGCGGGCCAGGCGCTGGCGGCGCTGGCTGCTGCTGGCGCCGTTGGTCTTCGTGCTGGCGAGCGTGTCGCAGGTGCTGCTGCTGCGCTTCGTCGACCCGCCGTTCTCGGCGATGATGCTGGAGCGCCAGCTCGGCGCCTGGGCCGGCGGCGACTGGTCGTACCGCATCGCCTACGACTGGCGCGATACCGCGCAGATCGCGCCGAGCCTGCCGATCTCGCTGGTCGCCGCGGAGGACCAGCGCTTTCCCAGCCACCATGGCTTCGACCTGGACGCGATCGAGAAGGCGCGCGACCACAACGCGCGTGGCGGCCGCCTGCGCGGCGCCAGCACGATCAGCCAGCAGGTCGCCAAGAACCTGTTCCTGTGGCAGGGCCGGAGTTGGCTGCGTAAGGGGCTGGAGGCCTGGTACACGGTGCTGATCGAGGCGCTGTGGTCGAAGCAGCGCATTCTCGAGGTGTACGCCAACGTGGCCGAGTTCGGCAACGGCGTGTACGGCGCGCAGGCGGCGGCGCGCAGCTTCTGGAACAAGGACGCGGCGCAGCTGACCCCGGCGCAGAGTGCGCTGCTGGCGGCGGTGCTGCCGGCGCCGCAGCGCTACAACGCCACGCGCCCCGGCCTCTATGTGCAGGGGCGGGCCAACTGGATCCAGCGCCAGACCCGGCAACTGGGCGGCCCGGCCTACCTGCAGGCGCCGTAGGCCTGAAGCCCTCTCCCCTCGGGAGAGGGGTTGGGGTGAGGGTGCGGCCGCACGTGCGCATTGGGGTTCGGCGGCAGGCGGACCCTCATCCGCCCCTTCGGGGCACCTTCTCCCAGTGGGAGAAGGGAAGAGCTCCCGCTTTTGCCGAGCGAAGCGCCCGCCGCTGGTGAACGCGCAGGCCGCTCCGTACCATCCGCCGATGGAATCCGAACGCCTCACCGTCGTCGTCACTGCGTTCAACGAGGCGCAGACCCTGCCGCTGTTGCACCCCCGCATCCTTGCCGCGCTCGACGCCGTGCCTGGGCTGGAGGGGCGCGTGCTGTACGTGGACGACGGCAGCCGTGACGCCACCTGGGACACGATCCAGGCCCTGGCCGCGTCCGATCCGCGGGTCGGCGCGCTGCGCCTGTCGCGCAACTTCGGCAAGGAACTGGCGCTGACTGCGGGCCTGGACTGTGTCGAGCGCGGCGCGGCGATGCTGCTAGATGCCGATGGGCAGGATCCGCCGGAACTGATCGGGCAGTTCGTGGCGCATTGGCGCGCCGGCTACGACGACATCTACGGCACGCGCCTGGTGCGCGAAGGCGAGGGCTGGCTCAAGCGCGGCACCGCGGCGCTGTTCTACCGGGTGATCGGGCGCCTGTCGAAGACGCCGATCCCCGCCGATACCGGCGATTTCCGCCTGCTGTCGCCGCGCGCGCTGGCCGCGCTGCGGCAGTTGCGCGAGCGCCACCGCTTCATGAAGGGGCTGTTCGGCTGGATCGGCTTCCGCCGCCTGGCGGTGCCGTACCGGCGCGCGCCGCGGCTGGCCGGGCGCAGCAAGTTCAGTCTGTGGCGGCTGTGGAATTTCGCCCTGGACGGCATCACCGGGTTCTCCACCGCGCCGTTGCGGGTGGCGACCTACCTGGGGCTGGCGACGGCGGTCGGTGCCTTCCTGTTCGCGATCTGGGTGGTGGTCAAGGCGGCGCTGTGGGGCGATCCGGTGGCCGGCTGGCCGACGATGATGGCGGTCATCCTGTTCCTGGGCGGCGTGCAGCTGATCGCGCTGGGCCTGATCGGCGAATACCTGGGTCGGCTGTACGAGGAATCCAAGCAACGTCCGCTGTACCTGGTGGAGACCTGGCGTGCACCGGGCGAAGGAGTATGCTCGGCCGTGCGATCCAGCGAACCGGGAGGCAGCGATGCGCACGGTACGGCAGGTCTTGAGCGAAAAGGGCAATGAGATCCACGCGGTCGCGCCGGACACGGCGGTGATCGAGGCGCTGCGGCTGATGGCCGCCAAGGGCATCGGCGCGGTGCTGGTGCTGCAGGACGGACAGCTGTCCGGCATCCTGTCCGAGCGCGACTACGCGCGCAAGGTGGTGCTGCAGGACCGCTCCTCGGCGACCACGCCGGTGCGCGACATCATGAGCAGCAAGGTGCACACCGTGGATTCCGCACAGAGCGTGCAGCAGTGCATGGAACTGATGACCGGGCACCGCATCCGCCACCTGCCGGTGGTGGACGCCGGCCGCGTGATCGGCGTGATCTCGATCGGCGACCTGGTCAAGGCGGTGATCGAGGAGCAGCGCCAGGAGCTGGATCAGTTGCAGGAGTACATCAGGAGCTGAGGGACTGGGAATCGGGAGTTGGGAATCGGGAACAGGAAATCAAAAGCGCCGATCTCCTTAATCCACCTTGAGATATCGGTGGCCCGACAAGATGGATGCGCGGAATCCGCTTTTGATCCTGCGACTCCCTATTCCCGATTCCCCATTCCCGGCTTCAATGCCCGCACTGAATATCCTTGCCCGGCCCGGTCTCGATGGTGGCCAGCAGCGCGGCGGGCGGGGCGATGCTGCCCAGGGCGACGGCGATCGCGCCGCGGACGCCCAGGGCCTTGAAGTCGGGGCGGAAGCTGGGGTCCTTGAAGGTGCCGCCGACGCGCAGCGGCGAGCGCAGGGCGAGGATGCTGTGGTCCTTCGGTTGCGCCTTCAGCAGCAGGTCCAGGCGTTCCTGGCTCAGGTCGATGGTGCCGCTGCCGACCAGCAGGGTGTCGGTGCTGTCGAAGGCCAGGCCGCGCGAGGTCATCAATCCGTGCTGGACGCCGAAGTCGCCGAACGCGCAGCGCACCGGGATCTCGCGGTCCTTGGTCACCAGGTACTTCAGCGATTCGGCGATATCCAGGCCGGCCAGTTCCATCACCAGGTTGCTGATGCGGCCCTTGCCCATGCCGACGGCGACGTTGCCGTCGGCGCTGCCGAGCATCTGCGCGATCGAGTTGCCGCTGCCGGCCAGCGCGATCTCGCCGCCGATCGCGCCGGCCGCTTCCTTGGCCAGTTTGCCGTCGGGGAACAGCTTGCCCAACTGCACGCCGCGGATCGACACCTGCGCGCGGGTGAACAGCGTGGGTTTGCGCGCATCCATGCGGATGTCCGAGCGCAGGTCGCCGCCGGCCACGCCGAAGTTCAGCGGTTGCAGCAAGAGCACGCCATCATCGAGCTTCAGGTGCGCGTCCATGTCGTCCAGCGGCAGCGACGGCGCATTGATGCGCTGCGCCTTCCAGCGCACGTCGGCATCCATCGCGCGCAGCTTGCCGAGGTCGTACGGCGTGGACGGCAGCACCTTGTCGGTGGCGGCAAGCTTGGCTGCTTGCGCCTTCTGCTCGGCGTTGGCGGTCTCGCCGGCGCCGGTGCGCGGCGGCGCGCCGACGAAGCCGGCCAGATCGTCGAAATCCAGCCGCTGCGAACGCAGGTCGGCGCGCAGGAACGGGCGTTGCCCGGCGGTGTCGATCTGCACCGTGCCGGCCAGGTCGCTGTCACCGGCGCGGCCGCGGAAGTCCTGGTAGCGCCAGCGCTCGCCGTCGCGCTGCAGGCGCCCGTCGAGTTGGTAGGGCGGCGTGGAGGGAATGGCGATGCCCAGCAGCGGATACAGGTGGGCCATGTCGGTGCCGGCCAGTTGCAGTTGCAGGTCGAACACACGCAACTGGAACGGATTGGTCAGCGTGCCGCGCATGTGCGCGCGGGTGCTGCCGGCGCTGCCGCGCAGGTCGACGCGGAACGGATGGTCGCTCTCGCTCAGTTCCAGCGGCGAGGCGGTATTGCCTTTCAGGGTGAAGGGATTGCCGCGCCAGCGGCCGTCGCCGCTGACCGCGATCGGTGGTGCGGCATCGCCACGGCGGCGCTGCCCGACCTGGCTGTCGACGGCGATATCGATCTCGGTGCGCCCGACCGGATCCTGGAAACGAAGATGTCCCCGCTGCACCAGCAAGGCGCCCAGGACCACCGGCCTGCCGCCGTCGTCGGACTGGCCGAATGCCCAGTTGCCGGGCTGTCCGGCCGGGCCGGTCTCCAGCAGCAAATCGGGCTTGGTCAGGCGGATCTCGGGAATGCGCACGCGGCCGCGCAGCAGCGGCCACAGCGCGATATCCAGTTCGGCGCGGTCGGCGCTGGCCATCTGCGGCTGCTTCGACCAGTCCGCATTGGCGAAGCGCAGGCGATCGCCGCGCACGGTGATGATGCGGCCCAGGTCCACGTCGAGGTTGCCGTCGATATGGAAGGCGCGGCCGGTGCGTGCCTGCACCGCGCGTTCCACCGGCGCCTTGAACCAGTTCCAGTCGAAGATCAGGATGATGACGAGCAGGAGCAGCACCAGCGCGCCGAGCACGAACGGCCAACGCCGCAGGCGGCCGTCGTTACGCCGCCAGGGCCAGGAGCGGCGACGTGCGCCGGATGCGGAAGCAGGGTCGGGTGCCATGCGGCCATCCTAGGCAGCCGCCGTGCACGGGGTGCGAAAGCGAGCGACCGCCTCAGAGCACCTGGCCGGTCACCGCCACGAAGTGGCAGACGCTGCCGGCGAGCACGAACAGATGCCAGATGGCGTGGAAGTAGCGCACGGTGTCGCGCTGATAGAAATACGTGCCCAGGGTGTAGAACAGGCCGCCGGCCAGCAGCCAGCCCAGCGTCCAGGCGTCGATGGAGCGCAGCAGCGGTTCGATCGCCACCACGATCAGCCAGCCCATGGCGATGTACAGGATGGTGGAGAGCAGGCGGAAGCGGCCGGTGAAGAACAGTTTGAAGATCACGCCGGCCACGGCGATGGTCCAGATCGCCGCGAACAGGCCCCAGCCCCACGGGCCGCGCAGGCCGATCAGGGTGAACGGGGTGTAGGTGCCGGCGATCAGCAGGTAGATCGCGCAGTGGTCGAAGATCTGCAGTCGCGCCTTGGCGCCGGGATGCGGAATGGCGTGGTACAGGGTGGACGCCACGTACAGCAGCAGCAAGGTGACGCTGAACACGATGGCGGTGGCGAGCTGCCAGCCGTCGCCGTAGATGGCGGCGAGGGTGATCAGCACCGAGCCGCCGGCCAGCGCGGCGATCGCGCCGAGGCCGTGGGTCAGCGCACTGGCGAGTTCATCGCGCCAGTCCGTGGAAGGCTGCGCGTCGGCGTTCGAGTAAGCGGGCGACCGGTCTGCATCCATGGGTCCGCACGGTAGCGCAATTGCGAGCGGTTCGCATCCGCTGCGGCGCAGGACTGCGACGCCGTTGGGCGTGCGCTCAGCCGGCGCACGCCCGCGGTCACATGGCGGTCATTCCACCGCCACGCTGTGCGCGTGTTCGCGGGTGGCGGCGAAGCGCACGTCCGGCGCACGTTCCTGCGCCAGTTGCAGGTTGACCCGGGTCGGCGCCAGGTAGACCAGTTCGCCGGCGGCGTCGATGCCCAGGTTCATCGCGTTCTTCTCGCGGAACTCTTCCAGCTTCTTGGGGTTGTCGCAGTGCACCCAGCGCGCGGTGACCACGCCGACCGGCTCGAAGCTGGCGTCCACGCCGTACTCGTCCTTGAGCCGGTAGGCGACCACGTCGAACTGCAGGGTGCCGATCGCGCCCAGGATCAGGTCGTTGCTCATCAACGGGCGGAAGAACTGGGTGGCGCCTTCCTCGGACAGCTGCGCCAGCCCCTTCTGCAACTGCTTGAGCTTGAGCGGATCGCGCAAGCGCGCGCGGCGGAACAGTTCCGGGGCGAAGTTGGGAATGCCGGTGAACGACAGCGACTCGCCTTCGGTGAAGGTGTCGCCGATGGAGATGGTGCCGTGGTTGTGGATGCCGATGACATCGCCGGGGTAGGCCTCGGCGGCGATTTCGCGGTCGCTGGCCATGAAGGTCAGTGCGTTGGCCAGCTTGACCTCCTTGCCGGTGCGCACGTGCAGGGTCTTCATGCCGGCGGCGAAGCGGCCCGAGCAGATGCGCATGAAGGCGACGCGGTCGCGGTGCTGCGGATCCATGTTGGCCTGGATCTTGAACACGAAGCCGGTGAGCTTGTCCTCGCCGGCCTGCACCTGGCGGCCGGTGGTGGCGCGCGGCTGCGGCGGCGGCGCGTGCTCGGCGAAGAAGTCCAGCAGCGGCTGCACGCCGAAGTTGTTGACGCCGGAGCCGAAGAACACCGGGGTCTGCTTGCCGGCGCGGTAGGCCGCCAGATCGAAGGCGTGGCTGGCGCCCTGTACCAGTTCCAGTTCCTCGCGCAGTTCGGCCAGCATCTGCTCGCCGATCTTCTCGGCCAGACCAGGCGCGTCCAGCGACGGGAAGATGGTCGAATCCTGGCGGGTGAAGTTGCGGCCGGGCTCGTACAGGTGCACTTCGCCGGTCACCAGATGCACCACGCCCTTCAGGCGCTGGCCCATGCCGATCGGCCAGGTCACCGGGGCGCACTCGATGCCCAGCACCGTCTCCACCTCGTCGAGCAGGTCGATCGGATCCTTGCCCTCGCGGTCGAGCTTGTTGATGAAGGTCATGATCGGCGTGTCGCGCAGCCGGCAGACTTCCATCAGCTTGATGGTGCGCTCTTCCACGCCCTTGGCCACGTCGATCACCATCAGCGCCGAGTCCACCGCGGTGAGCACGCGGTAGGTGTCCTCGCCGAAGTCGGCGTGGCCGGGGGTGTCGAGCAGATTGATGATCTTGCCTTCGTACGGGAACTGCATCACCGACGAGGTCACCGAGATGCCGCGCTCCTTTTCCAGCGCCATCCAGTCCGAGGTGGCGTGGCGCGCGGCCTTGCGGCCCTTCACCGAGCCGGCCATCTGGATCGCCCCGCCGAACAGCAGCAGCTTTTCGGTCAGCGTGGTCTTGCCGGCGTCGGGGTGGGAAATGATGGCGAAGGTGCGGCGGCGCGCAGCTTCGGTGGCGACTTCGGACATGGGCGGCACGCCCGCAAGGGGCGTCATCGGCAACGGAGGAAGCCGGCGATTATAGCGGGCTTCCCGTATGGGCCGTTCAGTTGAGCAGCCAGGGATGCGGGCGCTTGCTGGACTGGCGCGCCACCAGGTTGTAGGCGATGACCATGCCGAGCAGCAGCAGGCTCCAGGCTGGTGCCAGCCAGTGCGGCGGCATGGCGCCGGGCAGGCCGACCTGGCCGATGCTGATCCCGCCCAGCATGGCCAGGACGAACTGGACCGCGCTCAGCGCCAGCGCGCCACGCGGCCAGCGCATGCAGGCCAGCAGCAGGCTGCTGGCTGCCAGGGTCGCGGACAGGGTGATCGACACGGTCAGCGGGTAATAGGCCGGTGGCGCATGCTTGAGCACGCCAAGTAGCCAGGACATGCCCAGCCAGGGCAGCATCGCCGCGATCGCGCGCTTCAGGATTACCTGGTTGAACAGCTTGCCGGCCTGCCCGGGGGCGCCCAGGCCGGGCAGCAGCGCGCTTTCCATCAGCCCCAGGTTGCCGTGCTTGCGCCACAGCCACAACCGTTGCAGGAACTTCACGCTGGACAGGTTGGCCATGACGTTGGCCATGACCAGCGGCAGCGTCGGCGATTGCGTGCGCAGCAACAGGGGCGTCCACAACACCAGCAGCAGCGCCGGCGTGACCAGCGCGGCCAGGAGGGTGTTGGCCGCGTTGCCGGGAGCGAAGCCGGGGCCGAGCGCATAGCGCATGGCGCGTTCTGGTTGATGGCGCAGATCGGAGGGAAAGGCGGGGCGTGCGATGCCCTGGATCCAGCCCAGGCGCCCACCCTGCGACTCGACCGCCTGCTTGGTGGTGCCGTCGCCGGGTTGGCGCTGCTGCAGGCCGATCCACATCGGGCGCGTCCATGCCGACAGCGCATCGGCCGGGCGACCACGCAGGTACCGGTACGACCACATGCTGGTCAGGCCGCAGGCGAGCGCGGCGAGCAGCATGCTGGCGCGCGGATGCGTGGCCAGTGGCGCGAAACTGGCCTCGGGGAACAGGCCGCCGAACGTCCCCGGCAAGATGCCGATCAAGGGTGCACACCACGCCGGCAGGGTGGCGACCAACATGCCGAAGCTTGCGCTGAGCAGCAGGACAGAGAGGGAGAGGCCAGGGTCGACGGAACGCGCGGCCAACAGCAGCGTCGGCAGCAACACCGTCATGATCAGCGCGGCGCCGAACAGGCTGGCGCAGCGCGTTGCCACGCCGGGCAGGCGGAGTTGGCGCCCCTGCTCGAGCAGGCTCAGCAGACGAGCGCCCAGCAGCATCCATACGAACATCGCCAGGATCGCCGTGAGGATCGGCGGCAGGATGTGAGCGGCTTTTTCAGGCAGCCAGGTGCAGGCGAAGGCGGCGGCCAGGGCTGGCGGGTACAGCCACCCGGTCACGCCCGATGCCCTGTAGAGCAGTCGCAGATCTGCAGGAAGACGGCTCATCCGACCACCTCGATGAACAGGTCTTCCAGGTTCAGCCGGTCGATGCGGATGCCGGGGACGGTCAACAGCGCGGACGGCAGCTCGGTGGCATGCAGCACCACCACGATGCCGCCGTCGGCGCCTTGGCGGCGTGCGAGTTCGCCGCGCAGCGGTGCCTCCAGCATCGCGGCCGCCGACGCGGGGATGCCGATGCGCAGTACGCGGTCCTTGAGTTCGTCCAGCGGCTGGTCCAGCAACAGCCGGCCCTGGTGCAGGAACGCCACGCGCGAGGCCACGCGTTCCAGGTCGCTGACGATGTGGCTGGAGAACAGCACGGTGGTGCCGGCGTCGCAGGTTTCGGTGACGATCTCGCGCATCAGATCGCGGCGTGCGACCGGATCCAGCGCCGAGGCGGGTTCGTCCAGGATCAGCAGTGCCGGCCGTGCGGCCAGCGCGCGCACCAGGGCCAGACGCTGGGCCTGGCCGGGCGAGAGCTTGCCGATGCTCTGGGTACGGTCAAGTTCCCAGCGGCGCAGCAGCGTGTCCGCGCGCTGCGCGTCCCAGTGCGGGTAGAGCTGTGCGGCGAAGGCGAGCAGTTCCTCCACGCGCATCCAGCCGAAGGCCTGCGGCTGCTGCGGCACGAAGCCCAACTGCGCCTTGCGCGCATCGTCCAGGCGCAAGGCCGGGCCGCCGAACACCCGCGCCTGGCCGCGTTGCGGCTGCAGCAGGCCGAGCAGGCAGGCCAGCAGGGTGCTCTTGCCGGCGCCGTTGCAGCCGATCAGCCCGACCACCTCGCCGCGCGCCACCTGCAGGTCCACGCCCTGCAGCACCGTGCTGGCACCGAAGGCCAGGTGCAGGTCGTGCGCCGCCAGCGGCAGGTCCATGTCCAGGTCGGTCTGGATTGCGCTCTGCATCACCACGCTACTCATCGCCAGGTTCTCCAAACAACTGTTCAAGACGTTCGATCACGGGATGCGCCGGCAGGCCCAGTTCGCGGCAATGCCGGACCAGTTCCTGCAGGCGCGGTTCGATCAGCTCCAGGCGCTGCCCTTGCCGCTGCGGCGCGGTGGCGGTCGCGGCGATGGCCATGCCGCGGCCGCGCAGGCGTTCCAGCACGCCCTCGGCCTCGAGCTGGCTGTAGGCGCGCGACACCGTCATCGGGTTCACCGCGTGGGCGGCGGCGACCTCGCGCACCGAGGGCAGGCCGTCGCCCGGGCGCAGTTGCCCGGCGGCGACCAGGCGCCGGATCTGCTCGGCGATCTGCCGGTAGATCGGCTCGGGGGCGCTGGGTTGCACGTGCAGGTGGGTTGCATCCATGTGTATTAATACATCAATACACTTGGCGTATGTCAAGGCGTCTGCCGACGAACGGTAGGCGGTGCGCTCAGGGTGGGGTGGGATGGGCGAAGCGCAGTTCGCCCAGTGGGCCGGCCATCCGGAACGGCACCGATTCCAGGCGCAGGCCGCGGTTGAGCTGGAGGGCGAAATGCAGGTGCGGGCCGCTGCTCAGGCCGGTATTGCCGGACAGGCCGAGACGCTCGCCGCGCCGCACCGCCTGGCCGACCCGCACCTGCACGCCACCGGCCGCCAGGTGCGCATAGATCGCCATGCTGCCGTCGGCGTGCACCACCCGCACCAGGTTGGCGGCCTGGCCCAGGCGTGGATCGGTACCGGACTCGCGGAAGTCGTCGCGCACCTCCATCACCACGCCCTCGCGCGCGGCCAGCACCGGCGTGCCTTCGGGCAGGGCGAAGTCCAGCGCATAGGCATTGGCCGGATCGCGGTGGCTGAACGCACCGCCGAAGCCTTGATCGATGCGCACCGGGCGATCGGCGAAGGGCAGGGCGTACAGCACCGCGTCGGCATGGGCGCGCGGCGAACCGGGCACCGCCTCGATGCGCAGCCGTGCGCCGTCGCCGCCCGTTTCGGCGAGGTCGCCGGGCGGATACAGGCGTGCGACCACGCGGCGCTCGCCGGCAGCCAGCTCCACGGTCAGCGGCAGCGCGGGCACGGCGGTGAAGTCGGCGTTATCGCCCAGCAGGCGGATCTGCACCGGGCCGCCGAGCGGATTGCCCAGCACCACCTCGCGCAGGCCGCTGTCGCGGGCCTGCACCTCCAGCCATGCCGGGGGCGGTGGCGGCACGGGCCGCGGGGCATTCCAGCGCAGCAGCGGCTGTGCGGACGCACCGGTCGCTGCCGCCAGCGACAGGACCACGGCAAGCCAGCGGCGGGGGCGGCGTCGGCGCACGGACAGGGGGCAGCGATGGGGGAAGCGGAGTATGGCCGAGGCCAGGGATCGAAAAATCATATCGCTTCATCCGAATAAAGAGATTGACATTGCGAAAAATCGCTGGCATCGTGGCTCCACCATCGAGACCGGCGGAGGGACAGGCCCTTTGATGCCGGGGCAGCCAGCGGACGCGCAAGCGCCCGTGTAGGTGCCAAATCCTGCGGGGACCCACGCGTCCGCCGAAAGATGGTTCGATCCATGCCCTCTGCATGGCGAACGCGAGCTCCGCGAAGCTCGATGGCCGTTCCTCCCTGGATACCGCCATGCGCCTCGTGAACTCGCCTGACCGCCCCACCTCCGCCATTCCGTCCCACGACCGCGTTGCCGCGCCGGCCGACGGCGTGCACGCGATGCGTGGCGAGATCGCGGTCGCGTTGCCGCTGCGCCATGCCGGCGTGCAACTGCTGCGCCTGCGCTACGAACTGAGCGGCCCGGCCGCCGCACCGGTGGTGTTCGTCGCCGGCGGCATCTCCGCGCACCGTCATCTGGCCGCCAACGCCAGCTTCCCCGAGAAGGGCTGGGCCGAAGGCCTGGTCGGGCCAGGGCGGGCGCTGGATCCCACCCAGCGGCGGCTGCTGGCGTTCGATTTCGTCGGCGCCGACGGCAGCCTGGATGCGCCGATCGACAGCGCCGACCAGGCCGATGCCATCGCCGCGCTGCTGGACGCGCTGGACATCGCGCAACTGCAGGGGTTCGTCGGCTACTCCTACGGCGCGCTGGTCGGCCTGCAACTGGCGGTGCGGCATCCGCAGCGCGTGCAGAAGCTGATCGCGGTCAGCGGCGCGCACCGCGCGCATCCGTATGCCGCGGCTTGGCGCGCGCTGCAGCGTCGCGCGGTGGCGCTGGGTCAGCTGCAGTGCGCCGAGAGCCACGGGCTGTCGCTGGCGCGGCAGTTCGCCATGCTCAGCTACCGCACCCCCGAGGAATTCGGCGAGCGCTTCGACGCGGCGCCGGAAGTGATCAACGGCCGCGTCCGCGTCGCCGCCGAAGACTACCTGGACGCCGCCGGCGCGCAGTACGTGGCGCGCACCCAGGTCAACGCCTACCTGCGCCTGTCCGAATCCATCGACCTGCACCGCATCGACCCGGCCGCCGTCGCCGTGCCCACCGTGGTGGTGGCGGTCGAAGGCGACCGCCTGGTGCCGCTGTCGGACCTGGTGACACTGGTCGAAGGCCTGGGTCCGCGCGGCAGCCTGCGCGTGCTGCGCTCGCCCTACGGCCATGACGCCTTCCTGAAAGAAACCGATCGCATCGACGCGATTCTCGCCACCGCCCTTCGCCCCACCGGAGTTGCCGCATGAGCACTGCCCACGACACCGATCTGCCCTGTAGTGCCGCCACCGCCGCGGTCCGCGCCGGCATCGACCGCGATACCGCCTACGGTGCGGTGACCCCGCCGATCGTGCTGTCGTCGAACTTCAGCTTCGACGGCTTCGGCAACAAGCGCCAGTACGACTACACCCGCAGCGGCAATCCCACCCGCGACCTGCTCGGCGAAGCGCTGGCGGAACTGGAGGGCGGCGCCGGCGGCGTGATCACCGCCACCGGCATGGGCGCGATCAACCTGGTGCTCAACGCGCTGCTGCAGCCCGGCGACAAGCTGGTGGTGCCGCACGACGCATACGGCGGCAGCTGGCGGCTGTTCAACGCGCTGGCCAAGAAGGGCCACTTCGAGCTGATCACCGCCGACCTGACCGATCCGCGCTCGCTGGCCGATGCGCTGGCGCAGGCGCCGAAGCTGGTGCTGATCGAGACCCCGTCCAACCCGCTGCTGCGCATCACCGACCTGCGCTTCGTCATCGACGCCACGCACAAGGCCGGCGCGCTGGCGGTGGTCGACAACACCTTCCTGTCGCCGGCGCTGCAGACCCCGATCGCGTTCGGCGCCGACCTGGTGATCCACTCCACCACCAAGTACGTCAACGGCCACAGCGACGTGGTCGGCGGAGCGGTGATCGCCGCCGATCCCGAGCTGCACCAGCAACTGGTGTGGTGGGCCAATGCGCTGGGCCTGACCGGCTCGCCGTTCGATGCGTTCCTGACCCTGCGCGGCCTGCGCACGCTGGACGCGCGCCTGCGCGCGCACCAGGAAAACGCGCAGGCGGTGGTGGAGCTGCTGACCACGCACGACGCGGTGCGCCAGGTGTACTACCCCGGCCTGGCCTCGCATCCGGGCCACGCGGTGGCGGCGCGGCAGCAGCGCGGCTTCGGCGCGATGATCAGTTTCGAACTGGCCGGCGGCGAGGCCGAGGTGCGCGCCTTCGTCGACGGCCTGCGCTACTTCACCCTGGCCGAATCGCTGGGCGGCGTGGAGAGCCTGATCGCGCATCCGGCGACCATGACGCATGCGGCGATGACCGCCGAGGCGCGCGCCAAGGCCGGCATTTCCGACGGCCTGCTGCGCCTGTCGGTGGGCATCGAATCCAGCGCGGACCTGGTCGCCGACCTGCAGGCCGGCCTGCAGCGCGCGCAGCGCGCCGGCGAGGCGCTGGCACGCAAACGGGTGGACGCGTGAGCAGCGGGTTGGCCGATGCACCGGCGGCGCCGCGGCGTGCGGCGCCCGCCACCGCAACTGCGCGGCTGGGCCTGCTCGGCACTGGCACGGTCGGCCGCGCCTTCGTCGCGCGTTACCAGGCGCTGCAGCAGCGCCGGCCCGGCTTGCCGGCCTTCGCCTGGCTGGCCAATTCGCGCACCGTCGCCGACTGCGCGCTGGCGCCGGCGCAGGCGCTGGCCGCGGCCAATGCCGCCGCGCGCACGGCGCAGGCGGTGACGCTGCCGGACGACCTGGGCCGCGGCGACATCGTGGTCGACGCCACCGCCAGCGAAGCGGTGGCGCAGCGCCATGCCGAGTGGCTGCGGCGCGGCGTGCACGTGGTCACCGCCAACAAGCTCGGCCAGGGCGCCGCGTTGGCGCGTGCCGAACAGATCCATGCCGCGCAGCATGCCGCCAGCACCCACTACGGCGACAGCGCCACGGTGGGCGCCGGGCTGCCGTTGCTGAGCAGCCTGCGCGCGCTGGTCGCCGGCGGCGACCACATCCACGCGGTGGAAGGCGTGCTGTCCGGCTCGCTGGCCTGGCTGCTGCACCGCTACGACGGCCGTCGTTCCTTTTCCGAGTGCGTGCGCGAGGCCGCGGCCGCCGGCTACACCGAACCCGATCCGCGCGAGGACCTGTCCGGCGAGGACGTGCGGCGCAAGCTGCTGATCCTGGCCCGTGCCGCCGGCCTGCCGTTGCGCGCCGAGCAGGTGCAGGTGGCGTCGCTGGTGCCGGCCGCGCTGGCCGCGGTGCCGCTGGCGCAGTTGGATGCCGCGTTGGAACTACTGGACGCGCCGTTGGCGGCGCGCCTGGCGCAGGCACAGGCCGACGGTGCCTGCCTGCGCTTCGTCGGCCGCTTCGATGCGCACGGCGCCTCGGTGGGCCTGCGCGCGCTGCCGCTGACGCATCCGCTGGCCAGCGGCGCCGGCACCGACAACCGCGTCGCCATCCACAGCGACCGCTACCTGCAGCAGCCGCTGCTGATCCAGGGGCCGGGCGCCGGTGCCGACGTCACCGCGGCGGCCTTGCTCGACGACGTGCTGCGGATCGCGGTGCGCTGAAGGAAGTGAACGACGCCCGCAGTCAGCTGCGGGCGTCGCGATTGGGCTTGGCTGGCGATGACCGCCAGCCGGCAGTTGTCGGCATGGCCCGCAACGGCTGCGGTGCGGGCCCCGTGGTGCGGCCGTCGCGCGTCGCGCGGCGGCCGGCGCCTCAGCTCATTGCAGACCCTGGCCCATGGTCTTCAGCAACTCGCCCTGGTAGTCGCCGCTGAATTCCCAGAAGAACGCGCCGCCCAGGCCCTGGGCCTTGACGTAGTTCATCTTCTCGGTGACCAGCGCCGGGTTGTCGTAGCTCCAGAAGGTGCTGCCGTCGTACTTCCAGTGCGCGTGCGCCTGCGGGTCGACGTAGCTGGTGCCGGCGCGGCCGCGCAACACCTTGTAGTCCTCGATGCCGGCCTCGTAGGTGCCCGCCGCGGCGCTGCCGCTCTGGTACAGACCGTGGTTGACGTTGGGCACGTTGGTCCAGCCGCGCCCGTAGAAACCGATGCCGAGATTGAGCTTGGCGGCGGGCACGCCACGGTCGAGGAAGGCCTGGATGGCGTCGTTGCTGTTGTAGTAGCGCTGGTCGCCGCTGGAGGGATCGGCCGGCGATTCGAACAGCGCCGAGTGGTGGTTGGTCTGCGGATCCCAGGCGCCGTGGAAGTCGTAGGTCATCACGTTGAGGTAGTCCAGGTATTGCGCGTACAGGTTCGGGTCGGTGACGCGGATCTTGTCGATGCCGGCGCCGACCGCCACGGTCAGCAGCAGCCCCGGCCGCACCTGGTCGAGCTGGCGGCGGAGCTCGGCCAGCAACGCGGTGAAGTTCTGCCGGTCCTCGGGACTGCCGCAGGCGATGCCACAGGCCACCGGGTATTCCCAGTCGATGTCGAT
The DNA here is from genome assembly GCF_040529045.1 of Xanthomonas indica. Taxonomy (NCBI): domain Bacteria; kingdom Pseudomonadati; phylum Pseudomonadota; class Gammaproteobacteria; order Lysobacterales; family Lysobacteraceae; genus Xanthomonas; species Xanthomonas indica. Next base: position 3,906,705 of record NZ_CP131914.1, on the reverse strand, counting down.
GCCGTCGAACACGCCAGCCGCGGCCGCGTTGCCGCCGGCGCCGTCGGTGACGGGCAGGTTGCCGCGGATGTAGGCGTCGATGCAGGAGGCGACGAAGGCTTGGCGGTTCTCGGCGCGCGCGGCGCTGGAGAAGCCGCGCGACCAGGTCCAGCCGCCCAGGGAGATCAGCACCTTCAGCCCGGGGTGCGCGGCCTTGAGCTTCTTCAACTGGTTCCAGTTGCCGCGCAGCGGCTGGTCCCAGGTGTCGCCCACGCCGTCCACGCTCTGCGCGGCGGAGAACGCCTTGGTGTAGTCGGCGAAGGCGTCGCCGCCGGCGCCGGTGCTGCTGTCGGAGGGCTGGGTCACGCCGACTTCGCAGCGGTTGTTGCGGACGTTGCCGAAGGCGTAGTTGATATGGGTCAGGTAGCCGGCCGCGCCGCTGGTCTGGATGTCGCGCACCTGGTAGTTGCGGCCGTAGATGCCCCATTGGGTGAAGTAGCCGATCACGCGCTTGCCGCCGCCGGCGCTGGCGGGCAGGGTGCGCACGCTCAGCGTGGCGCTGCTGGCGGAGACGTTGCCGGCGTTGTCGCGGGCGCGGACCGCGTAGGCGTATGCGGTGTCGGCGGTCAGCGCCGAATCGGTGTAGGCGGTGGTGGTGGAGGTGCCCACGCGGTTGCCGTCGCGGAGGATGTCGTAGCCGGCCAGGCCACTGCCGCCGGCATTGTCGGCGGCGGCATTCCAGCTCAGGGTGATGGCGTTGCTGGCGCGCGTGGCCGCGGCCAGGCCGGTCGGCACGCTGGGTGCGGTGGTGTCGGTCGATGGCGCCGCGACGGTGATCGCGACCGCCGCGGACGTGCTGCGCGCGCCGGCGTTGTCGGTGGCCACGGCAGTGAGGCTGTAGCTGCCGGCTGCGGCGTCGCTCCAGGCGAGTGTGTAGGGCGCGCCGCTCACGCTGCCCAGCGAGGTGGCGCCGCGGAAGAATTCGACCCGCGCCACGCTGCCGTCCGCATCGCTGGCCGAGGCCTGCAGGGTGATGGTGTTGCCGACCACGAAGCGGGTGCCGGCGGTGGGCGCGGTCAGGGCCACGCTCGGCGGCTGGTTGGCCGAACTGCCGTCGCAGGTGCCCAGATCCTGGTACCAGCCGCAACTGGTGCAGTAGGTCGGCGCGGTGTTCCAGATCGGACCGTTGGCGCGGTACAGGTGACCGGCGTAGGTCAGGGTATCGCCGGCGGCGTAGATCGTGGCCGGATTCCAGGCGGCGACGCCGCTGCACGCGGCAGCCCAGGCCTGGCTCGGCACGAGGCCGGCCAGGACGAAACAGCAGAACAGCAACCACGATCCAGCGGATTTCGTGTGCATGGTGACGCCTCCGATGCGGTAGGTAACGCGACTGAGGAGCGGTGGTGAGCCGCTGTCTGGTTCCTTGAATCCGACCACCCGGGAGCGTTTGGCGCCGACGTCGTGTGGCGTTCGTGCGCGGACCGGGCAAGCGCAGGGTTCTCGCCGGAAGACAACGTTGTCAACAGACAATTCAGGCGAATGCGAGATGTATCCAGAATCACTGGGATGACAACGTTTTCATGGAAGTCCGATGCTGCAGCGCAATGGCTGCATATCGGGTGCATCTGCGTATGCGTAGCGCAGGGGCTGGCACGGTGCATGGCCGCCAGGTTCGTGCAGCGTCTCAGGCGGCGTGCTGTCGCCGCCGGCACGCCGCCACGATCCCCCAAGCGACGCGACAACACGCGTTCGTGCCGCCGTGCCGACACCAATTGCGTGGCGAATGTGGGGTCAGGGTGCCTTGCCCAGCGCCTCAAGCAACGCGGCATTGAAGCGCTGCGGCGCTTCCACCTGCGGGGAATGGCCGAGGTCGTCGAAGGCGACCAGGCGCGCGCCGGGGATCGCCGCGGCCGCGCGCTTGCCCAGGGCCGGATAGTCGCCCAGGGTCGCGGCCAGCGCCGGTGGCGCCAGATCCTTGCCGATCGCGGTGCGGTCGCGCTGGCCGATGAACAGCGTGGTCGGTACGCGCAGTTGCGGGAAGCGCTGCACCACCGGCTGGTTGAACACCATGTCCGAGGTCAGCGCCTGGTTCCAGGCCACGCGGTCGCCGCCGGGGCCGGCGTACAGGCCCGCCTGCATGCTCACCCAGCGGTCGTACTCGGGCTTCCACTGTCCGCCGTAGTAGACGGTTTGCTGGTACTGCTTGATCGAGGCCGCGTCGGTCTTGCGCTCCTTGGCGTACCAGGCGTCGACGCTGCGCCAGGGCACGCCGGCCGCCTTCCAGTCCTCCAGCCCGATCGGGTTCACCAGGACCAACTGGCTTACGTCCTGCGGATACTGCAGCGCGTAGTGCGCGGCGAGCATGCCACCCATCGAATGGCCGACGAACGCGGCACCAGTCACTCCGGCCTGTTGCAGCAACGCATGGGTGTTGGCCGCCAGTTGCGCGAAGGTGAATTGGTAGGCCTGTGGCTTGCTCGACTTGCAGAAGCCGATCTGGTCCGGTGCCAGCACCCGGTAGCCCTGTGCCGCCAGCGCGGCGATCGTCGATTCCCAGGTCGCCGCGCAGAAGTTCTTGCCGTGCAGCAGCACCACCGTGCGGCCGTTCGGCGTGCCGGTCGGCGCCACGTCCATGTACGCCATCTGCAGCGGCTGGCGCTGCGACTCGAAGCGGTACCAGTGCACCGGGTAGGGATAGGCGAACCCTTCCAGTTGCGCGCCGTAGCGCGGCGATGCGTCGATGGCCGTGGCGGATGCGAGCGGCGACAGGGCGAGGGCGGCGAGCAGCAGGCAATGGCGCATGGGAGCGTGGCGGCAGGCGTGATGGAGCACGACCTTAGCCCGGCCTACGCGTGCGAGGCGTCAACGCGTTACGCCGGCGGCAGGCTGCCGCCGTTGTGCACCAGGGTCAGGCAGGCGTGGCGCTGCATCTGCCCCAGCGGTTCCTGCAGCGCCGCCAGCACCTGTTCGGCCTGCGCGCCGAGCACCGGCCGGTACGCGGCCCAGCCGTTGCGGCCCTTGGCCTTGGCCTGGTACAGCGCGCGATCGGCCAGCACCAGCAACTGTTCCCAGCCGAGCAGGTTGTCGGGATCGTGCACGAACGGAAATTCGGCCAGTCCGATCGAGCAGGTGACCCGGCCCTGGCGGCCGTGGTCGAACACGAACGGGTGCGCGGCCACCGCGCGGCACAGCCGTTCGGCGGCCATGGTGAGGTTCTCCCGCGGCGCCGAGCGCAGCACCAGCAGGAACTCCTCGCCGCCCCAGCGCACCACGTAGTCGCTTTCGCGGGTCAGCCGCACCAGCAACTGCGCCATCTGCTGCAGCACCGCGTCGCCGGTGTGGTGGCCGCCGCTGTCGTTGATCGACTTGAAGTGGTCGATGTCGATCAGCGCGAACAGCATGCCCGAGGACAGCATGTCCTCGTCGTTGGCGGCCATGCGCCGGTACAGGGCGATGTCGCTGGGAATGTGCAGCGACAGGTAGCGGCGGTTGCGCAGCTGGGTCAGTTCGTCGGTGAAGCTGGCCTCCTGCAGGCGCTGGTTGGCTGCCTGCAGCGCCTGCGTGCGTTCGCGCACCTGGCGTTCCAGGATCTCGCGCTGGCGCCGGTTGTGCAGCCGCGCCAGGCACACGGCAGACAGCAGCAGGACGAACGCGCCCAGCGCCAGCAGCAGCTTGTAGAACGCCGTTTCCTGGAAGCGCAGCGCGATGCGCAGCGGCAGCCGCGCCGGTGCCGCCGCCCACACGCCGGCATTGTTGCTGCCGGTGACCTCGAACACGTAGTCGCCGCCGGGCAGGTTGGTGTAGCTGACCGCGCGCTGGCGGATGTCGTCGAGGCTGCGCCAGCTGCGGTCGTAGCCGAGCAGGCGGTAGCGCAGCTCGACGTTCTGCGGCGCCTGGAACGAGGCGGCGGTGAACTCGAAGTCGAGGTCGCGCGCGGCTTCGGGCAGCGGCGCGGGCAGCGCCTGCGGCGTCAGCCACTGGCCCAGCGCGCGTACCCGCTCCACCACCGGCTGCGGCGCCACCGGATTCTTGACGATGCCGGCGGTGTCCAGGGCGACCACGCCGTCGCGGCTGGGCAGCCACAGCGCACCCTGCTCGATGAAGCCCTTGCCGTTGCCGGCGCCGTTGCAGCACATGCCTTGCACGCCGCCATGGCGCTGCGCGCGCTCGGTGAGCATCAGCTCGGCGTTCAGCGGCGCCTGCGGCGACGCGGCGTGGCGCTGCAGGTCGGCCAGGCGCACGCGATAGACCCCGCGCAGGCCGGCCACCCAGATCCCGCCGCGGCCGTCGTCGGCGATGAAGAAGGCGGCGTTCACCGGCAGCCCGTCCTGCTCGCCGAACGCGTGCCAGTGCGTCCCGTCGAACAACCACAACTGCTCGTTGAGGGTGCCGACCAGCCACTGCCCATCGGGCAGTTCGTGGATCGCGGTGATGTCGGCGCTGGCCAGCGCCGATCCCGGCGGGGCGAGGGCGACCAGGCGCTCGCCGCGCAGTTCGTACAGGCCCGACTGCGCGCCGATCAGCAGGCGGCCGTCGCGGGTCTCGTGGACCAGGCGCACGCGCGGATCGCGCAGGCCATCGGCCGTGCCGTAGCGGCGCAGCCGCGTGCCGTCGCTGCGGAACAGGCCGTCGTCGCTGGCGAACCACAGCCGCTGCGCGCGGTCGCGGACGATGCCGCTGACCTGTAGGTCGCGCAGCGGCGCCATCCAGGCCGGCTGGCTGAGCCGGCCGTCGCGGTACAGGGCGGCGCCGTGGCGCGTGCCGATCCACAGTTGCCCGGGTTCGGCCAGCAAGGTGTAGGGCGCCTCGTTGTGCAACTGCGCCAGACTCAGGCGCGGCTGGTAACGGCCGTCGCGCAGCTGCGACAGGCCGCTGTCGGTGCCGACCCACAGCGATCCGTCCGGATCGCGCGCCAGGGTCCAGACCAGTGCGTCGTCCAGCCCTTCGTGGGTGCTGTAGCGGCGGGTCCAGCCGTTCCACAGCCGGGTCGCGCCGTTCCAGCTGCTGCCCAGCCACAGGTTGCGCTCGCGGTCCTCGAAGATGGCGTTGACGCCGATGTTCGGCTTGCTTTCCGGGTTGCGTTCGACGATCGCGCCATCGCGCACGCGCAGCAGCGCGCCGGGCTGTCCCACCCACAGGTTGCGGTCGCTGTCCTCGAACAGGGCCTGCACCGCGCGTCGGCTCAGGCCGCTGGCATCGGGCAGCCATTGCCAGCGCCCGTCGCGGCGCAACAACAGGCCGTCGCGGGTGCCGGCCCAGACCGTGCCTTGCGCCTCCAGCAGGTGCTGCACCGGTGCGGCGCCGGCCTCCTGCGGCAGTGCCAGCGCCTCCGGCGCGTCCTGGCCGGCGACGAAGCGCAGCACGGCGCCGCGCGTCCCCACCCACAGCGCGTCGGCGCGCGGCAGCAGCGCAGAGGCGCCGCCGGCGATGCGGTAACGCAGCTGCAGGCGATCGTCCTGCACCGCGTACACGCCATCCTGCGCCGCGACCAGCACGGTGCCGCGCGCATCGGTGGCGATCGCCTCGATGTTGAGCAGCGGCGCCTGCGGATCCTGCGGCAGCAGCCTGGCGAAGCGTCCGTCGCGGTAGCGCGACAGGCCGCGGTAGGTGCCGATCCACAGGGTGCCGGCAGGATCGACGTGCAGCGCCTTGATCAGGTTGCCCGGCAGGTGCGCCGGCGCGCCCTCGTTGAACGGGGTCATGCGCACCCCGTCGAAGCGGGTCAACCCGCCCATCGTGCCGATCCACAGATAGCCCTGGCGGTCCTGCGCGAACGCCTGCACGCTCAGCTGCGGCAGGCCCTGGTCCAGGCCCCAGCCTTCACGCTCGTAGTGGTTGAACTGCTTGTCCGGCTGCAGTGCCCGCGCCTGCGGCACACACGCGCTCCACGCTGTCGAGAGCATGGCCAGCTGTAGCGCCAGCAGGCGCCAGGAGGCGTGTGGGAAACGCAAGAGCATGCCAATGCCGGATCGGCCGACGTCTCTTGCGTTAGCGGCATCGCCGCGCCGATCTTTATCCGCGCAGCGACGGGGACGCTGGCGATCGCACGGGCCAGCGTCCAAGGCGGCTCAGCACTCGATCACGTTCACCGCCAGCCCGCCGCGGCTGGTTTCCTTGTACTTGTCCTGCATGTCGCGGCCGGTGTCGCGCATGGTGCGGATCACCTTGTCCAGGGACACCTTGTGCTTGCCGTCGCCGCGCATCGCCATGCGACTGGCGTTGATCGCCTTGACCGCCCCCATCGCATTGCGCTCGATGCACGGAATCTGCACCAGGCCGCCGATCGGGTCGCAGGTCAGGCCCAGATTGTGCTCCATGCCGATCTCGGCCGCGTTCTCGATCTGCCCCGGCTTGCCGCCGAGCGCGGCGACCAGGCCGCCGGCCGCCATCGAGCAGGCCACGCCGACCTCGCCCTGGCAGCCGACCTCGGCGCCGGAGATGGAGGCGTTTTCCTTGTACAGGATGCCGATCGCCGCGGCGGTGAGCAGGAAGTCGAACACGCGCTGTTCGTCGGCGCCGGGGCAGAAGCGGTCGAAGTAGTGCAGCACCGCCGGAATGATGCCGGCCGCGCCATTGGTGGGCGCGGTGACCACGCGGCCGCCGGCGGCGTTTTCTTCGTTGACCGCCAGCGCGTACAGGTTGACCCAATCCAGCGTGGTCAGCGGATCGCGCATCGCCGCTTCCGGCTTGGACGACAGTTCGCGGTACAGCGCCGGCGCGCGCCGCGAGACGTGCAGGCCGCCGGGCAGGGTGCCTTCCTCGCGGATGCCGCGCGTCACGCAGGCCTGCATCGCGCCCCAGATCTCGCGCAGGCCGGCGCGGATCTCGTCCTCGCTGCGCCAGCACTTCTCGTTCTCGAACATCAGCGCGGCGATGCTCAGGCCGCTGCGCGCGGCCTGCGCCAGCAGTTCGTCGCCGCTCTTGAACGGGTAGGGCAGCGGCGTCTCGTCGGCGACGATGCGGTCGTCGGCGGCGTCGTCCTGGTTGACCACGAATCCGCCGCCGACCGAGTAGTAGTCGCGGGTGGCGACGACTTCGTCGTTGGCGGCATAGGCGGTGAAGCGCATGCCGTTGGTGTGGTACGGCAGCTTCTGCCGCTTGTTCATCGCCAGGTCGCGCTTCTCGTCGAAGGCAATCTCGTGCTGGCCGAGCAGGTTGATGCGCTTGCTGCCGCGGATGCGCTCCAGCGCGCCGGGAATGATGTCCGGGTCGATCAGGTTCGGACGCTGGCCTTCCAGGCCCAGCAGCACTGCCTTGTCGGTGCCGTGGCCGCGCCCGGTCAGGGCCAGCGAGCCGAACACCTCCGCACGCACCCGCACCACGTCCTGCAGGCGGCCCTGGTCGAACAGCCAGCGGTGCACGAAGCGCTCGGCGGCGCGCATCGGCCCCACGGTATGCGAGGAACTCGGCCCGATGCCGATCTTGAACAGGTCGAAGGTGCTGACAGCCATGCGCGTGCCGAAGGGGTGGGCGAAAGACCGTCTATTCTATGCTTCCGGCGTGCGGCACAGGTCCGCAGCGCAGCATTGGACGCGAGCATGTCCCTGACCCTGTACCAGCGCGACGACTGCCATCTGTGCGACCAGGCCCTGCAGGTGCTGGCGCAGGCGCGCGTGGCCGAGCCGGACAGCGTGTTCATCGACGACGACGCGGTGCTGGAGGCGCGCTACGGCGTGCGCGTGCCGGTGCTGCGCGCCGCGGACGGGCGCGAACTGGACTGGCCGTTCGATGCCGCCGGCGTGCGCGCGTGGCTGGCCGCGTTGGACGAACGCGCCTGAGCCGCGCATAAAAAAAGCGGCGGACCCGACGAGGAAATCCGCCGCTCAGCGGCCGCGCGCCGCGGCCTGTGGCGAATCACTTCGCCTTGAATACCACCTTGGTGCTGATCGCGGTTTCGTTGGGGATGATCTTGGTATCGGCCCAGTCGCCGCCGCCCACGCCGAAGTCCAGGCGCTTGACCGTGGCCTTGCCGGCCAGCACCGGTTGCGCGCCCGGGGTCCAGGTGAAGGTCAGGGTCACCGGCTTGGACACGCCGCGCAACTCCAGGGTGCCGTCGGCGGCGAACTGGTTGTTGCCCAGTGCGCGGAACTTGTCGGCGCGGTAGTGCGCGGTGGCGAACTTGGCGACGTTGAAGAAGTCCGGGCCCTGCAGGGTGGAGTCGCGGTCGTTGTTGCCGCTCTTGGCGCCGGCCAGCGGGATGGTCACGTCGAGCTTGGCGCCGGCCAGGTTGGCCGGGTCGAAGCTGAGCTTGGTGTCGAAGCCGGGGAACTGGCCGGTGAACACTTCGCCGTCGTACTTGCTGGCGAACACCAGGGTCGAGCCGGGGGCCTGCACATAGTCGGCGGCCTGGACCGCCGGAGCGGCGGCGAGCAGGGCCACCAGGCTGGCGGCGACGGCGGCGGGGGACGCGAAACGGGTCGACATCGAAACGGCTCCTCAGGACTTGGGGGTGAGCCAACCGCGCGGCAGCATCCGCGCCAGGGTGGCATCGCGTTGGAACAGGTGGTGGTAGAAGGCGGCGCCGGCATGCGCCAGGACCACCGCGATCAGCAGCCAGAAGCCCCACTCGTGCACCGCGTGCGACAGGTCGCGCAGATGCTCGTTCGGAGCGCTGAGCTTGGGCACGGCGACCAGGCCGAACCAGCGGAACGGGCGCAGGCCGCTGCTGGAGTCGTACAGCCAGCCGGACAGCGGGAGGGCGAAGATCATCACGTACAGCAGCACATGGGTGGCGCTGGCGATGCGCTCCTGCCAGCTGGGCGTGCCCGGCACCGGCTTGGGCGCGCCGGCGTACAGGCGCCAGCCCAGCCGCACGATCACCAGCGCCAGCACGGTCAGGCCCAGCGACTTGTGCGCGGTGTAGACCCAGAAATACTTGGGCGTCTTCGGCAGCTCGCCCATGGTCAGGCCGACCACGCCGAGCAGCAGGATCAGGGCGGCGATCAACCAGTGCAGGGTCTGGCTGACGCTCCCCCAGCGTTCGGCGCTGTTGCGTGCGCTCATGGCGTGTCGTCCTGCGCGGCCGGCGCCGCTGGCGCGGGGGTATCGGTGGGTGCGGCCGGTGTGCTGCTGCTCGGTGCCGGCTCCGGCTCGGCCTTGGCGCCGCCTTCGCGGGTGGCCTCGGCCTCGATGCGCAGGTCCACCGTGCCGCCGATCACCGACGGCCAGGCACTGATGCCGAAGTCGGCGCGCTGCAGCGTGGCGGTGGCGGAGAAGCCGGCGGTGCGGCGGAACGGCGGCAGCGGATGGCGCTTCACTGCGTTCAGGGTCACGTCCAGGGTCACCTCGCGGGTGACGGCGTGCAGGGTCAACTGCCCGATCACCTTGGCGTGCTGCGCGTCGATCGGCTCCACGCGGGTGGAGACGAACTGCGCCTCCGGGTAGTGCTCGCCATCGAGCAAGTTGTGCGCCAGCGCGGCGCGGTTCCATTTCTCGTCGCCCAGGTCCAGCCGCTGCAACGGCACCCGCGCCTGCAGCCGCGCGCTGCGCCAGTCGTCCGGGTCGAACACCAGGGTACCGGTGCTGCCGGACACGGTGCCCAGCGCCTTGGAGAACCCGGCGTGCTCGATCGCGAACAGCACCCGCGTGTGCACCGGGTCCAGCGCGTACTGCGCCGGCGCGGCGAAGACGGCGCCCGGCAAGGCCAGCAGGAGGGCCACGAGAGAGGGTTTGAGCATGGAGCGGCGCCGCGCGGGGAGGTCGCCGGATTCTAGTCACAGTCCGGCCCGGCTGCGTACCTGCGGCGCGTAACGGTTCGTTGCATGCCGCGACAGGTGTGATTTTTACGCCGGCGCGGGGTATAAGAACGCTGCCGCGGCGAGCGGCACACGGAGCGGCCGCCGCGCGCGTCCGGCCCCGGCAGTGCGCCGGTGTTCATCCGCCGACGTCCCTTGCCGGAGCCGATGTCCATGTCCCCCATCCCGCGTTCCCCACGCCCGTGGCGCCGCTGGGGGCTGCTGTGCCTGTTGGCGCTGGCCGGCCTCTGCGCCGACGCCTGCGCCGGCGTGCCGGAACTGCCGCGGTTCCGGGTGTTCTCCAGCGAGCAGGGGCTGCCGTCCAGCGACATCTCCGCGCTGCAGCTGGACCGCGACGGCTATCTCTGGATCGCCAGCGGCGACGGCCTGGCCCGCTACGACGGGCGCGAGTTCCGGGTCTGGCGCCACGACCCGGCCGATCCGGCCTCGCTGCGCTGCAACTACGTGCAGGACATGCACATCGACGCGCGCGACCGCATCTGGGTGGCCTGCGAGGGCGGCGGGCTGAGCGTGCTCGGCGCGGACCGGCGCGGCTTCCGCCACTTCAACATGGCCACGCAGCCGGCGATGCGCAGCGACGAGGTGTTCGCCATCGCCAGCCGCGGCGACGCGGTGTTCTTCGGCACCTACCGCGGCGGCCTGTACCGGCTGGGCGGCGATGGCCGGGTGCAGCGCATCCGCGCCGGCGACCCGGCGGTGGACGCGATGCTCGACAGCGCGGTGCTGACCCTGGCCTTCGACGATGCCGGGGTGCTGTGGGTGGGCACCTTCAAGGGCCTGCTGCGCTACGACGGCCAGCGCGTCAGCGCGTATCGCATCGACGACGGCGTGCCGGACAAGGCGCAGGTGATCACGTCGATCACCCCGCTCGGCGACGGCCTGTGGTTCAGCGGCAATACCGGCCTGTTCCGGCGCGACAGCGCCGGGCGCTGGCTGCGCGCGGACTGGGTCGACGCGCTGCACCGCGCGGTCAGCGCCATCGCCGAGGACGGCGCCGGCGGTTACTGGCTCGGCAATGGCGAGGGCCTGTGGCACAAGCCGGCCGACGGGCCGGCGCGGCGGGTGGATACCGGTGGCGCGGCGGTGTCCGGCGCCAGCGTGGTGGAGGCGGTGCTGCGCGACCGCGAAGGCGGCCTGTGGGTACCGCTGCCGACGCGCGGCCTGGGCTACCTGCGCCCGGACTGGCGCCGCCTGGCGGTGCTGGGCACCGCGCAGGGCCTGCCCGCCGACCAGTACGTCGGCCTGGCGCCGGCGCGGGCCGGTGGAGCCTGGCTGCTCGGCTCCGGCGCCAGCGTCTTCCGCCTCGACACCACCAACGGTGCGCTGAGCGCGCCGCACTGGGCCAACGGCGCGCCGAGCGGACGCATGCTGTCGGTGCTGGATGACCCGCGTGGGGCGCTATGGATCGGCGGCAGCAGCACGCTGCTGCGCGGCCCGCTGGACGGCGGCAACCTGCAGCGCTGGACCCGCGCCGCCGGCGAGGCCGATGCGATCCCGGACGGCACCCTGGCCTGGCTGCAACTGGACGCGCGCCAGCGGTTGTGGATCGCCGCGCCGGGCTACGGCCTGCAGGTGCGCGATGGCGCCGGCCACGTCCTGCAGAACATCCCCGGCGGCCAGCACGGCCTGGCCGGGACCGACATCGCCGCCTTCGCGATGGCCCCCGACGGGGTGCCGTGGGTGGCCGCCGAGCGCTTCCAGCACTGGGACGAGGCGGCCGGGCAGTTCCGTACGCCGCCGGAGCTGGCCGGCGAGAAGGTGCAGTCGTTCGCCTTCGCTGACGCGCGCACGCTGTGGCTGCATCGCCTGTCCGGCCTGGAGCTGTGGCGGTACACCGGCACGCACTGGCAGCGCAGCCAGCGCTACGCGGTGGCCGACGGCCTGCCGGCCACCGAGTCCAGCGCGCTGGTCGCCGATCCGCAGGGCCGCGCCTGGCTGGGCATGCGCCGCGGCCTGTTCCGGGTCGATCCGCGGCGCACCCCGGCGGTGCGCGCGTTCGGCACCCGCGACGGGCTCGGCAGCCAGGAGCTGGTGCGGCGCGGCCTGTTGATGACCGCCGACGGCGTGCTGGTGGCCGCGGCTGCCGACGGCAGCGTGGCGCTGCTGGACACGCAGCAGCCGGATCCGGTGCCGGTGCCGCTGTCCCTGAGCATGGAGAGCGTGCAGGTGCGGCGTGGCCCGCGCCTGCTGACCCTGCCGACGCGCGGCGACTTCACCCTGCGCTCGGACGACCGCGACCTGCGCGTGGCGGTGCGGCTGCTGTCCTACATCGATCCCGAGCACATCGTCTACCGCTTCCGCCTGCCGGGCTACGACCGCGACTGGGTCAGCACCGGCGCCAGCGGCGAACGCACCCTGCCGCAGCTGCCCGACGGCGCGCAGGTGCTGGAGATCCAGGCGCGCACCCGCAACGGTGCCTGGTCGCCGACGCTGCGCCTGCCGTTCCGGGTGCAGCCGCCGTGGTGGCGCAGCGTCTGGGGCATCGTCGGGATGCTCGCCACCGCCGGCCTGCTGCTGCTGGTGTCGCTGCGCGCCTACCGGCGCCGCCTGGGCCGCCAGCATGCTTGGGAACTGGCCTTGCACAAGCAGGAACTGGCCGAGCAGGCCTCGCTGGCCAAGACCCGGTTCCTGGCCACGCTCGGCCACGAGGTACGCACACCGCTGACCGGGGTGCTGGGCATGAGTGAACTGTTGCTGGCCACGCCGCTGGATCCCAAGCAGCGCGGCTATACCGAGTCGATCCGTCGCGCCGGCACCCACCTGCTGCATCTGGTCAACGACGCGCTGGACCTGGCGCGGATCGAGGCCGGGCGCCTGCGCCTGGAGTCGCAGCCGTTCGCGCTGCAGGCGCTGATCGCCGAGGTGGTCAACCTGATGGCGCCGCTGGCGCAGGCGCGCGGGCTGCGCTTCGATCTGCACGACGCCATGCCCGGCCCGACCACGGTGGAAGGCGATGCGCTGCGGGTGCGGCAGATCCTGCTGAACCTGCTCGGCAACGCGATCAAGTTCACCAACAGCGGCTCGGTGGCGCTGACGGTGGCGCCGGCGCAGGACAGCCACGGGCTGTGCATCGAGGTGGCCGACACCGGTCCGGGCATCGGCGCCGAGCAGCAGGCGCGGCTGTTCCAGCGTTTCGAACAGGGCGACGGTCCGCGCACCGCGGTGCGCCAAGGCGGCAGCGGCCTGGGCCTGGCGATCAGCCAGGAACTGGCGATGGCGATGGGCGGGCGCATCCAGGTCGAGAGCCGGCTCGGGCACGGCGCGCGTTTCCGCGTGGGGCTGCCGCTGCGCTGGCGCCCGGCGCAGGAACCGGCGGTGGTGGTGCCGGCGGCGGCCCCGCGGGCGCGCACCGCGCTGCGCATCCTGCTGGTCGAGGACGAACCGACCGTGGCCCAGGTGATGGTCGAACTGCTGCGCGGCCGCGGGCACAAGGTGGTGTGGGCCGCGCACGGCCTGGAGGCGCTGACCGAGGCCAGCCAGGGCAGCTTCGACATCGGCCTGCTCGACCTGGACCTGCCGGCACTCGACGGCCTGGCGCTGGCGCGGCAGTTGCGCATGCTGGGCTACGGCTTCCCGCTGCTGGCGGTGACCGCACGTTCCGACGGCGAGGCCGAGGCGGCGGCACGCGCGGCCGGATTCGCCGGATTCGTGCGCAAGCCGGTCACCGGGCAGATG